>CAIYUV010000019.1 GCA_903929475.1 uncultured Spartobacteria bacterium
CAAACTATCGGAGCCACCTCCGCAAATCACACCCTTCCGCCTTGACCACAATAAAGCATCCCGTCATCACTCACTCACACGCTTTTCCGCCATAGCTTAATTTCTATCATCTCTGGCCGAAGAACGGGGTCCACCTCAGAGTCCTTCCGCGAATTTCTCAGCGAACACTGCTACGACCTGCACTACGCCCCGCTGCCGCACGCGCGGCCATATTCCTTCGGCATCGGCAACCTCTGGCGCATCGCCACGGAATGGCCCGGCAGCCCAGTCCCTCCGTGTATTCATCGCGCTCCCGAAACGCGCCCCGGCGATCCGTTGCGCCTGCTGCTGATCAGTTGAAGAAACGCGGGCGTGGCGATTGATGTTCGAACTTTTCTGAAAGTCTTGTTTGCCTCCTCGCCGCCGCGCTGTTCAGCCTCCGCTAATCGCACAACTGATCAACTCCATGCAAAAACGTCCCTTCTCCACATCGCGCCGCTCCTTTCTCAAAGGCCTCGCCGCAACCACCAGCGGCATCCTCGTGCCACGTGTCTTTTGGGCGCAGAGCGGGCCGCCACCGAGTCGCAAAATCCGTCTCGCGGGAATCGGCGTCGGTGGAAAAGGCGAGGGTGATATTCGCTACGCGGAACGCGGCGGCAATGATGTCGTGGCGATTTGCGATGTGGATTCGCGCACGCTGGCGAAAGCGGCGGCGAAATATCCGGGCGCGAAGGCATACACGGACTTCCGAAAGATGCTCGACGAGGTGAAGGATATCGAAGCGGTGACAATTTCGACGCCCGACCACATGCACTTCCCCGCAGCCATGCACGCCATCGCGCTTGGCAAACACGTGTGCGTGCAAAAGCCGCTCGCGAACACTTTGTGGGAACTGCGCGAGATGCACATTGCTGCGAACAAAAAGGGCGTCATCACACAGATGGGCAATCAGGGACACACCTACGACGACAACCGCAAACTCAGGGAATGGATCGAGGCCGGTGCGATTGGAAAAGTGAAGGAAGTCCACGTTTGGACGAACCGTCCGATCTGGCCGCAGGGAAAGGACGCGATTTTTAATACCACCGATGCGCCCGAGTATCTGGACTGGAAGCAATGGCTCGCGCAGACGCCCGATCACGCCTACGCGCCAAACATTCATCCGTTCAAATGGCGCGGCTATCTCGAATGGGGCTCCGGCGCGATTGGCGACATGGGCTGCCATCTCATGGATCCGATTTTTTACGCACTCGATCTCGGCGTGCCGCGTCATGTCGAAGCAACGATGGAAGACCTCACCGACACAGCGTGGCCGCGCGGCGCAGTGGTGAAGTATCATTGGAAAGATCACGCCAAGCTCGGCGACATCACGATGACGTGGTATGAGGGCAAGGACGCCAAGGGCGCGCCGCTGCTTCCGCCCATTCCGCCGGAACTCGGCGAAAACAAACTCGGCCCCGGCGGCTGGATCATCGTCGGCAGCGAAGGCGTGATTCTCAACATCGGCGATCAGTGCAACAAGCCGCTCATTTTCCCCGAGGCGCGGCGCGCGGAGTTTCTCGCGCATCCGCCGGAAAAAAAATACCCGCGCAGCCCGAAGGCCGGTGAGCCGCAGGAGGAGTGGACGCTCGCGATCAAGAACGGCAAGGCGTTCGATTTCATGTCGAAGTTCGATTACGCAGCGCCGCTCACCGAACTGGGTCTTATCGGCGGACTTGCGATGCGCGTCGGAAAACCCATCGAATGGGACAGCGCGAAACTCGAAGTTGTCGGCATGCCGGACGCATCACGTTTCATCAAGCGCGCCGCGTATCGCGAAGGCTGGGACTATTCGAGCGCCAAGATTTAGCGCGCCTCACACCGCCTACTGTTTCGCTTCGGTCGGGTTCACAAGGATTTCGTCGAGCATCAAGTGCCCGAGCACGCCGGGGGAATTGTGCCATGCGGGGAGCTGGCCGTTGTTCTTGCAGAAAATTTTCACGTAGCGGCCAGTGCCGTTTGATTCGATGACGATTTCTTTGATGGAAGAACCATCCGCGCCACGTGCGTCGGGAACTTTGTAGTCCGCAGTGCCAGCTTTTGTGAAAGTCTGCCCGTCATCGGAAACGGAAACCTCGATGTGCTTCGCCGGGTAAATTCCAGCCTCCTGACAATAGATGCATCGCACGATGATTTTGCGGACTTCCGTCTTCGCTCCCATATCAATGACCGCATCGAGATCGCTGCTGCCGAGACGGAGCACCTCGGGAGCGCCCCATGCGCCGCCGCGCGTGAGAACGCCGTCCACAAGCAGCTTTGCGTTTTGTGCGGGGTCGGTGAGTTGCGCGGTCACGGTCATCGTGATGGGCTTGTTCACTGCGGCGTGGCTCACAGTGACGAGCTTTTGATAAGTGGCGCTGGCGACGTCCCCGCGCCCCACGTTTTGTGCGTCGAACCACCGTGCTTTGATCGTCGTGGTCGCGGTGATCGTGAGCGGTTTTGCGTAGGCGGGCGAAGTCGGCAGCGGTGCAGAGCCATCGAGCGTGTAGCGGACCGTTCCCGCTTTCATCGTGGATACGACAGTCACGGTCGCCGTGTCGGCAAACCATGCGCCTTCCGGCAGGAGACCCTGCGCTTGTAGCGTGAGCGGGTTAAAAATGTAAGGCTGCGTCCAAGTCTGCCCCGCAGAATTTCCCTTCTTGTCGAAGAGGCGCGCCTTGATCGTAAAATTATCCGCGAGCGGAATTGCGGCCGCAAATTCCGGCGACTGCGCAGTTGGTTCCGTGCCATCCGTCGTGAAACGCACTGTGCCGTAAGTGCCCCATGTCGGGAGCGTGAGCATGGTTTGCGTGGTGATTTGCCGGTTCGTGAATCCCTCCGGGACCCTCGGAGTGTGTTCAATCGCAAATCCGTAAAGCATCCGGTCGAGAACCAAGTCGCACATCGTAACACGACGCTCAAAGTTCGCGGGCTCAATCAGCGTATCCGGTCCCCACGTGCGCTCCTGCCGTGCCGCCAGCCCGCCGCGCAACCAGCGCAAATGCACCTCCCCTTTCTGCTCCCAGACCGGCAGCATCGCGCCGAGAACCGGGTCGCCTTTTTTCAGCACGCTGCCGTTCGAGTGATACATCGTCCAATCCTGCCACGGCACTCCTGCGAGATTCCACGGCACGGTGATCGTCGTGATGCCCTGCGCCACGAGCCGCTCGGCTGTGCGTGCGCCGCCGTCCCACGTCATGTGAATGATGTCCTTCGCCGCACCATTGGCCGCGCCCTCCCAGATGATCGTCTTTCGTCCGCGCTTCTTCACCATTTCATTCACCTGCACCGCAAAGTAAGTCATCAGTTCGCCCGCGTTCTTCATGTTCTTCTCCTGCATGAAAGCCTGCGCCTCGGGCGTGGCGGCGACGTTTCCGAGACCCGAGACCTCATCGAATCCGATGTGAAAATACGGCGACGATGCAAACACATCGCACATCTCGCCGATGATCGTATCGAGCGCCGCGTAGAGCCTCGGGTTCGCGATGTTCATCATCCCCTTCCCCACGGGCATCTTCGTGGCAGGGTCTATGTAGCCGAAAATTTCCGGCAGCGTGCCGCAGGCGTTGCCGGAATGACCGGGTGTTTCCAACTCCGGCACCAGCGTCACTCCGCGCTCGTTGGCAAACTTTACCAGTGCCTTGAGTTCGTCGAGATCGTAGCGCTGCGGCGGCGGCCCGCCATGTGCCGAGCCGTTCATTGTTCCGAGCTTCGGGTAGGCCGTGGATGGAAACGTCCACGCCTGATCGTCCGTCATGTGGAGCTGCACATAGCGCACTTTGAAAGCACGACACACCGTGATGCAGCGCCGGATGTCCTCGATGGTGTTTGCCTGACGCGCCAAATCCAGCATCACGCCTGTGTAGTCCGCGTGAGGCCAATCGAAAATCGTCATCACGGGGATGTCGGCGAATTTTTCAAACCTCCTGACAGCCTGCAACAAAGTCGCCGTCCCTTCAGCCACCGCACGATAGTCGAAGCCCTCGACATACACGCCATCCTTCACAACGAGCCGATATGCACCATCGCGCGTCCTGACGACTTCGCCCTTCCGCACACTGAGAACATCCTCCCCCGCCTTCAGCTTTTTATTGATCGCCAGCACGATGTCGCCATTGCGCGCCGGTGCCCCGGCGACCGTGATGTTGATGCCGGAGACGATCCGAAATTCATTCTGCAAAATTTCCGCAAGCGGTTTCAGCTCCTCATTCAAAACCACGATGCGCGACGCATCGCCGATGTGCACCATGCCCGTCGCGACATCCACGGACTTCGGCCACGGGAGAAAATTCAATTGTGAGTTGGCAAGAGTTACCTCGGCGGCATGGATGAAGGCCGACGCACAAATCAAAATGAGCACAGAGGCGGAAAGGCGAACGTGCTGAGCGAACTCGTAAATTTGTCCGGCGATATTCAAAAGGGGCGTGGTGACAGAAGGACTACAATACGTTCGCGTCTTTGCCGAGGAATACGCGGAAGCGGTTTTTATCTATGGCCTTCATGTAGGCTTCCATCGGACTGACCTTGCCTTGCTGCATCGCCGTCCAGATGGCGTCGTCCATAAACTGCATCCCCTGCCCTTTTCCGCCGATGATCACGTCCTGCATTTTCTGCGTTGCACCTTCGCGGATGATTGCCGCTGCGGCGCTGTTGACGACGAGGATTTCGTTCACAGCCATGCGTCCGCCGCCGGACTCCTGCGTCTTTTTCAAAAGAAGCTGGGCGACGACTCCGCGGAGGGAATTCGAGAGCATGGTGCGAACCTGCGCCTGCTGGTCGGATGGGAAAACGTCCACCATGCGATCCACCGTTTTGCGGGCGTTGTTCGTGTGCAGTGTGCCGAAGACGAGGAGGCCGGTCTCGGCTGCGGTGAGCGCAAGCTGGATGGTTTCCAGGTCGCGCATTTCACCGACGAGAACGATGTCGCTGTCTTCGCGGAGCGATGCTTTCAGTCCTTGCGCAAAACTCGCGCAATGATCGGGAACTTCGCGCTGGGTGATGATGCTCCGCTTGTTGGAGTGGACGAATTCAATCGGCTCTTCGACCGTGATGATGTGGCGGTTGAAGTTGGTATTGATGTAGTCAATCAGCGCGGCGAGCGTAGTGCTCTTGCCGGAGCCGGTGGGGCCGGTGACGAGGACGAGGCCGCCTTTCATATGGCCGAATTCCTTCACGACCGGCGGGACGCCGAGCTGGTCGAGCGACAAAATTTTCGTAGGGATGAGACGGAAGACGCAGCCGAGGCCGCTGGTTTGCTTGAGGTAGTTGCAGCGGAAGCGCGAGTCCTCGTTCATCTCGTAGGCGAAATCGAGGTCGCCACTTTCCATGAAACGCGCCCACTTTTTTGGGCCGCAAATTTCTTCCATCATCCCGGCAAGCTCCTTGTGGCTCAAAGGCGTTTCGCGGATGGGAATGATCGTGCCGTGAAGGCGCATCTTGGGCGGCTGGTTTTCTCCGAGATGAAGATCGGATGCGCCGTGCTCTACGAGGAATTGAAAGAATTGGTCAATGTAGGCCATGTCGAAGGAAAATTACTTGCCTGTGAGTTGCGTGCGCATGAGCGCCTTTTGCTCGGAGCGCATATAGGCTTCCTCGGGAGTGATAAGGCCCGCACGGTAAAGATTCAGCAGGGAGTCATCCATGAGCACCATGCCTAATTTTCCGCCGGTCTGCATCACGCCGGGGAGCATGAAAGTTTTGCCGTCGCGGATGCACGCTGCTACGGCTTCGGTGCGCAGGAGAATTTCGAGTGCAAGCGCGCGGCCTTTGCCGTCCCGCGTCGGCACGAGTTGCTGGGAAATGATACCACGCAGGGATTCGGAAACCATGACGCGGATTTGCTCGCGCTGATCCACGGGGAAAACATCGAGCACGCGATCCAAAGTGCGCGCGGCATTTCCAGTGTGGAGCGTGGCGAGAACCAAGTGACCGGTCTCGGACGCGGTGATTGCGAGTTGGATGGTTTCGAGGTCGCGCATTTCACCGACCATGATCACATCGGGATCCTCACGGAGCGAACCACGCAGCGCGGCGGCAAAACTGTTCGTGTGCGTGTGGACTTCGCGCTGCGTGACGTGGCAGTTGCGCGATTGGATGACGTATTCGATGGGGTCTTCGAGCGTGATGATGTGCTCGTGCCGCGTTTCGTTGATGTAATCCACCATCGCCGCGAGCGTCGTGCTTTTGCCGGAACCGACGGAACCGGTGACGAGGATGAGGCCGTTCTGATATTGGCAGAGCATCTTCAGCGTCTCGGGAAGGCCGAGTTGATCCATCGTGCGGACGCTCGTGCTGATGATGCGGAAAACAAGATCGAGACCAAGGCGATGCCTTACGACGCTGGCGCGGAAGCGGCCAAACTCCGTGGCGTAGGCGAAATCAATGTCGCCCTTTTCGGCCAGTCGCTTCTTTTGCTCGTCGTTCAAAAAACCCATCGCCAGCCGCTCGGTGTCATCCGCAGTGACGACGTCCGCCTGTAACCAGATCGGCTCAAGATTTCCAAACAGCCGCCATGTTGGCTGAACATTGACGGCGAGATGAATGTCCGACGCACCCGCCTCCTGCCCGACCTGAAGATACATATCCACGTGGTCGAGTGTGTGAATGGGCTCCACGTATGCGACCTCCACCTCCTCAACGGCGGGGGACTCTTCGGTCGTGGTTTCCATAGCCGCCAATTCTTGGATCACTGCTTCATCCGATTGTTCGGCGGCTTCGGTTTGCTGTTCGTCTTCAGGCTGAGGGTGCTCTTCCATTTCGTAAAAAGTGCGAGAGAGGTAACGGACGCTCCAGCGAAGGCAAACGAAACTTTGCGAACGCGGGCATTTCTGGCTGCGAATTCATCTTGCAAACACCGGATGACTGCGGTGGTTGCGCCCAACGAAGCGCGCGTGCTACATCCCTCATCGTGAAACGCATCTCCTACCCTGCACCCATCCAAGCACTCATCGCCGAACTCAAGCGGATGCCCGGCATAGGCCCACGCAGCGCTGAGCGAATCGCTCTATGGATGGTGCAAAGGCGCGACTCCCGCGCGGCTGACATCGCCGCCGCGATCCAAAGTGTCGCAGTGCAAATCCATCCGTGCCCGCGCTGCGGCTACTTCACCACCGCCGAACTGTGCGATTTTTGCGCGGACGCGCACCGCGACGGCACGCTGCTCTGCGTCGTCGAGCAGCCCACCGACATCCTCCCGCTCGAACGCACGAGCGTATTTCGCGGGCGCTATCACGCGCTCGGCGGGCGCATCTCCCCGCTCGATCACATCGGCCCGGAGCACCTCCGCATCGGTGAATTGCTCGTGCGCATCCGCGACGAAAAACCCGCCGAGATCATCCTCGCGCTCGGCTCCGATGTGGAGGGCGAGGCCACTGCAAACTACATCGCCGGCCTCCTGCGCGATCTCCCCGTGAACATCACGCGCCTCGCGCAGGGAATGCCCGCCGGCGGCGGCCTCGAACACGCCGACGAACTCACCCTCTCCCGCGCACTCTCCGGCCGCACGAAGCTCGCCGTCTAGCGGCGCATCGCACGCTCGACAAGCAGAGCGGCGAGTTGCTGTGTTGCTTGATCGAGATTAGCGACGGCTTTCTTTAGTGCGGTCGCACCTCCATCGGCAATGGCTGACTCCACTTCCTGCGCACGTCTCATGATGAGTTCCCGCTCCACGGTTTCGAGTTCGGAGCCGATTTGCGCGAGCGCTGTGCGCACAGCGGGGAGCATTTCGTCGGCTTTCAACTTTGCCTCGGTGAATGCGCGGTCGTTCATGTCCTCGAAGGCGTGTTCGAGCGAATCGCCGAGCATTTTCTCCACGGCCTCGTCGCTCACGTCCACGGCGCTGCGCATCTCGACGCGCTGCTCCGCGCCCGTCTTTGTGTCGCGCGCGAGAACGTGAAGGATGCCGTTTGCATCAATCTCAAACTGCACACCGACGCGCGCGTGTCCCTTGGGCGCTGGCTCGAAGGCGAGGTCGAATTTTCCGAGTTCCCAGTTGTCCCGCACCAGTTCGCGTTCGCCTTGCAACACGCGGATGAGCATTGAGCGCTGCCCGGCGACTGCGTTGGTGAAAAGCTCGCCGCGCTTGATGGGAATGGTGGAATTGCGGGGGATGATCACATTCATCAGCCCGCCAAAGGTCTCGATGCCGAGCGAGAGCGGCGTCACGTCGAGCAGCACGACATTCTGCACCGCGCCGCCGAGGATGCCCGCCTGGATGGTCGCGCCGATGGCCACCGCTTCGTCGGGATTTTGATCCGTGTTCGGCTCGCGTCCGAAAATCTCGGCGACCAGCCGTCGCACCAACGGCATCCGCGTCTGCCCGCCGACGAGGATCACTTCGTCCAGTTCCTCCGGCTTCATATGCGCGTCGGCCAGCGCACGCAGACAATGCGCGCGTGTGCGCTCGACGACTGGTCGTGCGAGCCGCTCCAAATCTGCGCGCGTGAGTGTGTGCGAAAAGCTGCGTCCGCCGGCGATGAACGGCAATTCGATGAGTGCGGTGTCGTCTGCGGAAAGCGCGTGCTTCGCTACGATGGCGGCTTCGCGGAGGCGCGGGAGAATCGTCGGATCATCCGGGATGAGCGCGGCGAGTTCTGCCACGACGGCGGCGTCAATGTCATCGCCGCCGAGACGTGTGTTTCCGTTCGTGGCGAGCACTTGAAAGACGCCCGCATTGAGTTCGAGGATCGAGATATCGAACGTGCCGCCGCCCAGATCAAACACGGCGATTTTCGATTTCTCACGCAGCCGATCCAATCCATAGGCGAGCGCCGCAGCAGTCGGCTCGTTCACGATGCGCTCGACAGTCAAACCCGCAAGTTCGCCCGCGCGCTTGGTGGCGTTGCGTTGCGCGTCGTTGAAATAGGCGGGCACCGTGATCACTGCACGCGTCACCGGTTCTCCAAGCGCACACTCCGCGTCGGTGCGCAGTTTTTTCAAGACGAGCGCCGAAATTTCCTCCGGCGCCATCTCGCGTTCGCGCGCAACGATGCGCACAGGCTCACCGCGTTTGCCGGCGATTCGATACGACACGTCGTCTGACTCCTCTCCCGCCCGGCGACCGATGAACCGCTTCGCCGAATACACCGTGTTTGCAGGATCCAGCGCACGCATCCGCGAAGCCGCGCGCCCCACGACTGCCTCGCCCTCGCTTGGAAAATGCACGACCGACGGCGTGAGGCGTCCGCCTTCGGCATCCGCAAGCAGAATGGGAA
>CAIYUV010000020.1 GCA_903929475.1 uncultured Spartobacteria bacterium
GAAATCGGCGAGCGCCTGCGCCGCACGAATGCCCGCTACGTGGATACGCTGCTGGGGCCGGCGTAGGGCTGGACGTTCGCGCTTGCCGTGAAGCGGTGCGCTCACTCATAAGGGCGCGCATTTTCCGCAAACAAACGAATGATCCAAAATCAATGCACCCTTGGGCAAAGCGTCTCCGTAGCAGGTAGTTCGCTTCACACCGGGGAAAAAGTCGTCCTCACACTTCATCCTGCACCCGCCGGGCACGGGCGGAAATTCAAGCGCAGTGATTTGCCGGATGAGCCGATCATTGATGCAAAAATCGAGCACGTAAAAACGGTCGAGCGCGCCACGACCATCGCCGAGGGCAGCGCCCGTGTGCATACCGTAGAGCACGTGCTCAGCGCACTCGTGGGCATGGGCGTGGATAATTGCCTCATCGAAATGGACTCCGGCGAGCCGCCGATTGGCGATGGCTCGGCGCAGCAATATGTGGAGCTGATCGCCAAGGCTGGCATCGTCGAGCAGCCGGTGCCGCGTGCGTATTACGAAATCACCGAGCCCATTCACATCGAGACCCGCAGCGGCTCGCTGATGACCATCGTGCCCGACAGCGCCTTCCGGATTTCCTGCACGAACGTGGGGCCGGATGGGCGCTTCACGCAGTTCTTCTCCACGGAGATCACGCCCGCGATTTACAAAAAGGAAATCGCCAACGCGCGCACGTTTGTTTTTTACGAAGACGTGAAGCCGCTGATGGACAAGGGGCTCATCAAGGGCGGCAGTTTGGAGAATGCCGTCGTGATTCGCGGCGAGCAGGTGCTCGGCAAGGAGCCGCTGCGATTCAAGGACGAGTTCGTGCGCCACAAGATTCTCGACATCATCGGCGACCTCTCGCTTTTCGGGCGTGCGATCAAAGGACACGTCATCGCAGTGAAGCCCGGCCACGGTCCGAACACGGATTTGGCGAAAGCAGTGGCGAAGCAATTCGCGAAGAACATCGCGCTCGTGCCGCCGACCGTCACGCCGAAGGGCGGCGACGTGCTCGACGTGAACGACGTGATGAAACTGCTCCCGCATCGCTACCCGTTCCTCATGGTGGATCGCATCGTGAGCGTGACCGAAACGCAGTGCACCGGCGTGAAGAACGTCACGGTCAACGAGCCATTTTTCCAAGGCCACTTCCCGGGGCACCCCATCATGCCGGGCGTGATGCAAGTGGAGGCGATGGCGCAGGTGGGCAGCATCCTCCTGCTCGGCCAGCCGGGCAATGCGGGGAAGATTGGATATTTCATGAGCGCGGACTCGGTGAAATTCCGCAAGCCTGTGGTGCCGGGCGACACGCTCTTCATCAAAGTGGATGTCATTTCAAAAAAGCGCGTCGTCGCGAAAGTCCGATGCCAGTGCGTCGTGAATGGCGAAGTAGTGAGCGAGGCCGAGATCATGTTCGGCCTCATGGATGCCTGAGCCGTGGGAAAGATTCATCCAACAGCGGTCATTGATGCGCGCGCCGAGATTGGCTCCGGGTGCGAGGTCGGCCCGTATTGCGTCGTCGGCCCGGATGTCGTGCTCGGCGACGACTGCTGGCTCCAGCACCACGTATCACTCAGCGGCCCGGCGAAGATTGGCACCGGCAATCAATTCTTCTCCTTCGCAGCCATCGGCCAGCGCACGCAGGATTTGAAATACGCCGGCGAGCCCACCCATCTCGAAATCGGCGACGGCAACAC
>CAIYUV010000021.1 GCA_903929475.1 uncultured Spartobacteria bacterium
CCGCCGGTGACGATGCAGTGGAGGTGGTAGTGGTCGAGCAGCGTCTGGCTCCATGTGTGGAGCACGGCGGTGATGCCGGGCTGCCCGCCGAGGTCGTTGCTTGCGAACTCCAGCAGCGTCGCACTCGCGGCATCGAAGAGCAGCTTGTAAAGCGCGGCCTGATTCTGCGCGACAAGCGCGTTCAGCGAGTGGGGCAGCGTGAATACGACGTGAAAATACGGTGCGGGAAGCAGCATTGCACTTTGCTTCTCCATCCAGCGCGCACCGCATCCGCCCTGGCAGGCGGGGCAGTGGCGGTTGCGGCATGAGTGGGGGACGAAGTGGCCGCCGCCGCATCCATCGCAGCGGTAAAGATGGCCGCCGAGCGCCGGAGTCCGGCACGCCACAATTGCGCGCACCACTTTCCAATGATGCGGGGGCCAGCGCGGAGCATCCGTGCGCGAACACAATGCGACGCGGAACACCTCCGCCAGCGAAGGGCGGGGAGCGCCACGCGCCGCGAGGGCGTGGGAAGACATTGTGCAAAAATCAGGCCGTCTTCGTTTCCGATATTGCCGGTTCCGTCCGGTCAAACGGGCTGCGGACATCCGCCAGCCGCGAACTGGCGACGTGCAGATAGACAGCCGTCACCGACAGCGAACGATGGCCGAGCAGCCGCTGGAGAACTGGCAGTTCCACGCCCGATTCCAGCAAGTGCGTCGCGAAACTGTGCCGCAGCGAATGAATCCCGCCGCGCTCATCCAGCCCCGCCAGCTTCACCGCACGGTCAAACACCCGTTGCGCCGTGCGGGTGGTCAGCGGGCGTGCCGGATCGCTTTGCGAGGGAAACAACCACGATGACGGACGGCATTTTTTCCAATACTCCCGCAACTCCCGGAGCAGACGCTCCGATAGAATCGTGTAACGGTCCTTGCCGCCCTTGCCCGACACCACGCGAATCTGCATCCGTCCACTGAGGATGTGCTCCACCTTGAGCGCACAGACCTCACTCACACGCAGCCCAGCCGTGTAAGCCGTCATCAAAATCGCCCGGTGCTTGGGGTGAAGGCGTGGTGCCGCCAGCAGCCGTTCCACCTCGGCGATGCTGTAAACTTGCGGACGCATCACTCCGCGCTTCATGCGCGGCAGGGCCGGCACAATGACTGTGAACGAACGTCCCAACACCGTCTCGAAAAAGAAGCGCAACGCTGCGACGACCACGTTCACCGTGTTCGGCTTCAATCCGCGCACGCGAATCAAATGGAGCAGATAGGATTTAATCTCCGTATCGCTGAGCAAATCCGGTGGCCTGCCGTAGTGGCCCGCCAGCCGGGCGACTGCGGCAAGATAGTTTTCCTTCGTGTGTGGAGAGAGCCCGCGCAAATCGAGCTCGTCGGTCATTTTTTGACGGAGTGTAGTCATAGACCGCCACGATACCCTTAATGTCGCACAACATAGCTTTGCGGTAGATACGGCGAAAAACGGCTCAACAAGGCCACCACACAGAACACCACCGTCCGCACCACACCACAAAACTTCGATACGTCAAATCCACGCCGCTTTTACGAGGGACACGCGACGCTCCGCCGAAGGCGGTTTAGTTCAATAACGTTATTCCGCCGTCCAATAACGTTACTCCGTCGTCCAATAACGTTACTCCGCCGTCCGATAACGTTATTGCGGCGTCCGATAACGCTCCTCTTTTCCCCAGGGAAGCCTCTCTGTAGCCCGATGGGGCTGGCGGGGGCAGCGGCGCCTTACTGCGGCGGGTTCTTAGTGCCGTCGGGGAAGGTGATGTCGGTATTCGGCAGAGCGGCGCGCAGTTCGCGCAGCGCGGCAGCGGGGATTTTGTCGGAGCCAGTGAGGTTGAGCGATTGCAGTGCGGTGAGGCCCTTGAGTCCGTCCACGTTTTGCAGCACTGAACAGACACCGAGGTTGAGTTTTTGCAGCCCGGTGAGTCCTGCGATGCCGTCCACATTCTGCAAGGCGAAGCAACCGCTGAGATCTAGCTCTCGGAGGGCGGTGAGTCCCTTGAGATCGTCCACATTTTGAAGGGCGGGGCAACAGGTGACGTTGATCTCTTGAAGGCCGAAGAGCCCTTTGAGTCCGTCCACGTTTTTCAGCGAGTCGCAAGAGCTTAGGTTCAGCTTTTGCAGGCTTGTCAGCCCTTCGATGCCATTTACGTGTTTCAAAGCATTGCAACCGGAAAGGTCGAGTTCTTGGAGTGCCGCGTGTCCTTTGAGGCTGTCCACATTTTCGAGGTTGTCGCACTTTTCGAGGTTCAGCCATTTTAGACCGGTTAGTCTTTTGAGTCCGTCCACGTTTCGAAGTCCTGGACAATAGCTGATCCAGAGTGTCTGCAGGCCGGTGAGTCCCTCGATTGCGTTCACGTTTTGCAGTGCATGGCAAAGACTGATTTCGAGATATTGCAGATCCGAGAGCCGTTTGAGGCCGTCAAGGCTGCGCAGGTCAGGACAAAGGCCGAGGTGGAGCTTTTGAAGGCCGATGAATCCCGCGATCCCGTCTACATTTTGAAGGGCGTAGCAATTGTATATCGAGAGTTCTTGGAGTCCGGTGAGCCCCTTGAGCCCGTCCACATTCTGAAGAGAGTTGCCGCCGAGGTGCAGTCGTCGCAGGGCGGTGAGTTCCTTCAGGACAAGCAGATCCGCATACTTGCAGTCGCCAGCATAAAGATCCGTCGGTCGGAGCTGATGGAGCATTTCGCGGTAACGGCCAAGGTCGGGGACATCTCCCATATCAAGTATGCGGGGGTGCTCGCCCCATGTCTCCTTTTCGAGCGCATTGTGCCAGTCCTTCCGGATCAGGCTGTAGGTGTCATCGCATTTCCACTTAAATCCCGCCTCCTTCGCCTCGCGCACGGCGGCGTTGTATTGGTGGACGTTCCACATTTGCCAGCCACACGCGCCGAGAAAGATCGCGAGCATCCACCACCAAAGTTTCCCAAGGCGGCGGCGTTTGGCTGGAGGTTCTTCGTTCACCGCCGCCTTTTGCCAATCGCCGCCGCGCAACGCAAGACGCGGGAGATTCAGCGGCGCGTCCGTGCGGGCGGTGCGACTTTCCCTTTCCACGCGCCCCTTTCCCCCGCTAGAACGCGCGGACTGCATGAAAACACTCAGACTCGGCATCATCGGCGGCGGGCTTATGGGACGGGAAATGGCGAGCGCCATCGGGCGCTGGTGCGCGCTCACGGATGTCGGCGTGCGGGTGGAGTTGGCCGCGGTGTGCGACCTCACGGAAAAGACGCGCGAGTGGTTCCGTCAAATACCGACCGTGCGACAAATCACGGCGGACTCGCGCGAGCTGCTCGCGAATGCGGAACTCGATGCGGTGTATGTCGCGGTGCCGCATCATCTGCACGAAGCGCTCTATCTCGACGTGCTGCGGGCGGGGAAGGATTTGCTGGCGGAGAAACCTTTCGGGATCGATCTCGCGGCTGCGCGGAAAATTCGCGACGTAGCGCGGGAAACGAGGCGCTTTGTGCGGTGCTCGTCGGAACTGCCATTCCTGCCGGGCGTGCAACGCGCGCTGCGGGTGATCGGCGAGGGAAAGCTGGGGCATTTGCTGGAGATTCGCAGCGGCTTCTGGCACGCGAGCGATCTCGACCCGACGAAGGCGATCAACTGGAAACGGCAGGTGAAATTTTGCGGAGCCATCGGCGTCATGGGCGACCTGGGGATGCACGCCTGCCACGTGCCGTTCCGCCTCGGGTGGCGTCCGGCGCGCGTGTATGCGCAGCTTCAAAAAATCACGCACGAGCGACCCGACGGCAAGGGCGGCATGGCGGCTTGCGACACGTGGGATAACGCGATGCTGCACTGCGATGTGGAAATCCCCGAACACCCGAACGACACCGTGCCGATGCGGCTGGAAACGAAGCGTCTCGCGCCGGGCGAAATGAACACGTGGTTCATCGAAGTGCTAGGCACCGATGGCGGCGTGCGCTTTTCCACGAAGGAGCCGAAGACGGTGTGGCAGTTCCGGCGCGGCAAGGAGCAGGTGTGGGAGCGCTACGATGTGGGCATGGCGGACAGCGCATTCCCCGTGGTCACGGGCGGGATTTTCGAAGCGGGCTTTGCGGATTGCTTTCAGCAAATGCTGGCGGCATTCGCGGCGGAACGCGCGGGCTCGCTCGGCGGGCGCTTCGGCTGCGCGACGCCGGATGAAGCGGTGCTCAGCCACGAGCTTTTCGCCGCCGCGCTCGTCTCGCACACGGAGAAGCGCGCCGTGGAAATTTAAACCAACAACACAACACCATGAGCCAGCAAAACAACGTCGTCAGCATCCACCCGTATTTCAAAGTCCACGCCGGAAAGATGGACACATTCAAGGCACTGCTCCCGCAGTTCGTCGCCCGCACCGCGAAGGAAGATCGCTGCCTCTGCTACGACTTCACCATCTCGGACGACGTGATTTTCTGCCGCGAAAGCTACATCGGCGCTGAAGCCACGCTGGCTCACATCACCAACGTCGGCGACCTGCTCGATGAAGCGCAGAAAATCTCCGACCTGCTGCGCCTTGAATTCCACGGCCCCGCCGCCGAACTCGAAAAGCTCAAGCCCGCAATGAGCGCGCTGAACCCAACGTGGTTCGCCTTCGAGTGCGGCGTGGTGAAGCCTACTCCTTGAATTGAACCTTACTCATCAGCCTCTCCAACGTCAGGGTGTCTGTTTTTGCTGAAGAATTATCTACCACCCTCCATACGATAATGGTCAAGCGCATCTCTGGTAAATAAAGGTCCTCTCTGATATATAAAGGTGTCAGTGGGCGAGTAGAGCACATATAAATGAGTGACGCATCCGAGCTGAAAAACGAAGGAGCCGACAGCGAGAGGAAAGTAATAAATTTCTGAAATTCCCAGAGTCCAATAAGCGGCCGATCCGGCAGTGTTATTCCAGGAAACGAGCCCATGACCGGCGCTTGGACTTGCGATTGGTCCTCGAATGCGAAATTCGTCAACACGTGCAATGCGAACGCCGCTTTCAACTTTTGGCCCATCAAAGAATGAGCAGTTGTCAATATGTTCAAGCGGTATCACTCCGCACTTTCGGGCCTGAACAACAGAAATAGGAGGCGTAAAAGTTCTAGTCTTGAATGGAGTGCCATATCTTTTAATCACGCTAGCACGTGAAGCCCCATCACTGAAATTTACACCGTCGGGTCCCGGGCAACGTGCATCTACGAATGTAGCTGGAACATTGAGTAAAATGCCGGTGCAGCCGCTCATAATAAACGCCGCGCTGAGAGCGAGTAGAATGAGATAAAATTTGCGCATACGCCTACTCCTTAAAATCCGTATCCGCTGCGGTCAGGTCCAATTCCTTGATCCACGCATTGCGATAACGGACGTCGTGGCCTTCGCACTGGAGCTTGAGACCGCCGGGCGTGTCGGTGATTCCTTTGCCGCCTTTGTTGCCGCCATCGAGGCCGGAGTTCGGCCCGCCGTGGACTTGGTTGATGGGGATGTTGGTGTGGACTTTGATGCCGTTGAAAAACATGGAGACGAGTGGCTTCTCGACCATCTTGCCGTCCTGAAAACGCGCGGCGCGGAAGGTGATGTCGTAGGAGTTCCACTGGCCGACGCCCTTGTAGGCGTGGTAGGGCGACTCGGTTTCGTTGATGACGGCGCCCATGCCGTGCTTCGTCTTGTCGCCATCTAGCACCTGGATTTCGTAGCGGTTTTGCAAATAGACGCCGCTGTTGCCGCCGGGCTTCATGATCAGAAATTCGATGTGCAAACGAAAATCGCGGTAGGCCTTCTTGGTGACGATGTCCGCCGTGCCATACTTCCCGCCTGCGGCGACTGGATCATCGCTCATCACGGCGCTGCCTTTATCCACCGGATCCTCCACGATTTTCCATTTGATCGGCATCGCGGATTTAAAGCCCGGCCCTTCCCAATAAATCCACTTTTCATCCAGCATCGCACGCGAGCCATCCATGATGACCTCCGCGCCGTCGAGCGGCTTTGCGCCGACGCCGACATCGGCGAATGCTGCGTGGCTGAGAGTGAGTGCGAGTGCGGTGAGGAGTCGTGCTTTCATGATGAGTTGGATGCTTGTGCAGCGGAACAAGCGGCAAGGCGGAAAAACCTTTGCCCTCTTTCCTTCAGCGCCGCTGAAATTTACCGCCTGCGGCGGCCTACGCCTTCGCGACTGTCTTTGTAGGCGCCTTGGCGTGCTTGGCCTTCTTGCTATCAGCAGTCTGCCTGCTCTTTTGGGCAGCAGCGGCAGCGTTTGCGGCTTTCATCTGTGCGGCAAGCGCTCTCTGCTGTGCATTGTCGTTATTAAAACGAACGACACCATGCGGCTTACCTACATGAACCTGACTGACAATTTTGCCCTGTCTGTCTTCCATTCCGGCCTTGGCGTAAAGAGCGGCGATCTCTTTCTCGTCGAGTTCACCGTCATGATTCGTATCTCCAACGAGTTCGTCTTTTGAGGAACGCGTGTCACTGGAAGCAATCTTTGCCCGCTTTTCCGTGCGTGCGCCATCCTCGGCTTTTGCAGGCGCTGGCTGGGCTGCGTTCTTCCCCTTTTCGCCTTTATGGCAGGCGAAAGCAGAAGTCGTAAATGCGAAGGCGATTGTAAGTAGGATGGTAATTTTTTTCATGTTGGAGTTTCCGGTTACACAGTCGAATAGCATACTTCCGCGATTTTAGGACAGCTTAATTAATGGTTTTCACCCAAGCAGTGCGGACTCAGTTTGCGGCGACGGTCTCGGGCGAAAGAAGCTGGTTCGTCCGCATGAGGTGGCGGATTTCCTGCGGCGAAAGCTGGCGGTCGGCGATGAGGAGTTCATCGAGCAAGCCGTGAAAGCGCTCGCTGCTTCCCGCTGCGCCGCCGAGCCAGAGCGCGCCCGCGTTTTCATCGCTGCGACGAAGGGCATGGCGGCCCGAGGGCGTTTCGAGTCTGCCATCCACATAGAGCGCGAGGCCGGGCTTTGTGGCGTTTTTTGGATTCGCGCCAAAGACGGTGGCGATGTGGTGCCAGCGTCCATCGCGCAGTGGCGTGGAGCCGATGAACCAGCCGTTGCCCGACTGCAATCGCAGCGCGCCCGGCGTGCCCTGCCCCGGTCGTGTGTTCGTGAGAAACTCGAAGAACGTGCCCTTGCCCATGGAGACTCCGGCCAGCGCGCCATCGTTGGCTGGTGCTGTTTCGGAAAGACGTGTCCAGAACGCCACAGTGCGTGCGCCCCGTGGGAGCGCTGCGTCGAGCTTCGCAGTCGTGCTGCCATCCAATGCGAGCGCCTTTCCCCATCGTCCCTCGCTCCAATGCTGTGAGCTTCCTTCGATGCGCAATGCTCCTGCGGAAAAGCCGTTCGTCTCCGAGGCTGCCAAGTCGCCGTCGCCCTCATCAAAATGCCAGCGCGCATACGCCATCGGCCTCGCGCGGCGGACCATCGCAACTTTTCGCGCGAGCCGCTGAAACTTCGCATCACTGTCGCGCACTTCGCTACCGCCGTTCTTTGCAAAACGCCGCGACTGCTTTTCGCGAAGCACGGATTTTTGCGAATGCGCGGTGTTGCGTGGCTGCACTTCAACCGCGCCTTTCAACACGAAAACCTCCGCCGCTCCATCGTCGCCAGCGGTCATGCTGAACTCGGTGCCGAGATCCACCACTTGCACGGTGGCATTCGTGAGCGTGAAACCAATCGCCTCCTGCGGGACATTCGCCTTCACCGTGCCGCGCTGAAGCTCGGCCTCCCACGCGGACCGCACGTCGAGCGTCGCCGGGCCTTCGAGCACGAGCTGCGCGCCGGAGTCGAAGGTGATTTCTGCAAAGCCGGATTTCAGTTCAAGGCGCTGACCGGACGCGAGTTCGTCGCCGGGTGTCGCGGAAACCCACTGGCAATCTTTGCCGCCGGAAATGTGCGCGACCATTTCATCGCCATCAGCCGTTGCATCACCGCTCTTTCCGCCGATGAGCGAGCGACCAATCCACACGCCAAGCAAAACCACCGCAGCCGCAGCGAGCGGAGAAATCCAGCGACGCCACTGCGGCGGACGAATGATATTCACCGGCTCCGGCGTCTGCATTTCCGACGCATAGCCGACGAGACTCGCCGAAAGCGCCATCGTGCGGACGTAAAAACGGCGCGCCTCTTCGCTGGCGAGGAGCATTTCCTCCATGTGCACGCGCTGGGCATCCGTGAGCGTGCCGTCCATCAGCGCGCTGCACAGTTCATTCAGTTCCACCCGCTCGTTGTCGTTCATGCGGCGGCCTCCAGTTGATTCGTCACGCAGTCATGCAGCAGCTTGCGCAGACGCGCGAGCGCCTTGTATGCGGCGACGAGTGAACGCCCCGTGCGGCGCGCCGCTTCCTCGACGTTGCTTTCGTAGCGGGTGAGCAACAATTCGCGGTCGCGCGCTGCGAGCTTGCCGAGGCATTTTGCGAGCGCCTCGTGCCGTGCGTCCTGCTCGGGTGCGAGTTCGGCAGCGGTGTGCGCGACGGCTTCGAGCACCTTGTCGTCGAAAATTACCTTCGAGCGCGCATACTTCGTCCGCGAGGCGCGCACCTGCCACCACGCGATCTGACACGCCCACGCCACGAAGTCGGTTCCCGACGTGTAGTCGCCGAATTTCTCGCAAACAACCAGCGAGGTCTCCTGCAAAAGATCCTCCGCTGCGTGACGATCCGGCACGAGCGTGTAGATGTAGGAGAAAATCCGGCGCTGATTCTGCGTCATCAAGAGCACCAGCTCCTTCGTGCGGTCAGCGTCAGCGTCGGGCATCGCTTGTTACAGCTTTATTGGCGCGGCATTCGCGGCACCCTTTCCTTTTCCTTTGCCCGCCCGCTTGCCTTTGCCTTTTGCGTGCCTGCCCATCTTTGCGTTCAGCGCAGTGATTTCGTCGTCGTCGAGCTTGCCGTTCGCATTTGTGTCGAGCTGCTTGAGTGCTGCGTTGCCGGCGAAAGCAGCTTTCAGCGCCTCGATTTCCTTGCCGTCAATCTGGCCGTTCTTGTCGGTGTCAAAACCCTTCACGGCTTTCATGCAGGCGTGTTGCGCCTTGTTTGGCCCGCCCTTGCCTTTGCGTGCCTTGGCTGCGGCGAAGGTCGGGGCTGTGAGTGCAATTGCGACTGCGAGGATGATGCTGAGTTTTTTCATGTTGGTATATGTGTGATAGGTTACGACGGTGAAATAGCACACGCATCGAATTTTGGGACATCCCATCAAAAATATTTCCCGGCAGTCACCCAGCTATCGCGAGCCGAATTTCCAAAGATGCTTTTCCGTGCGGATATAGAGCGCGCCATCCTCCACCGCCGGAGATGCGAGCGAAGCCTCGCCGAGTTCGTTTTTCGACAGCACCTCGAATTTCTTTCCGGGCTTCAACACGCTCGTCACGCCGCTTTCGTTGAGAAAATAGAGACACCCATCGGCGAGCACGGGAGACGCGGAGTAGTTACCTCCGAGCCGCTCGCTCCAATGCACATTGCCGGTGCGCGCATCGGCGCACGTCGCAATTCCCGCATCGGAGACGAAATAAAGTTCGTCGCCAACAACTATCGTGGACGCACTCAGCGGCGCGCCTTTCTTGATCGTCCATGCGACGTTTATTTCAGTCACATCGCCCTTTGCGCCTTCGGGGCGAATCGCGATCAGATTCGCAATATCAAAGCCCGTCGCGATGAAGAGCAGCCCGTGCGCAAACACCGGACGCGGCACGAGCGAGTAGCCTTCTCCGTAGGCGACGCGCCAGATTTCGTGTCCGTCCTTCGGATCGTAAGCGCCGACAAATCCGCTGCCGGGGAGAATAATCTGCGTGGAGCCGCCGAGTGAAATGGGCAGCGGCGTGCAAAAGGAGAACGTCTTTTTTGCCGTCGTGTTGCGCGGCGTTTTCCAGCGCACGTTTCCAGTGGCCGCATCAAGCGCGACGACGAACGGCTCCTTCGCACCATCGCAACTAAAGATGAGCGCATCGCCGACCAGCACGGGCGAGCCGCCGTTGCCGTGCTGCGGCGGATACTTCAGCCCGTCTTGCTTCCACACCACTTTGCCCGCGAGATCCAGCGCCGCAGTCCCCATGTGTCCGAAGTGAACATAGAGCCTGTCATCCGTCACGATGGGCGTGGGGCTGGCGAGCGAGTTCTTGCGATGGATCGATCCCGTCGTCGCGGCGTCGGGATTAAAAACCACCGTGTCCCAAATCGTGCGGCCGTCCTTCGCATCGAGGCAGAGCGTGTGCAAAGTCACGTCGCCCTGTCCCGGTTCGCCCACGGCGGAAGTGAGATACAGTCGCCCCTTCGACAGCACCGGCGACGACCAACCTTTTCCTGCGAGTTCCACTTTCCAAGCCACGCCTTCCGTCGCACTCCATTTCTGCGGCACGTTCGTCGCAGCAGAAATCCCCTGCCCTCCCGCTCCGCGAAACTGCGGCCATTCCGTCTCCGCAGCAAAGGCTGTGGTGGCCGCGAGAATGATGGCGAGAAATGTTGTGCGTGCAGTCATACCCAGCGAGCTAGCCGAGCACGCGAAGGAATGGAAGAGTTATGAACTTCGCACCTACCCGTGAACGTCCGCACGACCGTGCAGTCATACCCAGCCGCGCACGCGCGCCTTTGCATCCGCACTCATCCGCGTGTATCTGCGATTCCGAATCCACCAAATGAAACCCTGCATCTTCCTCCTCGCCCTCTGCCTCTCCTGCGCGGCGGCGGAATATGCCGCGTTTGAAAAATCTCCACACGACTACTGGACTCACCCGCTCGCCGACCGCTTCACGCGCATCAAAGCCGATCTCGAAAGTGGACGCCTCGCGCTCGACACCACCAGCGAACGCGCCTTCGTCCTCAGCCTGCTCAAGGCCCTCGACGTGCCCGCCTCCTCGCAGATGCTCGTCTTTTCCACCACCAGCCTACAACTCCGCTTCATCACGCCGCAAAATCCGCGCGCCCTCTTTTTCAACGAAGACCTCTACATCGGCTACATACCCGGTGCCCGCATCGAAATCGTCTCCCTCGATCCCGCACTCGGCGGCATCTACTACATCTTCGACATCCCCTCAGCCGGACAACCCATCCGCGTCGAACGCTCCGACCGCTGCATGAATTGCCACGCGAAGGAAGACACCGGCGACGTGCCCGGCCTCGTCGTCAAATCCGTCCTCCCCGGCCCCGGCGGCGGCAGCCTCACCGCCTACCGCATCGGGAAAAGCGGACACAGCATCCCGTTCTCCGACCGCTTCGGTGGCTGGTATGTCACCGGCAAACACGGCATCGCAGAGCATTGGGGCAACGCCATCGGACGCTACAACTCCGGTGTCCTGCAAAAAATCCCCATCGAGCCCGGCAAACTTTTCGACTTCGCCCGCTACCCCGCCGCCACCAGCGACATCCTTCCCCAACTCCTCCACGAACACCAGGTCGGCTTCGTCAACCGCGTCGTCGAAGCCACCTACCTCACCCGCACCCACCTCGCCGCCAGCGGCGGGAAACTCACACCTCAGCAGAGCGCCGAGCTGGACGAAAAAGCCCGCGCCATCACCCGCTACATCCTCTTCGCCGACGAAGCCCCCCTCCCCGCCGGCGGCATCGAGGGCGACGCCACCTTCCGCGCCGACTTCGCCCGCAACCGATGCCCCGCCAAAGACGGCACCTCCCTAAAAGACCTCGATCTCCACACCCGCCTCCTCCGCAACCGTTGCAGCTACATGATCTACAGCGCCGTCTTCACAGGCCTCCCGCCCGAGATGAAACTACGCATCCAGCGCCAACTCGCCGCCGCCCTCAGCGAAACCAAACCCGATCCCGAATACGCCTACCTCCCCGCCCCCGAAAAACGCGCCATCCGCACCATCCTCAAAGCCACCCTCCCCGACTTTCCGGCGGAGCTTCGGCTTTGAAGTATCCGCTAACACTACAGCCCATGATTAAATCGGAGCAGGTCAGCGCTTCTCGTCATCTGTTGGCTTGGCCAGTCTAAATGGCCAATAAGGATTCATATCAGGAGTCTCCGTGCCCGCACCCCTGTCACCCAAGTTGAATCCGGGTTTCTGGTCTCTGCGCAACAAAATGGCCGAATCAGTGCTGCGGAAGAGATACATCTCAGGCCACTTCGAGCCATACCCATTCAGAGTAACACGAATCAAGCCTGTATCGTCTGTAGTATATTCACCTTTGTAACTCATGATACCGACACCAAATTCCGTGACCTCAACTTTGCTATTCGAGATCAGTGTGATCTGCGTATCAGAATCCATTCCATACATCCGACCATTGCGGCTGATAAATGTCGCGTGACCATTCCGACTTGCTACCCAATTTCTGACATCGTGCTCCTTGATGTATTCGATGCGCTTGGCAGGCAACGAGGAGCTACTTTTGGATGGAGCGGAATTAGCGATATACAAATCGGTTTGAGTAGATTGACGAACGGGAGGCGGACCGCTTGTGAGAACTAGGGATTTACAGGATGTTACAGAAAAAACAAAGGAAACGAGGATGCCATTCCTGATCAAAAGTAATGCTGGAGTGCTCATAGTTGCGCCAAAGCCTACGGCTACTTCTCCGCAGCAGGACTTGCGGGCAAGAGCGTCGGATCCACGATGGGCTGGTCTCCCATCAACTTCGCGAGGGTGGGCTCGACGGCTTGCACCCATGCCTCGGCTCCGGCGGGGCTGGGGTGGAGAAGGTCCCACATGAGGTCGGTGTTGATCGTGCCGTCGGGGCGCAGGAAGACGCGGTTCACATCGAGCCAGAAGACGTGTTCGCCGTCGGCGAGTTGTGCGGTGAGTTCCCCGGCGCGACGGCAGGTCTCGATGCACTGGGCGGAGGAATTGAATGCGGGCGGGCTCACACCTTTCTCGGCATCGCCGCCTCGCGGGAAGATGCGCAGCACGAGAATCTTCGTGGTCGGATGGCGCTGGCGGATGAGTTCGACGATGGCCTTCGTGCCGGCGAAAATCTGCTCCGCCGTGTGAACTTTGCGAAAATGCCGGTCGTCGGAATTATTCGTGCCGATGAGCAGCATCACGACCTTGGGCGACTTTGCGAAATCGAGTTCGCCGTTTTGCAAATTCCACAAAATCTCCTCGGTGCGCTGACCGTTCATGCCGAGATTAATGGCGTGGCGTGGCTCGAAGTGGCGCTTCCACACAGCGACATTCGGAGCATATTTGCCGTCCAATTCGCCAACCGAGTGCGTGATGGAGTCGCCGATGAGCACGAGGTCGAAACTCCCCTCCTTCACCGCCTTCACCTTTTGCTCGTGGCGCGGATTGCCGTTCTTCTTCGGAAAGTCCGCATCCCCCGCGACAGGCTCGGCAAAGAGCAGCGAACCGATGCTCAGGAAAACGACGGTGGAGATTTTTGCGACAGCAGTCATGTTCGCTTAAAACTTCGACTTAAAGCTGTCCCAGATTCCGGGGCTCTTCTTCTCCGCAACACCGGGAATCGTGATGCTCTGGCCGGCGCGCAGCTTGCGCTCGTCGGTGATGTGATTGGCGCTCTTCAGCGCGTCCACGGTCACTTTGTATTGCTTTGCAATCGCGCCGAGCGTCTCGACCTTGGTGACGACATGCGTGCTGCCCGTTGATGGTATTTGCTTCGTCTTGTGAGGAGCGGCCTTTGCGGCGGGTGCCGCGTGTCCCGCTTCGCGATTCTTCACGTAGTCTTTCAACGCGGGATCAATCTGCACGATTTTGTCCGCCAGCTTTTCGTCCGCCTCGGTGTAAGCAGCGCGCACCCGTGCATCCCGCAGCGCAATCTTCCTCACCTGCTGATACTCCTGCTCCATGTTGGCCGCAGCATGCAGCGCAGGCGTGGCGGTGAAAACGACGAGTGATGCGAAGAGCGGGAATTTGTAGAACATCCCCGCGAATTATCAGCCCCGCGCCAAAGAAGCAAGGCAGTCACAACGCGGCGCGTCGGGTAATCATTCACGAATGGCGTTCGCCTTCCTCCCTTCCAGATTCTGCGCGCGGAACTTTGCGCCTTGGCGTCTTCGCGCGAGGCCCATCCCGTGAATCTTCAAAATCCCGTGAATCCTGTTTCAAAAAAGAGACAGGATTTTCAGGATTCTATGGATGAACGGGATTCTGGATGGTCGCGTCGAGGGCGAGTCGGGCGGCGGCTTTATGAAACCATGAAGGGCATGAAGAGCATGAAGGCTCTGAAAGCGGGAGTTTTATAGCTTCGTGGCTTCCTGCTTCGTGAAAAGGGGGAAAGCCTGCTGGAAAAGGGCGCTGCTTCTCTCTTCATGCTCTTCGTGCTCTTCATCACGAGTGTCCGGCAGTAACTACCACAGTAGTAATTGGTTGCAATCTTGCGGTGTCAAAGGGTTGAGGTCATGTTTTGCAAGTAGTTCATGGAGAGGCATTTTCTCAAATGGATGGA
>CAIYUV010000022.1 GCA_903929475.1 uncultured Spartobacteria bacterium
TGGACGACGGAATAACGTCATTGGACGGCGGAATAACGTTACTGAACAGCGGAATAACGTCACTGGAACCAACGGTATGTTCCCTGTGAAGTTCTTGGATTACCCTCCACCTTCCATGGGCGTCCCTGCGCTTCCCGTGGACGACCCCGCCGGGAATTTGGACGACCCCGCGCCAAAGTTTGACGACCCCGCCAAGTTTTCTGACGACCCCGCCAAGTTTTTGGACGAACCCGCGCAAAGTTTGGAGCACCCCGCCGGGTTTTTGGACGAACCCGCTGGGAATTTGGAGCACCCCGCGCAAAGTTTTGGGCACCCCGCCAGATTTTTGGACGACCCCGCCGGAAATTAGGAACACCCCGCACGAAGTTTGGAGCACCCCGCGCGAAAAGGGGGCGGGCCTCCAACAGAGAAGGACGCCACCCGGACGGCGGGACCTTGCTTGCGAGGCGAAAGCAAGTGCTTGGACGACGGAAGCAATGTCCCAAACGGCGGAAGCAACGTCCCGGACAGCAACAAAGCCCCGCCGCAGTTGCAGGGACGCGATATGCCAGCATCGGGCTGGACGCGCACGCTTTCGCTATGTATCCCGTGCGCCTTTCCGCCGCTGGCGGGAATTATTTGTCATTCCAAACCCGTAATCCTTCATTCTCCTATGTCCGTCCTCGTTGTTGGTTCCATTGCGCTCGATACAGTAAAAACTCCGTTTGAGGAGCACGCGGATCTGCTCGGCGGGTCGGCGAGTTATTGCGCGGTGGCGGCGTCGTTTTTCTCGCAGGTGAATCTGGTCGGCGTGGTGGGAAAGGATTTTCCCGGCGAGCATGTGGAGTTTTTCAAAACGCGCGGGATGGACCTTGCGGGGTTGCAGATTGTGGACGGGGAGACGTTCCGGTGGTCGGGCGAATACATGGTGGACATGAATGTGCGGGAGACGCGGAGCATCGCGCTGAATGTGTTCGAGCATTTCAATCCGGTGCTGGCGCCGGGGTATGCGGAGACGCCGTTTGTGCTGCTCGGAAACATCGGGCCGGATTTGCAGAACCACGTGCTGGATCAGGTGAAGAAGCCGAAGTTCGTCATCGCGGATACGATGGACTTGTGGATCAACATCGCACTGCCGGAACTGACGCGGCTGCTCAAGCGGGTGGACATGTTGATTCTGAATGACGGCGAGGCGCGTTTGCTGACGAAGGAGACTTCGCTGGTGAAAGCAGGCCAGAAGATTCAGGCGATGGGGCCGCGTTTCGTGGCGGTGAAGAAGGGCGAGCACGGCTGTTTGCTCTTCGGCGAAAACGGGGATTTCTTTTCGTGCGGCGCGTATCCGCTCGAAGATGTGCATGACCCGACCGGTGCGGGGGACACGTTCGCTGGCGGTCTCGCCGGCTATCTGGCGAGCACGGTGGACGGCGCGGTGAAGTTCACCGATTTGCGCCGGGCGGTGGTGTTCGGCTCGGTGCTGGCGTCGTATAACGTGGAGCAGTTCAGCCTCGAACGGATGCGGACGCTTACGCAAAAGGACATTCAGGATCGCTACGACGGCTTCCGCATGTTCAGCCACTTCGAGGAGATCGAGTAGGGCGTGACCGCGGATGGCGCGGATGATTGACCACGGATTTCACGGATGCACACGGATGGAGTGGGTGATTGACCACGGATGACACGGATTCACACGGATGGGGTGGTTGAGGCCCGGAGGGCCTGCTGGAAATTAGCCGGTGGTGTCAACCACCGGATCGCCGCCGCACACGGCAAAAGCCCCGGCAGGGGCGATAGAAATGAATCGCTGCTCGTATTCTGCCGCCCCTGCCGGGGCGGTTGTTCTGAGATGGCGATGATCCGGTGGCTGCGTCCACCTGCGGCGGACTTGCCGACCGGCTAATTTCGAGCTGTCCCTTCGGGACAAAAGGAATCATGTCGCATTTCAAGACAGCGAGCGGGACAAATGCGGATCAGTTTCCGAAGAACCATGCAGCTATCCGTGAACATCCGTGTCATCCGTGGTTGAAAATCATCCGTGACATGCGGAGAATTGTATCCGTGTTGAGGAGTCGCCGCGCTTGGACGTTGATTGCGGGGCGACCGTTGTTCATCTTTGAGGCATGAGGCTGTGTTTCATTTTACTGTTTCTCGCTGCGCGTCTGCTTGCGGAGGAGCCGGATTATTTTCCGGCGGTGGCGAAGTTGATCGAGGATCGCTGTCTCGACTGTCACGCGGCGGACGACCCGGAGGGGAAGTTTGTGATGGAGACACACGCGGATATTTTGAAGGGCGGCGAGGGCGGCAAGGTGCTCGAAGCGGGGAAGGGGACGGAGAGCTTGATGGTGAAATATCTGCGCGGCGAGGTGGTGAAGGACGGGAAGAAGAAATTTATGCCGCCGGGCAAACGCGACAAACTCACGGCGGGGGAGATCGAGGCGTTTGTGAAGTGGATTGATGCGGGCGCAAAGCCGCCGCAGCGCGCGATGGATAAGAAGGTCGTGGAGGTGCCGAAGGTTTTGCCCAAGGGCGCGCCGCGTGTGGCGGTGACGGCGCTCGCTTTTTCGCCGCAGGCGAAGCTGGTGGCGGTGGGGCGCTATGGCGTGGTGGAGTTGGTGGACGCTCGCTCGCAAGCGGTGGTGAAGCGGCTGGAGGGGCATCGCGGAAACGTGAACGCGATTGTGTGGAGCGCGGATGGTGCGCAGCTTTTTGCGGCGAGCGGCGAGAGCGCGGTGGCAGGCGAGGTGAAGCAGTGGAGCATCGCCGATGCGAAGGTGCTGCGCACATTTTCCGGGCACCGCGACATGATTTACGCGCTCGCGCTTTCGCCGGACGGGAAGACGCTGGCGACGGGGAGCTATGATCAGAAAATCAAACTCTGGAATGTTGCCGAAGGCACCGAGCGTCGCACGCTGAGCGGGCACAACGGCGCGGTGTTCGGCCTCGCTTTTCGGCCCGACGGGAAGCTGCTCGCGAGCGCGAGCGCGGACCGCACTGTGAAGCTCTGGGACGTGACGAGCGGTGAGCGGCGCGATACTTTTTCGCAGCCGCTGAAGGAGCAGTTCGCCGTGGCGTGGAGTGCGGACGGTAAGCGTCTCGCCGCTGGTGGCGCGGATAATCGCATCCGCATCTGGCAGGTTTCGCCGGAGGCGCGGGAGACGACGAACCCGCTGCTTATCGCGCGCTTCGCACACGACCAGCCGATTCTGCGCGTGCTGTGGAGCGCGGACGGGAAGTCGCTGCTCAGCTCCGCGCAGGACGGCATCGTGAAAGTGTGGGACGCCGCCGACGTGCAGGAACGTTTAGCGCTCGAAAAACAATCGGACTGGCCGACGGCGCTCGCATTCGCGGGAGACGCACTCGTTGTGGGGCGGGCCGATGGCGGCGTGGCGTTTTACGAAGGCGCGAGCGGGAAGGTGATCGCACCGCAGACCTCCATGAACGAATGCGGGAAGCACAGAATTGCGCGGAGGATATTTTGTCAGGTGCCCTCGAAGGAGGATGCGAAGGTGAACATGAAGGACGAGGCGAAGCCTGCGCCGAAGCCGGAAGTGAAGTCCGCATCGCCGCGCGAGGTGGAGCGCGGAAAGGAAGTCGCCGTGAAACTTCTCGGAAGCAATCTCCCCAAATCCCTGCTCGTGAAATGCGCAGATGAGCGCGACGCGATCAAAATCACTTCCATCAAGCCGGACGAAATTTTGCTCGCAGTCAGCACACCCGCCGATCTCCCGCGCAATGGCTACGACATCATCATCTCGACGGACGACGGCAAGGAGTTCGATCGCGTGCCGCTGCGCGTAGGCGATTTGCCGGTGCGCGATTTTCCCGCAAAGAGCACGCACGAGACGCTCGCGCAACTGCCGCTTTCCGTCTGGGGAGTGCTTTCACAGCCGGGCGAGAGTGACCGCTATGAGTTCGATGCGAAGGCGGGGCAGACGATTGTTTTCGACATCACTGCGTCATCGCTCAATTCGAGCGCGGATGTGGTGCTCACCCTCGCGGATGCGGACGGGCGGGTGCTTGCGACATCGCGCAAATTCAATCGCGGGGACGCATTCATCGCGCATACCTTTGCCGCGGGCGGGCGATACACAGTCACAGTCGGCGCTGCGCAGGCGGGTGGCAGCAAGGAGCATTTTTACAACCTGGTGATTGGCGAGCTGCCGTATGTCACTGGCGTGTTTCCGCTCAGCCTCGCGCCCAACGCGGAGACCGATGTCGAACTTATCGGCTACAATCTTCCGCGCGATGCGTCGGAGCGCACTTTGAAAATCAAGGCGGGCGCTGACGGCATGGTTCCGCTGGCGGTGAAAAATTTTCGCAGCCGGGCGAATGCCAAGTTGCCCGTGAGTGAGCTGCCGAATTTCGTCGAGGACGGGAGCAATCGTTCGCTCCAAAACACGCAGGTGATTTCTGTGCCCGCCTGCATGAATGGACGCATTCCCTCAGCGGGGCAGGCGGGCTATTTTAAATTCACGGCGCGCGCAGGCGTGACTTACACCATCGAGACTGACGCAGCGCGTCGTGGATCGCCGATGGATACGAAGCTCGCGCTGCTGTGGCCGGACGGGCGTCCGGTCGAGCGGATGCTTTTCCAAGCGGTGCGCGACAGCGCGCAGGCTTTCAAGGGGATCAATTCGAACGATGACAATGTGCGCGTGGACAACTGGAAGGAGATGGAACTGAATCAATGGCTGTGGATGCAGGGCGAGGTGGCGAAGCTTTTCGCGATGCCCGAGGGCCCCGACAGCGGTTTCGGCCTCTACAGCAATGGAGACAAGCGCATCGCCTACTTCAACACGACGGCCACCTCGCATCCGCTCGACGAGCCGTGCTACATCGTCGAGCCGCATGCGCCGGGGACGAAACTCGTCGCGAACGGACTGCCCATTTTCACGCTCCACTACGAAAACGATGACGACGGACTGCGCGAACTCGGCACTGATTCGCGCATCCTTTTTACCGCGCCGAAGGACGGCGAGTATGTCGTCCGCGTGCAGGACAGCCGGGGCTTTGGCGGCGGGCAATATGCCTACCGTTTATTGCTGCATGAGGCGCGGCTTGATTTTTCGGTGAGTGTGACCGAGTTCGAGCATCAAGTGAGCGCGGGCAGCGGGAAGGCTTTCACCTACGTTGCGAAACGTATTGATGGTTTCGATGGCGAAATTCGCTGCGAAGTTTCCGGCGTCCCATCCGGCTGGTATGTGAACACGCCGCTCGTTGTGCAGGCTGGACAACTGAAAGCCAGCGGAGTGATTTCAGCACTGCCCGGCGCAAAGCAACCGACCGAGGAGGAGTGGAAGGCGTTGCGCATCACGGCGAGCGCGGATGTTCTTGGAAAAAAAGTCATCCACGAAGTCGCCGCACCGCAGATGCCGAAGCTGAAAGACGCGCCGAAGTTGTTTGTCTCATTGCACCCCGGCACGCCGGATCACAAAGCCCCGCCGTTTTCCGTCGGCGAACCATCGAAGCCACGCGAAATCACCATCGCGCCCGGCGAGATCTTCCCTGCATGGCTCGTGGCGAGACGCAGCGGCGAAAATGACGTGCTGCGCTTCGATGTGGAAAATCTCCCGCACGGCGTGATCGTGGACAGTCTCGGCCTTAACGGTATCACCCTGCTCGAAGGGCAGGAGAGCGTGGAAATTTTCATCAAGGCCGAATCATGGGTGCCCGAGCAGGATCGCCTCGCCTACGGAGCGTGCCGTGAAGCTGGCAAACAAGCGTCGCTGCCCGTGCTCATCCACGTGCGGAAGAAGGATGTGAAGTCGGACATCGTGAATGTGAAGTGACACGTCGTCACTTTTGCCGTCCGCAGAGCATATTGAGAGTTGACCCTGCGGAATAAACTGAGTGTCATACACCGTTGTTGCAACAACTGGCAAAGTTCAGCAGGAAACTGCCAGCGCACTTTTCAACAAGACACTTACTGAAATCCAAACACCACATCGCATGAAAACTAAACCATCCATTTTTTCGCGGAGCAGCAGTCAGTTCAGGACTATCGAGACACTGGAGAGCCGTATTACGCCGGGAAAAGTGATCCCGGAGTCGATCTACTGATTTCCAGCTTCACCGACGGAACCAACAGTGTCCAACTAGGGGACGTGGTCACTTACACAATCCTTTATACAAACGCGGGGAATGCAAATGCGACAGGAGTGAAACTGGCGGTCCCGCTGGATACCGACGTGAGTTTTGTTCCGTCTGAAAACTCAGGCTGGACGCTGGACTCAGGGACTGTGACTAAGACAATCGGGGCTCTCAACGCCGATAACGATGGAAGCGCAACCTTGAAGCTTCATGTCAAAAATCAGATAGCGTCCGGCTACTCTGGTGTCAGTGCGACGGTCACGATTTCTGGGGATCAAGAGGAATCAAATACGGGCAATAATAGCTCGTTTGATTATGACACGCTCACAGGGCTCACCGCTGATCTTACCATTACTAAAATCGCGGATCCAGTGGTGGCGGTGCAGGGCCGGACTGCAACATTCACGGTTTCTTACAATAATCTTGGCAACACGGGAGTGAACGGCGCGAGCATCACCGTTACGCTGCCAGAATTTACTTCATTTAATTCCGGCAGCGGATGGGTGAACAACAATGATGGGACGATCACTGCATCCAACCTCACCATCCCGGCTGGCAGTGACAGCGATCTGAGTCTCTCGTATGTTGTAAATGTGGGTTTTGATAAGGGAGGCTTTGCACCCCTCGAAACAAACGCAGTCATCTCGGCGGCGCAGTATTCTCAAGTTTCTGACACAAATTTGGAAAACAACAGCGCCAGCGAGGAAACACCCATTTATACAGGCTACATCGTCACTGCACCCGGCGTGGCGATTGATGGCAAGTATGCTACGCCGACCATCCGTGTGTTCGATAAAGCATCCGGCGAGGCGCTCTACTCCTTCTCCGCATACGAGCCGCGTTACCGTGACAGCATCCGCGTAGCAGTCGGCGATTTCAATGGCGACGGAGTGGACGACATCGTCACAACCACGATGCACAATGGCGGACGGATGCGGTTTTTCGACGGTCTGACCGGCCATCGCTTCGACGAAGGTCCGCTGAGCGGAGAGACGGCGGTATTTGGCCACGCCAAGAGCGCAGGGGCATTCGTGGCCGTGGGCAACATTTCCGGGAACAACCTGATGCAGCCTTTTGGAGACGCATTTAATTTTCCTGAAATCGTCGTGGGCTCATCGCTCGGCGGGGGCAAGGTGAAGGTCTATAGCCTTGATCAAACTGTGTCGCTACCGACGGCTCAGGTAGCGTCCTTTACCACCATTGCTCCGCAACTTCACGTCATCAAAGAATACACACCGTTTGGAGCGGGATTCAAAGGCGGTGTGCGCGTTGCAGCGGCAGACGTGGATTTTTTTGGGAGCAAACAGTTACAGCCCCAGCTTTCGATTGGCACGGAGGACGACATTATTATTGGACAGGGATACTACGGCAATAAAGTGAAAGTCTATAAAGGGGCCACCAGTCAGGAGCTTTTCTCTTTCACAGTCGGCGGTCCCAAATATCGCGGCGGCGTTTCTGTCGGCGCAGGATATGTGAATGAAGATCCTTACGCCGACATCATCGTCGGGCGTAACTCCGGCAAGCCGTCGGTCGTCCAAGTATTCGACGGACAAAGCGGCCTGAATGGAGGGACCATCCAGCAAATCGGGCCGACAATTACGCCATTCGACATTGATCCACTGCATCCAAAGAACACCTATGGCGTGCGCGTGGCGGCTGGGGATGTGAATGGCGACGGTATTGCGGATATCATCACCAGCGTTGGTGCGAAAAATGGGAGTAAATTGAAGATTTACGACGGCGCATCGCTGCTCATGAACGAGGTGAAATTGCTGGAGGATCGGACAAGCACCATCTACTCGCAGTTCCCGAATGTCGCCCTGTGGGTCGCTGCAAGTAAAAGCGCATTTTCCCAAGGCTAGAGACATCCAGCAACCACTCACTGAACCACCACTATGAACTCCATCCGCAATCTCATACTCACCACTGCAATCACAGCGATGTTTGCACCAACCCTCCAAGCGGGACACCCGGTCGCCCCTGCTCCAAAAGACGGAAAATCCGTAGCACCTGTCCGCGAGTGGTTCCCGGACGAACCGCTCAGTTTCATCACCGTCGGCACGCTCTTTAGCGACAAACTCACAGGAGTCTCTGTGGATTCCATCACGGGCATTTGGTCTCCGCAGCAGCGCGACGCCTTTCTGTTCCTCGACAGCCGCTATCACTACGAGGACAATGGCCAGTTCATCAACAGCACTGGACTTGGCTTCCGCAAACTGTCCCCATGCAAAAATTTCATCTTCGGCGTCAATGCGTTCTGGGACTCCATTCACAGCGAGCAAAACAACGATTTTGACCAACTCGGTCTCGGAGCCGAAGTCCTCTCCAAGTGGGTGGATTTCCGTTTCAACTACTACCTGCCCGAAAATGACCAAGTGCTGGTGGATAGGAAATCAGCGCACCGTAGCAAGCGCACTGCCGGAGCTGGTTTTGTGAGCACCACGAAGACAACGGATCATTTCGAGCGGTTGGAAGTCGCGTTGGAAGGATTCAACGCGGAAATCGGTGTCAATCTCCCTGTCTGCAAGCACACCGAAATCCGTCTCTTCGGCGGATACTACCACTACGACAATCCGTTTGGCGGCGACTTTAACGGCTTTAAGGCCCGCCTCGAAGCTCGATTGCTTCGCGGAGTTATCGCAAATGTCGAATATTGGGATGACGCCTATCTCATGGGCGGACATTGGACGGCGAGTGTCAGCGCCAGTGTGCCGTTTTCCATCTACAATCTCGTGACAGGCCGGAATCCGTTTGAGGGAGCTGCCGAGTCATTCAAGACAGGGCAGCGTGATTTCAAGAGCCGCCTGGGAGAAATGGTGGAGCGATCCCATCGCATACAGACGGTGACATCCGGTTACATCCCGACTGGCAGCACACGCAGCACGCAAACGACTTATTTTCAGGATGAACCATCCCCGGGCGGCGGGCCCATCATCGAATAAACGCGCGCTCAGCCCGCTGGTGAGTCGTTGAATTTGAAGCGCCATGGGCCGATGTGCTCCACGTGGCGCGAAGCTTCCATGTCGCACCAAAGCGAATAGCCAAGTGTGCGCAGGCGATCTGAAAACCAGAAATCCTCGCCGAGGACTTCGCCGGTTTGCTCATCGTAGCCGCAGCGGAAGAAGGGCATTTTCATGTGGTCGAAAATCTCCGATTTGATGAGCAGGCATCCCGCAGGCAGCCGCGACGCTTCGACCAGCCCCTTGTCATCGAGCGAAAACGGCGCGCCATCGAGCCGGTTGCCGATGAAGGCGATTGGCAGAATTTTGCGCGGGTAGGTTGCGCCGACAACAGGCCTGCCGTGTCCCATCAATCGCGCAATGATGTCGGATGGAAAAACCATGTCGCTGTCGAGAAAGAGCATCCACTCCGCTTTCGTCTCACGCCCCGCTTCGACGGCCAGATTGCGGCTCACTGAAACAATGGACGACTTCGAGTTCACGAGCGAGATGCGGAAGCCAGCCGCTCTCCCGCGCTGCATGACGTGAATCACGGAGAGCATGAAATCCGTATGCACCATGTCCCCGGAAGGGATGCAGATGACGACGTGACTAGACAAGGGTGCCTCCCTTCGTCTGTCTGTTCATTCTGCGATCCATCATCGCTGTTGTGTGTATCGGACATCGCACATTTCGGCCAAGAAATAAACCGGCATCTCATTTTACGATCTGGGTATTGACATGACTCCACCTGCCGCTACCGCTTGTGGTGTGCGATGGTGTTGAAGGGAACTGGCGAGACCAGGACGGACTGTTGGGCCAAACGGTAGAACAGTTTGCCGCGCGAGGCGGAGGTGCGCCGATTAAA
>CAIYUV010000023.1 GCA_903929475.1 uncultured Spartobacteria bacterium
CGTCGAGCGGCGCGAGTTCGCGGGCGGGCGGGACTTTTACAAATGTGCGCGAGCCGAGCCAGAAGATGAGCGTGGCAATTCCCATCGCGATGCCGGGAACACCAAACGCCCAACTGTATCCCGCCCTCGCTTTCAACTCCGGGATGAAGCCGAACGCGAAGAACGCGCCGAAATTGATACTCCAATAAAAGAGGTTGTAGATGCGCGTGAGCTGGTGCTCGCGTCCGCCTTGAAACTGATCGCCCACAAACGCCGACACGCAGGGCTTGATGCCGCCGGAGCCGATGGCGAGAAATGCGAGCCCGACAAAAAGCCCCCACTTCGTTCCCTCGCCCACCGCGAGCGTGGCGTGCCCCACACAATACGCGAGCGACAGCCACAAAATCGTGCGGTAGCGCCCCCAATAACGATCCGCCATCCACGCACCAAGCAACGGCAGAAAGTAAGTGGCAAAAACCCACAGATGCACGATGACCTTCGCCGTGGCTTTTTCGGCATCGCCCGGCTCCATGCCCGCTTTGACATAAAGCGTGGCGACGTAGCCCGTGAGGATTGACTTCACGCCATAGAAGCTGAACCGCTCACAAGCTTCATTGCCGACGATGTATTTTGCCTGCGGTGGCAGACGGTCGAGGTTTTGACTCATTTGGTGGAAAAATCGCGCCGCACTGCTAGCGACCCGCCGCCGATGTGGCGAGAGGTTCGTGAGCAAAACAGAGAGTCGTCGCAAAGCGGTGTGTTTGGTGCTCTAGTCGCGGCGATGCGCGCCATTTTTTCCACCGTTGTGTTGTTGCTGATTGCCGTCGGCAGCGGGCGTGCTGCGGATTTGCAAATCCTGCTCCTGCTTTACAGCTACCCGAATTGGTATGCGGGGGCGGCTTATCAGTGGGATGATGTCGCGGCGGCGGGGAGCCAGGTGCCCATCACGGCGATCATCAATCCCAACAGCGGGCCGAATGGCGGGCCGCCGAATGCGGATTACATCCACGGGATGGGCGATCTTTCCGCCGCTGGCGTGAAAATGGTGGGCTATGTCTCGACGCGCTACGGCAACACGACCGAGCGGCCTCTCGCGGCGATAAAGGCGGACGTGGATTTGTATGAAAACGAGTTCAGCACCTACGGAGTGAGCGGGATTTTTCTCGATGAAGTCTCCAACGACCCCGCGAAGCTCGCCCACTACTCGGACATTTACAGCTACATCAAAACGAAGCCGCATCTCACGACGGTGATTGGAAATCCGGGCACAAAAATCCCCGAGTCCTTCATCACAGCGCCCGTCGCGGATACGACGGTGATTTTTGAAAACACGAAGGGCTGGAGCAGCTACGTGCCGGATTCCTACGTGGTAAATTACAACGCGGCGGGTTTCGCGAGCATCATGCTGAATGTGCCGACGGCGGCGGGAATGCGCGCCGCCCTCGACCTCGCGGCGCATCGCAATGTCGGCTACGTGTTTGTCAGCAACCGCACGATTCCGCCGCCGCCCAATGCGAACCCGTATGCGCACCTGCCCTCCTACTGGAAGGACGAGGTGAACTATATCGCGGAGCTTCGCAAGCCGACGACGCGAAACACCATCGTCGAGGTGACGGCGAAGACGTTTGCATCGAAGCCGCACATCGGCGTGTTGTGGAAAAAGGTGGCCTATGTGCAATCC
>CAIYUV010000024.1 GCA_903929475.1 uncultured Spartobacteria bacterium
GAAGGACTGGCGCGGCGTTTCCGAGGAGACAACGACCGGCGTGCATCGCCTCTACCAGATGAAGGAAGCGGGCAAGCTCCTCGTCCCTGCCATCAACGTTAACGACTCGGTGACGAAATCGAAGTTCGACAATCTCTACGGCTGCCGCGAGTCACTTTCCGACGGCATCAAGCGCGCCACCGACGTGATGATTGCCGGCAAAGTCGCGGTCGTCTGCGGCTACGGCGACGTAGGTAAAGGCTCCGCGCATTCGCTCAAGGGCTTTGGCGCTCGCGTAATCGTGACCGAGATTGACCCCATCAACGCACTGCAAGCCGCGATGGAAGGTTTTGAAGTCGCCACCGTGGAAGACACGCTCGGCACCGGCGACATCTACGTCACGACGACCGGCAACAAGGACGTCATCACGCTGGAGCACATGGTGAAAATGAAAGACCAAGCCATCGTCTGCAACATCGGCCACTTCGACAACGAAATCCAAGTCGAGCGCCTGAACACGCTCAAAGGCGTGAAGAAAATCAACGTGAAGCCGCAATACGACGCCTACACGCTGCCCAATGGCCGCACCATCTATATGCTCGCCGAAGGTCGCCTCGTGAACCTCGGTTGCGCCACTGGCCATCCGTCGTTCGTCATGAGCAACAGCTTCACCAACCAGACGCTCGCGCAAATCGATCTCTGGCGGAACAAGGACAAATACAGCGCCGAAGTCTATCGCCTGCCGAAGCACCTCGATGAAGAAGTCGCCCGCCTGCATTTGGAAAAAATCGGTGTGAAGCTCACCAAGCTCACGAAGGCACAAGCTGAATACCTCGGAGTAAATCCGAACGGCCCCTACAAGCCCGAGCACTACCGCTACTAAACTAGCCAGCCTTTGCATCTCAAGAAAACCGCCGCAGGAAACTGCGGCGGTTTTCTTTTATAATCATACTACCCTCTCGCGCCCTTGCCAGTCACTCCAGCGACCCGTAGCCTGCGCGTGTGAAACTACTCCGCGTCCTCTTGCTCATCACCGTCGTCATTGCCGCGTCCGGCTGCTCCTTGTTCCGAAGCAAACCGAAATCCAACGTGCATATGTATGAGGGCGACTCCAGTCCCGCCATCAAGCTCTACGACGAAGGCCCCGGCAGCGAATTGCACAACTGATGCGCCTCTCGCGAAAAGCTGAATACGCCCTGCGCGCACTCACCGCCATCGCGCGGCAGCCGCGCAAATCGTGGCCCATCCAGGAACTCGCCACACGCGAGCGCATCCCGATCAAGTTCCTCGAACAAATCCTCCTCGCGCTGCGCCGCGCCGGATTTCTCGCCAGCAAACGCGGCGTCGGCGGCGGCTGCACACTCATCCGGGCGGCGGACGAAATTCGCGTCGGCGAAGTCATCGCCATATTCGACGGCCCGCTCGCGCCAGTCCCCTGCTCGCTCGATAAACCAAGCGCGCCCTGCTCGTGCCCCGACCCGCGCACGTGCCCGCTTCGCAAAATGATGACCGCGCTTCGCCACGACATCACGGCGTTGCTCGATGCGCGCACCATCGAGGATTTGCTGAAACTTTCGCCCGGCGACTCGCCGCTGGCGTTTGAAATCTGAGCGCCATGTCCGACGATCTGTTCGCCACAGAAACCTCGTCCGCAGTCAGCGCCGCCGCCCCGCTCGCGGAAAGGATGCGCCCCCGCACGCTCGACGAATACACCGGGCAGGCGCACATCCTTGGCCCCGGAAAACTTCTCCGCCGCGCCATAGAGGCCGACCGCATCGCGAGCATTCTGCTCTTCGGCCCGCCCGGCACCGGCAAGACCTCGCTCGCGCAAATCATCGCGCACGCCACCAAGTGCCGTTTCGAGCAACTCAGTGGCGTCGAGAGCAACATCGCCGACCTCCGTAAAGTCGTCGCCGCAGCAGCCAGTCGCCTTCGCACTTCGGGACAAAAGACCATCCTCTTCGTGGACGAAATCCATCGCTGGAACAAAGCCCAGCAGGACGCGCTGCTCCCCGATGTCGAGCGTGGCACCGTGCGCCTCATCGGCGCGACGACGGAAAATCCATTCTTCTACGTCAACAGCCCGCTCGTCTCGCGCAGCCAGGTTTTCCAACTTGAACCCCTCGCACCCAACGACATCGAAAAACTGCTACGCCGCGCACTCGCCGACACTGAGCGCGGCCTCGGCAGCCACCGCACACTCGCCGACGACGACGCACTTTCGCACCTCGCCACCATCGCAGACGGCGACGCCCGCAAAGCTCTCAACTCCCTCGAACTCGGCATCCTCACCACACCGCCCGGCGCGGACGGCGTGATCCATTTCACCAAAAGCGCCGCCGAGGAGAGCATCCAGAAAAAGGCCGTCGTCTATGACGCCACGGGCGACCAGCACTACGACACCATCTCCGCCTTCATCAAAAGCGTGCGCGGCTCCGATCCCGACGCCGCCCTCTACTGGCTCGCGAAAATGCTCTACGCTGGCGAAGACATCCGCTTCATCGCGCGCCGCATCGTCATCCTGGCCAGCGAAGACATCGGCATGGCCGACCCGCACGGCCTCCCGCTCGCCATCGCAGCGCAGCAAGCCGCCGAATCCATCGGGATGCCAGAGGCCCGCATCCCGCTCGCACACGCCACCGTCTATCTGGCCACCGCTCCGAAATCCAACCGCGCCTACGCCGCCATCAACGCCGCGCTTTCCGATGTGAAACAAGGCGTCACCCTCGCCGTCCCCCGCCACCTCCGCAGCACCGGGCACAAAGCGGGAGCAAAAACCCTCGGTCACACCGGCTACCAATACAGCCACGACGGCGAAGGTGCCTACATCCCGCAAGCCTACCTCCCCGAAGGCCGCCGCTACTACGAGCCCGGCGAAAACGGACAGGAAAAGCGAGTCAAAGAACGCCTCGACTACTGGCGCGCACTTTTCGAGCAGTCACAGGCGAAAAAGTAGCCGCTTCACTACTCTCAGCATGTAAGAGCGGAGGTTCATTTTCTAAGGGCGAAGATTGAAACCCCGCCACTAGAAAAATGGCCCCCGTCTCTGGAGACGGCCTCTTTTTTGCCGGAATGCGCGAGTGCGATGCCGGAATGGCGTGTTTGAAGGTTGGGGAAACTGCCCGGGACGTCCGCCGCGCCGGGCGCGGGCTTGCTGGTTAGAGTTTCTTGTTCGCCTTTACGTCGAAGCCGGCTTTGATCGCATCATCCAAGCCTCCCGAGATGTTCTGCTTCTTGTAGGAGATTTCTATTTTTGAAAAGTTGAGCGCGACGGATTCAAGAACGGTCGTGTCGCCATTCGCGTCCGCTGATTCGTGGTTGATGCTGGAGATGATGACGTCGGTGAGTGTGATGACGAGGTAGTCGGTGAGTATCTCCCCCATCAGGCGTGCGGCTTTTAGTTCGACTTTGGGAATGTGCTTTCCTGTGGTGCAGGCGAGGAACAGTTGGGGCGAAGAAACGTCCACATTCTTATGAATAATGACGGGAAGAAACATGGCTTTCTCTGCACCGGCCCCGCCGCCGAAATCGGTAATTCCTTTCTGGGAGACGCCGAGTTTGAAGGAGAATACGTCTATTGCTTTTGGGTGGTTCGTTTCGGTGGATTCGCCATCAATGCCTTGGACATTGACGAAAAACTGGGAGCCGCCCTGGGCCTGAGCACCAGCGATGAGGAGCAGTGCGATGAGGATGTTCGTAAGGAGTGTTTTCATGATGCGTGGAGTGTCGGAACGGACTTCAGGGAAGTCAACGGGGGATATCGGGCCTGCAATGGCGATGCTCGAAGACTGCGCCTCGGGACCTATTCCGGGCGCTCGATGCGTTGCATCAAACCCTCGCCGATGAGAAAAAGAGTCTGCGGAAATAGGCAAAGGAAGGAGGATGTGATTTTTTCCACCTCCAAATGGTGAGGGCAGGAAATGGGAACAGGGCGATCTGATTTGTATGCACACTTTGCTTGCGAAAAGTTGCGGGGCTCTGTTTGTAGAGGTGCGCATTTTTTTCACATGATCGGCACTTTGAACTCCAATATCCCGTCGGGCCCACTTGAGCAGAAATGGGAGAAGCACAAATTTGAGTCGAAGCTGATCAATCCTGCGAACAAGCGGAAGTATTCGGTGATTGTCGTCGGCTCGGGTCTGGCGGGGGCAAGCGCTGCTGCGACGCTGGCGGAACTGGGCTACGGGGTGAAGTGCTTTTGCTATCAGGATTCACCGCGTCGCGCGCACAGCATCGCGGCGCAGGGCGGGATCAATGCGGCGAAGAATTACCAAGGCGACGGCGACTCGGTGCACCGGCTTTTTTACGACACGGTGAAGGGTGGCGATTTCCGCGCTCGCGAGGCGAATGTGCACCGGCTGGCGGAGGTCTCGGCAAACATCATTGATCAATGCGTGGCGCTCGGCGTGCCGTTTGCGCGCGAGTATGGCGGGCTGCTGGCGAACCGCTCGTTTGGCGGCACGCAGGTGTCGCGCACTTTCTACGCTCGCGGGCAGACGGGGCAGCAGCTTTTGCTCGGTGCGTATTCGTCGCTGAACCGGATGATCGGCGCGGGCTCTGTGCAGATGTTCCCACGCACGGAGATGCTGGAGTTGGTGGTCGTGGACGGCCACGCGAAGGGCATCGTGGTGCGCGACATGGTGACGGGGGAGATTTCCTCGCACGCGGCGGACGCAGTGATTCTCGCGACGGGCGGCTACGGAAATGTGTTCTATCTTTCCACGAATGCGAAGGGCTGCAATGTGACTGCGGCGTGGCGTGCGCACAAAAAGGGCGCACTGTTTGCGAATCCGTGCTTCACGCAAATCCACCCGACGTGCATCCCGGTGGCGGGGTCGTATCAAAGCAAGCTCACGCTGATGAGCGAATCGCTGCGCAACGACGGACGCTGCTGGGCGCCGAAAAAGAAGGGCGACACGCGCGCGCCAAACGACATCCCGGAAGACGAACGCGATTATTATTTGGAGAGGATGTATCCAGCATTCGGAAACCTCGCGCCTCGCGACATCGCCTCGCGCGCTGCAAAGATGCAGTGCGACGAAGGGCGCGGTGTCGGCCCAGGTGGTTTCGGCGTGTATCTTGATTTCCGTGATTCCTTTCTCCGCTACGGACGCGCGAGCGTGGGCGGCGCTTCGCTCACCGAAGCGGAGGCCCGTGCGCGCGGGCAGGAAAAGGTGAAGGCGCTCTACGGAAATCTTTTCGACATGTATCACCAAATCACGGCGGAGAGCGGCTACGAGCAGCCGATGCGCGTGTATCCGGCGGTGCATTACACGATGGGCGGCTTGTGGGTGGACTACAACCTCCAGTCGAACGTGCCGGGCTTGTTCGTGCTCGGCGAAGCGAACTTCAGCGACCACGGCGCAAACCGCCTCGGCGCAAGCGCGCTCATGCAGGGTTTGGCGGACGGATATTTCATCATCCCCTCGACCATCGGGAACTACCTCGCAACCGTCGCACCGGACAAACGCCCCAAGACGACCGACGGCGCTTTCCGCGAAGCCGAGGAGGCGACCCGTGCACGCACGCAGCGTCTGCTTTCCATCAAGGGCAAAAAGACCGTGGACGACTTCCACCGCGAACTCGGTCTGATCATGTGGGACCTGTGCGGCATGGCGCGCACGGAGAAATCGCTCACGCGCGCACTGTCGCGCATCCCCACGCTGCGAGCGGAGTTTTGGGAAAATGTGAACGTGCCCGGCAGCAGCGAATCGCTGAACGTGTCGCTAGAAAAAGCAGGACGCGTCGCCGACTTCCTCGAATACGGCGAGCTGATGTGCCTCGACGCGCTCGAACGTCGCGAGAGCTGCGGCGGACATTTCCGCGAGGAATTCCAATACACCGAGAAGGACCCCGAGGTGCAGAGCGGCAAGGTCTGCGCGGGCGATGTGAAGCGCGACGACGAGAACTTCTGCCACGTCGCTGCGTGGGAGCACACGGGCGAAAACCAAAAGGCCATCCGCCACACGGAGCCGCTCAACTACGAAGTCGTTCACCCAGCCGTCCGCAGCTACCGCTAAATTTTTCCGACCATGAATCTGAAACTCAAAGTCTGGCGTCAAAAAGATCGCAACTCAACCGGTGCGCTCGTCGAAATCCCGGCCAACAACATCCCCGCCGAGGCGTCCTTTTTGGAGATGCTCGACATCGTAAATGACGAACTGACCAAGCGCGGCGAGGAGCCCATCGCCTTCGACCACGACTGCCGCGAGGGAATCTGCGGAACGTGCTCGCTGAGCATCAACGGCATCCCGCACGGCCCGAGCGAGACGACCACCTGCCAGCTCTACATGCGGAAATTCCGCGACGGTGAGACGATCACCATCGAGCCGTTCCGCGCGCGCGCCTTCCCCGTGCTCCGCGACCTCTGTGTGGATCGCGCAGCGCTGGATCGCATCCAGCAGGCCGGCGGTTTTATCACCGCACGCACAGGCAGCGCACCCGAGGGAAACAGCGTCCCGATTTCCAAAGTGAACGCCGACCTCGCGATGGAGGCAGCTGCGTGCATCGGCTGCGGAGCCTGCGTGGGAGCGTGCCCGAACGGCAGCGCGATGCTTTTCGTCGGCGCAAAAGTCACGCACCTCGCCTCGCTTCCGCAAGGCCAGCCCGAGCGCAGACAGCGCGCACTTTCCATGGTCTCGCAGATGGACAAGGAAGGCTTCGGCAACTGCTCGAATTACTACGAGTGCGAAGCCGTCTGCCCTGCGGAAATCCCCGCCACGGTCATCGCGAAGCTCAACCGCGAATACGTCTGCGCCAGCGCAAAGGAAGCCGTCGGCGCGGAGGGATAGGCGCGTTTAATTCACACGATTCGCAGATAAAGCTCCTCCACTTTTTTGCGCGCCCAAGGCGTCTTGCGGAGGAACCTCAAACTCGACGTGATGCTCGGGTCGAACATGAAGCAACGGATCTCGACCCTTCGTGCGAGTTCCCGCCAGCCGTAGTGCTCCACGATTCGCTCCAGCAATTTTTGCAGCGTCACGCCGTGCAGCGGATCGTTCACACTCGGGTCGTGCTTTGCGGGTTTGTTTTCCATTTCGCCGTGCATCTTCCGCAACACGCCGCACACGTTCCAGAGAAATTCTTTTCCACCTTCCCTATTCGCGCCCTATGCTGCAAGCGACATGGCTGACATTGGCAAACGCAACAAACTCCGCGTCGTGCGGGAAACGGCACCCGGCATCTTCCTCGATGGCGGCATTCATCAGGACATCCTGCTGCCAAAACGCTACGTCCCGCCGGGCACGGCGGTGGGTGCGGAACTGGACGTTTTCGTCTATCGCGATTCCGAGGACAGGCTCGTGGCGACCACGGAAGTGCCGCTCGTCACAGTCGGGGAATGCGCATTTTTGAAAGTAGTGAACATCCACAGCGGCGTGGGAGCTTTTCTCGACTGGGGATTGAGCAAGGATTTGCTGCTCCCCATCCACGAGCAGATGCGCCCCGTGACCACCGGCGAGCGCGTAGTCGTGTATGTGTATCTCGACCCGCTCACAGGCCGCATCGTGGCGACGACGCGCTTGCTCACCCATCTCAACCGCACGCCAGCGCCATTTTCCGAAGGGCAATCCGTTCGACTGATGATCGCTGGCGAGACACCGCTCGGCTACAGGGCCATCGTCGAAAACACGCACACGGGGCTGCTTTACCACACCGACCTCAATATCGCGTTCAAGACCGGTCAGCAACTCTCCGGCTACATCCGCACCATCCGGCCCGATGGGAAAATTGACCTTTGCCTCAATCCCACCGGCCACCAGCGCATCGTCCCACTCGCCCAGCAAATCATGAAGGCGCTCGAAGCCAACGGAGGGCGGCTGGATTTCGATGACAAAAGTTCCCCCGAAGCCATCCGCGACAAATTCTCGACGAGTAAAAAGGCATTCAAACAAGCCATCGGTTCTCTTTTTCGAGAACGTCTTATCCGTTTTGAGAATGGTGGCATTCGATTGGTCGCCCCGCCAGCAGCCAGATAGCGACATGCTTCCACACAAAAAGCAAACACCCGGCCTCCTTTCGGAAGACCGGGTGTTGTGAGTTCCGCGTTGGCGGAAGATTTCAGACTAGCGGAATGGCGACCAGAAGTCAGCAGGAGCCACATCGGACAGAGCCGTGTAGGTTGTGCCGCTGACTTTAGGTGCAGTGTCCACAGATGTGATCGAGAACGAGTTGTTCAGGATATCCGTGCCGCTGCTGTTGTAGAGACGCGTGCCGGTCTTGATATACTTCTGAACGTCGGCCCAGACGACGTTTGTGCCGCCCGCCTTGTTGTTTTCGATGGCGTATTGGTCAATCGCCGAGTCAATCTGGCGAAGGTCCTCAAGCACCTGTGTGGCCTGCGAGCGTTTGCGGCTGCGCAGGAAGTTTGGGACTGCAATCGCTGCCAGCAATGCGATGATTGCGACGACGATCA
>CAIYUV010000025.1 GCA_903929475.1 uncultured Spartobacteria bacterium
GCCTGTCCGCCGCCCAGTTGGTTCTGACCTGCCGTATCATCGCACTCCCACTTAAACCCTGCTTCCTTCGCTTCGCGCACAGCATTGAGATATTCTTGTTCGCTCACCACCCTGTCGTCCTTGGCAACCACGGCCTCAGTGCTCTTTTGAGTAAGAGAGTCCTTCGGCTTTTTAGCGTCGTCGCATCCAGCTACCGCAGCGAGTAAAAGGGCGGCGAATTGGAGAGTCAGTTTGTTCATATAAGGATGGGTTGCCCGCAAACATGAAAGGGATTCCGCGCAAGTGAAGCCCAAATCCACGGTCTGCTTTCAACGCAAATGGCCTTCACCTCCCGCGCTCTGCCCCACGCTGCGAACGATGGCAAGGCGCGGGAGATTCGCGGAGTGGTCTATTTTTCAAACTGAACGTCTCTCCCCGCCGCCGCTGTGAGCAAAAGGAAGTGTTGGCCGGGAGACGGGAGAAGGGGAGTGAACATGATCCTAATTTTGTCCCTTGGCAGGCGCGTTCGTTCTGCTATCAGTCCAGCCCCTCAAAAATGGTGGCCATAGCTCAATGGTAGAGTCCCAGATTGTGATTCTGGTTGTTGCGGGTTCGAATCCCGTTGGCCACCCCATCCCCGCGCTTTCGGCGCGGGGAAGTTCGAAATTCGAAATCCGAAGCTCGAAAGTTTTTTAGCGCGACCAGGTGGGTTCGCTGATTTTTCCAACCCCGCCTACGAGCGTGGTGCGGGTGCTGGTCTGCGTATCGAGGAGGATGAGTGAGCCGCCGCCTGCGCAGAGGATGTGGCGTGAATCCGCGCCCCACACCGGGTCTTCGCCTTCGCCGAGTGTGCGCACGCCGCCAGCAGCGAGATCTAGCACTGCGACGGTGAATGAGCCGCCACTGCGGGTGTTGAAGACGACCTTTTTACCATCGGGCGACCACTGCGGCTCGGTGTTGTAGCTGAAGCCGGTGGAGAGTCGCTGTGGTGTGCCGCCGCCCGCTGCGATGCGGTAAAGCTGCGGAGTGCCGCCGTCGTCGCTGCTGTAGATGATCTCATTTCCATCCGGCGACCACGTGGGCGAACTCTCGACGCCCGGCGTGCGAGTGAGCCGCCGCGCACCACCGCCGCCGCTGCCGGTGACGTAGAGTTCGGGGTTGCCGTCCTTGCTCAGTGTGACGGCGATGCTCCCGCCATTCGGCGAAAACGTCGCGCCGGAATTGGTGCCGGGATATTTCATGATGCGCGAGCGCGAGCCGCTGCCGAGTTCGATGCGATACACGTCCGCGTATCCGCTTTGGTAGCCGGTGTAGAGCAGTGAGCGTCCGTCGGCGCTGAGGTTCGGCGAAACGGCAATCGCGCCGTCGCGCGTGAGCTGGACGAGATTCGAGCCGTCGGCATCGCACGTGTAGATTTCTTTTTTCCCCGTGCGGCTCGCGACGAATGCAATCTTGCTGCTGGCGATGCCGGGATTGCCGGTGATAGTCTCCACGATGTCGTCGGCGAATTTGTGGATGCGCGCGCGTCCCGAGCCACCGTAGTTTTTTGAAAGGACGATCTTGCCGCCCTGGTCGGTCACGACGCCCTGCTCGCCGCTCATCTTCGCCGCGAATTCGGCATCCGCGCCGCTGGCCAAATTGAAGTAGCCGGAGAGAGTGAGGTCTTTTCGCAGCGTGTCGCCATCGGCGCCGCCAATGCCGGAAAGTGCGATGGTGTATTTACTGGAAACCTTCACGCGGATGAGCGGCGCCTCAGCGGCGGACAGGGTGATGGCGAGACAGTAGAAAAGAATTGCGGGCAATTTCATGCGCGGAGTTAAGCGGAATGCCCCGCAATTAGCGATCCCGCATTTGCCAGTTGCACACCGCCAAATGACCACTAGTCTGCGCCCCTCTTCCATGGCAGGCCCTGGCCCCCGGGTGTGGCGCGGGAGAAGTAACAACCAATAACCTACATGACAGACGACGAAAATCCCGGGCCAAGGATGGCTTCCGAACCAATCGCTTCCGAAAAGGTCACGATTGATCGCAAGGTGTTCTTCCTCGATCTCAAAGAAAACCAGCGCGGCAGGTTTATGAAAATCACCGAGGATGTCGGTGGTCGCCGCGACACGGTCATGCTGCCCGCAGCGGCGTTCCGGGATTTCCTGGAAGCCCTCGCGCGGCTGGTCGAATACGAGAGCAAACTCTGATCTCCCCGCGACGGCCCGGCGATTGCAGGTCCGTCGTTCGCTCTTTTAAAACGCCCCTGCCTTTTTGCGAAGGCTGGGGTGTTTTATTTTCCATCAAGCACCGTGCGGAGTGCGGCGACGACTTCGTGGGACTCGATGGCTTTCATGCAGGGAAAATCAATCGGGCACTCGCGGAGAAAGCACGGGCTGCATTCGACTTTGTGTCTCAGCACCACGTGCCCTATGCCCAGCGGGCCGGTGAGCGCAGGCTCGGTGCTTCCGAAAATCGCGACGGTGTGCACACCGAGAAGTGCGGCGAGGTGCATGGTGCCGGTGTCGTTGGTGAGCAGCACGTCGCTCGCGCGCAGGCGGGCGATGAGTTGTTCGAGCGAAGTCTGGCCGCAGAGGTTTGTGACGTTGGCGGGATGTTTGGCGTGAGTGAGAATTTCGTCGGCCACCGTGCGATCCTTGTATGTGCCGACGAGCGTCCATTCGCACTCGCGTTCCGCGCTGAACGACTGGATCACCTCCGCAAATCGCTCCGGCAACCATCGCTTCGCGCCGCCGTATTCCGCGCCGGGGCAGACGGCGATGCGGAGCTTTGTGTTCTGTGTTGTTGCGCGCTCCGAGTTTTCCGCCAGGATGATTTCTCCGCCGGTTTCCGCGCCAATAAACTCCGCCAGCTTCAAGTAGTGATGCACTTGATGCGCCTGCTGAGCGTCCTTCTTTTTCTTTTTCTCGCGCAGGATTTGGTTGAGAAAAAGTTCACGTCCTTTGTGCCCCGGATAACCGACACGTCGCGGGATTCCAGCGAGCCACGCCTCGAAAGCCGTGCGGATGCTGTTCGGAAAAATCACTACTGCATCGAAGTTGCGCGCACGCAGTTTGCGCGCGACACGCCACGGGTGAAAGAGACTGCGCATCGTGCGCAAGATTCCACTGCCGCCCGGCGGATCGAATGGAACAACATCGTCCACTTCCGGGACGAGCCGCCATATATCTGCGAGCTTTGCGGGCGTGAGAATCGTGATGTGCGCATCGGGGCGCCCGCGTTTGATGGCGCGCACGGCGGGCACGGTCATCACGGCGTCGCCGAGCCAGTTTGAAGAGCGGATGACGATGCGGAATGGCTGAAGTTTCGCCGCAGCCACTTGCTGAGCAGCAAAGGCGAACAGCTCGCCGGCGTCGGTGTCCATCGGGCGCTCGGGCGGTTTCGGCGCGACGATGCCGCGCTTGTAAGTGTTGAGCAGAAATTTCGGCTTCGGCGTCTTCCAGCGGTTGTGAACCCAGAACCAATCCTCCGGCTGGCGGCGAATCATCTGCTCCAGCGCGCCGTTCAGTTTTGCCGTCGCCTCACCCGCATCGCGCGAGCCGAGTTTCACCGGACCTTCAATGATCATGCGCCAGCGCCCGATGCCGTCGGTGTGCATCGCAATAGTCAGCACCGCGGCGTTCGCTCGCAATGCCAGCATTGCTGCGAGAGGCGAAGTGCTGGCCAGCCTTCCGAAAAGCGGGCACCACACGCCCGCGTCGCCCGCGTGTTGATCGCCGAGCACACCGACGCAACCCGCGTTGCGCAGCATTTCGCACGCAGCATTGAAGCCCTCCTTCCGTTCGAAAAGCGCCAGGCCGATCCGCCCCCGCGATTCGCGCACGTGCGCATCCATCCGCGCGTTGCCGAGGCGTTGATAGACGGTGCCGCTCGGGCACGGAAATACGAGCGGCGATATCAGCGCGAGCAACTCCCAGTTCCCCATGTGCCCGAGCAGAAAGACGAATCCGCGTTTCTCCGCGACGAGTTGCTCGACGATTTCGAGCCCCTCAACCGTTACCAAATCGCGAAGCTCCCCGCGTGGGATGCGCGAGATTTTCTCCATCGCAAAAA
>CAIYUV010000026.1 GCA_903929475.1 uncultured Spartobacteria bacterium
GGCAAATTCAAACGCACCAAGTAATTTGAAAAAGAAACTCAAAGTCCTCGCGCTCTTCGATGCCATCGCTCCCACCACGCTGGATCAGGATTTAAGCGCCGAGCTGAAAACCGAAGACTGGAAGACGGAGGCCAACGTCCTCGATGCGCTGCGGCAGTCGGGACACACCGTCGAGCACCTCGCCATTTTCGACGACCTCGATCTCGTCCGACAAAAACTCCAGAGCTTCACGCCCGACGTGATTTTTAATCTCGCCGATCAATTCAAAAACAACCGCGCGTTTGATCAGAACATCGTTTCGTTTTTGGAAATGCAGGGACTGCCTTTCACCGGTTGCAGTTCCACGGGGCTGACGCTCTGCAAGCACAAGGGCATCTCCAAAAAAATCCTCAGTTACCATCGCATCCATGTGCCGAAGTTCGTCATCATCGGACGGGGCCAGCGCATCGCCCGCCCGGCGTGGCTCAAGTTTCCCATCCTCGTGAAGCCGCTCAAAGAGGAGGCTTCGCTGGGTATTTCGCAGGCGTCCTTTGTCGAGACAGACGAGCAGTTCAACGAGCGCGTGCAGTTCATCCACGACAAATTCGACGGCGATGTGATCGCGGAGGAATACATCGAGGGCCGCGAGTTTTACGTCGGTGTGATGGGCAATCACCGGCTCCGCGTCTTCCCCATCCGCGAACTCGTGTTCAAGGAAGTGCCGCCGGACGAGCCGAAGATCGCCACCTACAAGGCCAAGTGGGACGAGGAATATCGCAAGCGATGGGGCCTGCAAAACCAGTTCGCCGAGGGGCTCGACCCCGCGCTGGTCCGCACCATCGAGGAGACGTGCAAACGCATTTACCATCTGCTCACCATTGACGGATATGCGCGGGTGGATTTGCGCGTCACTGCGGCAAACGAAGTCTATTTCATCGAGGCAAACCCGAACCCGATGCTGGCGGCGGACGAAGACTTCGCGCAATCCGCGCTCAAGGCCGGGCTTTCCTTCCCGCAACTGGTCGATCGCATCCTGCGCCTGGGCCTTGGCACCGTGCGCGGCTGATCATCGCGCACGGTTCTTCCAATTTCATCTTCCCGATTCGCGCCAAATTTTCATCATACCTTCATGCCTCATCTTAAAAAACGGGATTTCATCAAAAGCACAGTCATGGCGTGCGTGGGCGCATCGGTGCTCGGGCCGGAGTCTTTGACGGCTGCGGAAACGACGTCTGAGAAAGCGACGGCAAAAAATCCGGGGAAGGCGAAAAAGATCATCGTGGGCGGCGCGGGGATCGCGGGGATGTGCTGTGCTTACGAGCTGATGAAAAAGGGGCACGAGGTCGTGGTGCTGGAGGCTTCGGGTCGGCATGGCGGACACGTTTTCACGGCGCACGACGGGCTTTCCGACGGGCTCTACGGCGACTACGGGCAGGAGCACATCACGAAGCCGGGCTACGAGCGTTATTGGGGTTACATCAAAGAATTCGACCTCACGGCGCTGCCGTATCCGCGACGGAAAAATCTGGTGCGCAGGATTGATGGGAAATTTTACTCGGAGGAAATGCTGAAGGACCCGGCGGTTCTGCGGCAGTTGGGTTTCAACGAGCGCGAGGTGAAGTTTCTCTCGCAAAATCCGTGGTGGGATTTGCCGTCGCTCTACTTCGCGCCCTACCTCGACAAATTCACGGACGAGTATCAGCCGTTCGGCGTGGGCTTCGATGATTGGGACACGATTCCGCTGCGGGACATTTTCAAAAAGGACGGAGCATCGAAGGCGGCGCTCGGTCACATGCATGGCGGCGGCGCTTCGGCGTTGTATGAATTGTGGATGGCGGCGATCCTGAAATTGCGCGGCGTGCCGCTTTCACCGCCTGAGTTGTTCCGGCTGAAAGGCGGCAATCAAATGCTGCCGAATGCCTTCGCAAAAAGACTCGGCAAACGCGTGCAGTTGAATTGCCCGATTGTTTCCATCCAGCACGGCGACACGGGCGTGACCGTCACCTACAAGCAGAACAACGAGCAGAAGGAGATGGCCGCCGATTACTTCGTGAACTGCATCCCGCTGCCCGCCTTTAAGAACATCCCCGTGCAACCGGAGCTGCCGCCGGAGAGACAGTTCATCATCGAAAATGTCGCCTACGATTCCTATCAGCGCTTCGTCTTTCAGGCGTCGTCCAAGTTCTGGCTCGATGACGGCGTGATCATCAACATGGAACTGGATCATCCCGATTTGTGGGCGACGTGGCAGTGCGCCGACGAGGTGGACACACACCGCGTAATCGTCCTCGGCACGGGGCCGGGAGGGATTTCACCGCAGCGCGCTCTGGCGGCATTCCGCGAGATGTATCCGGGGAAAAAGGACACCATCGAGCTGGCGATCAGCAAGGACTGGACGAAGGAGAAATTCTCGCCGACGTGCGAGCGCATGGCATTTCCGAAGGGCGAGCTTTCCAAATTCTGGCCGCTGCTGATGAAGCCGCATGGCCGCATCCACTTCGCCGGAGCGTATGCCGACAACCTCAACTGGGGCACCGAGGCCGCCACGCGCTCCGCGAACCGCGTCGCCGACGCCATAGACAAAGCCTGAGCCTGCATGATCGTCGTGCGCTTCGCGTTTCTTTTCACCATCGGTTCTGCCTGCCTCGCGCTGCACAGCCACGCCGCGCCGCCTGCGGATTCCAAAAACAGCGCGCCCGAAGTCGCCATCACCGCGCCTGCGGACAAGAGCGTGTTTCGCTGGAACGCCGTCGTTCCATTTTCCATCAGCGTCTCGGATGCGGAGGATGGAAAAACTGAATTCGAGGAAATCCCCGCGAACAAAGTGTTCCTCCACATCGCGTATCTGCCGGATGCTTCGCAAAAGGAAAAATACCTCGGCGAACTCGCGAAGGCCGACAACGAGCCGCTGCGACGGATGGGCGCATCGAACTGCTTCACCTGCCACACCGCCACGACCAAGCTCATAGGCCCTTCCTTCGATCTCATCGCCAAGCGCTACACCCCCACGCCGGAAATCGTGGACGCCCTCGCGAAGAAAATCCTCGCAGGCACCGCCGGCGTGTGGGGCCCCGTCGCCATGCCGCCGCATCCCGATTTGAAAATCGAGGAGGCCCGGCAGTTGGTGGACTGGATTTTAAAAAACAACACGGACCCCAATCGCAGCTTCGTCATCGGCTACGAAGGAGCCTTCCGCACCCGCGAAAAACCCGACGGCGATTCCGCCAACGGCATCTACGTCCTCACCGCCACCTACAAGGATCGCGGAGCCAAGGACGCCCCGCAAACCAGCATCGAAAGCCGGCACACAGTCGTGCTCAAGAGCACGCGGTAGTGTGTTCCTTTGGTAAATGCCAACCGCATCGCCAACATCCTGCGTCTTGCCACAAGTGCCGTGAGCCGCGCCAACGACCGCATGGGCGAATGCGTCCGCCGCCTCCAAAACCTCCAAAAACAAGCCTCAGCCCTCAACAGGAACCTCGTTCCAGCCTGACACCTTCCTCTTCCTGTTATTCAGAGGCGCTGCGGCTTTTGTCATTTGAGCGGTGTTAGGGTAACCTTGCATTTCTTGAAATAGCCTTCTGCCGGTGGAATCTCGAAAGTGAGGGAGTTGGGTATCGCGAGGTGTGCGACGCGCGCGATGAGTGTGCCCTCTTCTTTGTTTAGCTTGGAGGTGCCTAAAAGAAGGGAAATGTGATTCAAGCCCTGCTTCGGGTAAATAATCCCAGCCACATACGGAACATCGGGAAAAGGAGATCGCTCCATGAAGTAATGAAAGTCGTCGCGATAAATCACAACCTCGGTGCACTTGTATGCAGGCTCTGAAAACTCAAGTGTGATGCGGAAACGCTTCTCGCCTGCGAAAGCACTGGATGCGCCGAATACGAGAGCCAAAAGCGTCGCGAGCAAAACAAACTTGGAGAAGTGGAACGTGTTTTTCATGGCTCGGTTCTCAGAGTGCGCGTAGCGGCCTAACATCTGTTGAAGCCGACCGTGGGCGTGGTTTTCGTCGGTCTATTCCGTGGGTGGGGCTGCATGGGGGTGGAAGGTGGAGGCGGGCGGCGACAGGGGTCAAGCGGGAAAAGGGTTGGGCTGGGCGCGAAACTCATCCCGTCCATCTTCAAAATCCTGATAATCCTGTCCAAAAAGAGAGACAGGATTTCCGGGATTTGTTGGATGAACGGGATTGCGCGGGGCGGCGGCGGGCGCGGGGTTGCCCCGCACGGTGGGCGGGGTGTCGGCGGGCGAAAATCCTGCTCCCCCTGCTGGCTGACGGCCTTCTCATTTGCACACGCGGTGAGCGGGCGCATATTTGCGGCATGAACACGCAGCCATGTTCATCTCGGCCCCGCTGGGGCAGGCTTTGGCGCTGAGGAAGTGACTGTTTTCTCGGCGGAGGCGGGAGGCTGCATGGTGAAAGCGGGTGCTTGGGGGCGGGAGGCGGGTTTCTCAGGGAGGAAAGCACTTATCTCAGGGAGGAAAGCGACTGCTTCAGGGAGGAAAGCAGGTTTCTCTCTGTCGGACACAGTTGCGTCAGACGTTTCCGCAGTTGTCTCCATGACGCAGACGGTTGTTTCCGTGACGCAGACGGTTGTCTCCGTGACGCAGACGGTTGTCTCCGTGACGCAGACGGTTGTCTCCGTAACGCAGACGGTTGTCACCGTGACGCAGACGGTTGTTTTCATTACGCAGACGGTTGTTTTCATTACGCAGACGGTTGTTTTCATTACGCAGACGGTTGTTTCCGTTACGCAGACGGTTGTTTCCGTGACGCAGACGATTGTCTCCATGACGCAGGCGGTTGTCTCCATGACGCAGACGGTTGTCTCCATGACGCAGACGGTTGTCTCCATGACGCAGACGGTTGTCTCCATGA
>CAIYUV010000027.1 GCA_903929475.1 uncultured Spartobacteria bacterium
AAGGACCACCCGGTGCCGAAGTTCACGGCGGAGATCCAGCAGGTCAACGGCAAGGAATGTGCGCGCCTGGTCTTCTACAAATTCAACCACACGGGCGTGTATATCGAAAGCCGTCGCAACGGCGGCGCGTGGGAATTCCTCGGCATTGACACCGAGAGCCCCTACACAGACGAGCGTCCGTTGCTCAACCCCGCCGCGCCCGAAGTGCGCGAATACCGCATGTCCTTTTGGGACAAAGGCGCGCCCAACGGCGACTGGACGGACGTGGCGAAGGTGACCGTCAGCCCGTAGGCCCCGCGGATTCACGCGGATGATTGACCACGGATGTCACGGATGAACACGGATGTTTTTTCCGCGCAACGGGGCGCGCTCTTTAACGGGGCGCGCTCCGTTTTGCTTTCTTGGCTGCTGCAAATCACGAGCATGAACCGCGAAGACATGAAGGCATCGGGAATGTGCCCGCATCTTTTGACACTTGCAGTGCCTACTCGCTGAAGAGGAACTGGAAGTCGTCCAGCGTGAGGGTGCGGGCGAAGGCTTCTTCGCCGAGGATGTCGGCTGCGAGGTTGCTCTTTTGTTTCTGCAAGGAGCGGATTTTTTCCTCGATGGTGTCTTTGACGAGCAGGCGGTAGGCGATGACTTTGTTCACCTGGCCGATGCGGTGGGTGCGGTCAATGGCCTGGTTTTCCACGGCGGGGTTCCACCACGGATCGTAGAGGACGACGTAGCTGGCGGCGGTGAGGTTCAGGCCGAAGCCGCCGGCGCGCAGGGAAATCAAAAACACTGCGGAGCCTTCGCTGGATTGGAAGTCGGCGACGAGCGGGCCGCGATCTTCGGTCTCGCCGGTGAGCATGAAATATTTCCACTCGCGTGCGACGAGTTCGGCGCGGATGAGCTGGAGCATTTCGACGAACTGCGAGAAGACGAGAACCTTGTGTCCTTCGGCGATGAGCGGTTCGAGCACGTCTATCAACGCGGCGAGCTTCGCGCTCTCGGGTGTCGCGTTTTCATCCACCGCCGGCTTCGCCTCCTTGGCGGCTTTTCGTTTCGACGCACCGATGAGTGCGGGGTGGCAGCAGATTTGGCGGAGGCGGAGGAGCGAGGCGAGGATGTTGAAGCGCGATTGATCGAGCTGGGCTTTCGACTGGATGCCGAGGAGGGCGGCGCGGGCGCGTTTGAGTTCGGCGCGGTAGAGCGTGGCCTGAGCGCCATCGAGTTCGCACAGCAAGTCTTCCTCGATGCGGTCCGGCAAATCCTTGGCGACTTCGCCTTTCGTGCGGCGCAATACGAATGGCCGGACGCGCGCGGAGAGGCGACGGCGTGCGAGCGGGTCGTTGCGCTGGTCGAAAGTTTTTCCAAACGTGCTGCGATTGCCCAGCACGCCTGGCATGGCGAATTGCATGATGCTCCACAAATCGAGCAGCCGGTTTTCAATCGGCGTGCCGCTGAGTGCGAGGCGGTGCGTTGTCTTTAAAGCCCACGCTGCACGCGCGGTCGCGCTGTCGGGATTTTTGATCGCCTGCGCTTCGTCGAGGATGACGCCGCTCCACGGAACAGCGGTCAGCTCAGCTTCGAGGATGCGAAGTTGTGCGTAGTTCGCGACGACTAAATCGGCATCCATTCGCGCTGCGGCGAGATCATCAGCCTCCGAGCCGCGCGGCAGAACGACGACCCGCAATTCCGGCGCAAAGCGCGAGGACTCGGAGCGCCAGTTGTCCACGACGCTCTTCGGGCAGACGACGAGGAAGGGATGCGCGCCCTTTGCGAGCGAGCCGTCGGCGTTGCTTCGGAGAAAAAGCATCCATGCGAGTGTTTGCAGCGTTTTACCGAGGCCCATGTCGTCGGCGAGGATGCCGCCGAAACGATTCGCGCTAAGGTATGCGAGAAAGTGGTAGCCTTCGATTTGATACGGGCGCAGCTCGGCGAGAATTCCCGCCGGCAGCGGAGGTGTGACGCGGGTGCGGATTTCCTCGGCGCGGCGCTCGATGGCGCGTGCGTGTTCCTCGCCGAGCATTTTCTTCGCGGCGGCCTTGCCTGCGAGCTGCAGCGCGTGGAGTCGCTGCGGCTGCGCTGAAAAATCGCGCGCACTCAGGCCGAGGTCGGCGAGCTGGGCTTCGTCCTCGGGGCTGAGTTCAAAGGCGAGACGCTTCCAGCCTTTTGCGCCAAGGCGCACGAACCCGCCGCGCGCATCGAGCAGTGCTTTGATTTCAGCTTTGGTGAGCGTGGTGTCGGCCACATCGAGCGCGATCTTGATGTCGAACCAATCAATGTCGCCACCTTCGACTTCGAGCTTTACGGTCGCCTTCACGGGCGCGCTCTGAAGACTCGCGAGCATCGGGTCGAGCTGCACCGTTGCCTCCGCGGGAAGGGCCGCCAGCCACTCGGAGAACTGCTGCGGAAATTGTTTGCCGGCGGGCTTGTGCCAGTGGTTTTCGCCGTAGGGCTGCCACTTGAGTTTCAGCGCGGTGATTAGATCCGGCACCGCCGCGAGATCGTTGCGGTTGGCGCGCAAAATCTGGCCCGGCGCTTTCGTCGCGCTGCTGTCGCCGATGGGCTGCCATCCATCGCGCGTGTAGTGCTCATCGCGGGAGACGGAGTCGCTTTCCGCAAACACGCGGACGTGGAGATTTTCGCCGTCGTTCCAGCCGTTCTTCACGAGTTCGCAGTGAAAAACAGGACGCAGCTTGATGCTGCGGACGCGGCTCGCGACTCGCGGCGGCGCGGGCACTCCGATGCGTTCCAGCAACGCGACGCCGGGCGCGGTTTCGAGGGCTTCGGCGGGAATCTCGATTTGCTCGGATGGCTCCAGACCGCCGAGTGGAGGGCCGTGAAAAATCGTGTCGCTGGTGACGTAGAGCGAAGGCGATCCATCGAGCACGAGGAGCGCGGGCGGCGGCATGGAGCCGTCGGCACGAACGAGCGCGATGCGATAGTCCGCACGCGGGCTGTCATCATTTTCCACACGCCAGGCCAGCAT
>CAIYUV010000028.1 GCA_903929475.1 uncultured Spartobacteria bacterium
GCGCATCGCAATTTTGAATCCCGCGCCGAGTGAGCCGTATTGTTTGATCGCGTTGATGCGCTTGCGCGCCTCGCCTGCCGACATCATGTCGCGCGGCAGCATGAGATACGCATACGCCTTGTGCTGCGCGCGACCGACGCGGCCGCGCAGTTGGTAGAGGTCGGCAAGGCCGAAGCGATCCGCGCGGTCTATGATGATCGTGTTCGCGTTCGGGATATCCACGCCGCTCTCAATAATCGTCGTCGCTACGAGCACGTCGACCTCGCCATTTACAAAGCGGTGCATCACTTCCTCCAACTCATGCTCCTGCATCTGCCCGTGCCCGACCAGCACGCGCGCCTGCGGGCAGAGGCGTTTGACTTTCCCCGCCACGCTCTCGATGTCGCCGACGAGGTTGTGTAGAAAATACACCTGCCCTTCGCGCTTGAGTTCGCGGTTGATGGCATCGCGGATGATGCGCTCGTCGTAGGGGCAAATAAGCGTCTCCACCGGGATGCGATTTGCAGGTGGCGTCTCAATCGTGCTCATGTCCTTCGCGCCCATGAGCGACATGTAGAGCGTGCGCGGAATCGGCGTCGCGCTGAGCGTGAGCAAATCCACCAGCGGCCACATTTCCTTGAATCGCTCTTTGTGCAGCACGCCGAATCGCTGCTCTTCGTCCACAACGACGAGGCCGAGATTTTTGAAAGCCACGTCCTTTGAAATCAACCGATGTGTGCCGATGACGATGTCCACCGAACCATCCGTCACACCGCGCAGCGTTTCGTTCTGCTGCGCCTTGGTTCGGAAGCGCGAAAGCATCCCGACAGTCATCGGGTAGTCGCTCACGCGCTCGCGAAAATTTCGGTAGTGCTGCTCGGCGAGCACCGTCGTGGGCACAAGCACAGCGACCTGCTTGCCAGCGCACACAGCTTTGAACGCAGCGCGAATCGCGACCTCGGTTTTACCAAAGCCCACGTCGCCGCAGATGAGACGATCCATCGGGCGCTCGCTCTCCATGTCAGCCTTTGCGTCGGCGATGGCAGTGATTTGGTCTGGCGTTTCTTTGTAGAGGAACGACGCCTCAAATTCTCGCATCCAGTCATTGTCCGGTGGAAATGCGTAGCCCCGCTGCGACTCGCGCGTCGCGTGGAGTTCGAGCAGACGCCCGGCATAGTCGAATACCGCTTTCTCCGCCTTGTTCTTCGCGTTCGCCCACGCCGCATCGCCCAGCTTCGAGAGCGGCGGATTTTTTTTACCGATGCCCACGTAGCGCGCGACAAGATAGCTCTGCTCCAGCGGCACGTAGAGTTTCGCGCTCCCGGCAAACTCCAGCACGAGGACATCCTCGGCACCGACAGTCTTGAGTTCCAGAAAGCGGGCGATGCCGTGTTCCAAATGCACGACCAGTTCGCCCTCGACCAATTCGCTGAAATCAATCTGCGAGCGGCTGCCGACTTCCTTCGCTCGCTTGATGGCGAGGCGGCGTGCGCGGTTGTTGCGATAGCGTCCGAACAGCTCCGCATCGCTCAGCGCAGCGACCTTTCCCGCAGGGAAGATAAACCCGCGTGACAGCGTGCCGATTGTGAAAGTGACCGCGTCCGCCTCGATCGCAGGCAGCAGTTCACGAAGCCGCTCCACTTCGCCCTCGTTGTTGCAAAATACGAACGTCGCCCACTGCTGCGTCCGCCATTCGCCAAGCTGCGCAAAGAACCGCTCGCGCTTGATTTCATCCACGACGAAATCGCCCGCTTCAAACTGACCAAGGCCGTGCTCGAAAAACGCCGTCGAAAAATCAACCGCACCCGGGACTTCGGATTGCGCAGAGCCATCAACCACCGATGGCTCGGATGACAGGGGTTTAGCTTCCGCCTTTCGTTTACGCCCTTTGCGTTCCACCGGCGCTGGTTCCACCACTAAGACATCCGTGAAATCCGCGCCATCCGTGGTCAATCCATCCGCGCCATCCGAGTGCAAGTCATGGCACGCGATGTGGACGAGCGCGTCCATCCAGCTTGCGTCCACATTCACCGTCACGTCTTCCGGGCGAATGTAGTCGCACAGTTTTTTGTCGAGCGTCTCCGCCTCGCCGAGCAGCAGCGTGCATTGCGGCAGGTGCTCCACGCTCGTTTGCGCATCGAGATCAAATTGCCGGATGCTCTCCACCTCCTCATCGAACCACTCCAGCCGCACCGGCAGCGCGTGATGAAAGCTGAACACATCCACAATGCCGCCGCGTATCGCGAACTGTCCACGCGCCGTCACTTGAGGAACGTGCTCGTAGCCCGCATCGCCGAGCTTTTTCAGCAAAGCATCGCGGTCACATCGGGCGGCGCGTTTGATTGTCAGTTCAAGACGGCGCAGTTCCGCTTCATCCGCCACACGGTCCTCAAGCGACGCTCTCGTGAGCACGATGATCCGCCCCTTCTTCCTGGCCTGGGCATCTGCCTGCACCAGCCGCTGCACCACACCGAGCCGCTCCGCCACCGTCTCCGGGTCTGGCAGCGCGCCCTCGACGGGAGCGCTTTCCAACTCGGGAAAAAAGTCAGCGCCGGAAAACCACTGACTGAGTTCGTTGTGAAGTTGCTCCTGCGTGCGGACGTTTCCGCACACGAGCCACAAATTCCGCGCCGATTTTTCACATGCTCGCGCAATCACAGCGCAAAGCGCCGCGTGTGCATTTTCGACGACGTTGGCAAAAACACTCTGCTCCCCCGCCATCACTGCGCGCAGTTTCGCCGCGAGCGCAGGCTCCCGGGCTATGGCGTCCAGCAAATCAGTCGGGCGCGGCGGCATTGGACGCGGGAGAGAAACTGAGAGCGTCGCTCGCGGCAAGCGATCCTGTGAAGCACATCTTGGCCATCGCACATTTGTGCGCTACTGCTGCGGGATGCTTCCGTGGTTTCAAGATCGCTTCCCACTTTACCTCGCGCCAATGGCCGGGGTGACGGACACGACATTCCGCCAGCTCTGCAAAGAGTATGGCGCGGATGTGATGGTGAGCGAATTCGTGAGCGCAGAGGGCATTTTCCGAAAGAACGAGCGCACGATGGAGTATCTCGACTTCAGCGAAAGCGAGCGACCGCTTGGTATCCAGCTTTTCGGAGGCGACCCGGAGCATCTCGCCGAGGCCGCGAGGATCGTCCTCGATTGGAAACGCCCCGATTTTCTCGACATCAACTTCGGCTGCCCCGTGAGCAAAGTGGTGAGCAAAAACGGCGGCTCATCGCTTCTGCGCGACTGCCCGCTGCTTGCGCGCATCGCGTCCGCCATCGTGAAAGCCGTCGCGCCTTTCCCCGTGACTGCAAAAATGCGCATCGGCTGGAGCACCGACACCATCAACGCCACGACCACCGCGCGCCTGCTGGAAGACTGCGGCATTCAGGCCATCGCCGTGCATGGCCGCACAAAGGAACAGGGCTACAGCGGCTTGGCGGACTGGGACGTCATCGCGCAGGTCGCCGAATGCGTGCGCGTGCCGGTCATCGGCAACGGCGACCTCGTCACCGCACAGGATGTCGAGCTGCGCCGTAAAACCACACGCATCGCCGGCGCGATGATCGGACGCTCGGCCATGCAACACCCGTGGATTTTCCGCGAAATCAAACACTACCTCGCCACGGGCACGCACCTCGCCCGTCCGTCGCTCGACGAGCAGTGGGCTCACATCCGCCGCCACTGCGCGATGGAAACCGCGCGACAGGGCAACGAACTCTACGCCATGCAATCCATGCGCACACAGCTCATGGCCTACTCGCGCGGAATGCCCGACGCCAAGCGCCTCCGCGAAAAATTCGCCCACGTCGCCTCGCTCGCGCAGCTCGACGATATCGCTGCGGAGAACATTGCCTCACGGATCACTGACAGTTTTACTCAATCCCATGCCCCGACTCTTTCCGTGTAAAAGCTTTGCGCAGGCGCATATCATCCGTGCCTTTCTCAGCACGCATGATGTCGAGACCCACGTGTTGCATGAAAACGCTGCTACATTGTGGTGCACCAGCGGCCCCGGCTGCGTGCTCTCCATTCACGAAACAGACTTGGAGTTTCTTCCAGAAATACTGAGCACTCCACGCGAGTCGCTCACCGATGATGAGGATATCCCAACGGCTGACTTCTCGGAATCAGGACCAGGGCCGATGCACTACGACAGCGGCTTCTTTATAGGGATGATATTGCTTGGTGTATTTTACATTATGGGTTTTGGAATCCTTTGTCTGGCATTGTATGCGATTCACAGTTTCGCTTTGGAGCAGACGAACAGTGTCAACGTGCCAATCTACCAGCAGCTAGGGTTACGTGCGTCCGACGTTTTTGCATCCATCTCAGCAGGGTTAATTGGAGGATTGCTCGCAGGTGTTGCCATTGTTACTGCGCGGCAATTTCGTCCTGATGAACGTGGCGAGATGCCGATTATACCGCGCTGGTTCACGATTTTCCTCCTGTGCATGACGGAGCCGATCTTTGATATGATATGGCTGCTTTATCTTCTGGTGAAATACCTCCATTCCCCATCTTCATATTATGACTGACACCACCAATACCGCCGCGCCCGCTGTGAACATCAAGTTCGGCAACGAAAAGCTGCTCAAGCTCACGGAACACGCCGGGGCGAAACTCGCTTCGCTCCTCGCGCGGCAGGGACGCCCGCAAGGCGCGCTGCGTGTGGCGGTGATCGGCGGCGGTTGCTCCGGCTTGCAATACAAGATGGACCTCGTGGACGGCCCGGCGAATCGCGACATCATGGTGATGTCCCAAAACGTGCGCGTCGTCATTGATCCAAAGAGCGCGCTCTTCGTCAGCGGCAGCGTCCTCGACTTTTCCGACGACCTGCAAAAGGGCGGCTTCAAAGTGACGAACCCGAACGCCGAGGCTCACTGCTCGTGCGGCGAGAGCTTCGCGGCGTAGCCCAAGTCCCGTGGCTCTTGATTGCTTTCAAATTCTCGAAATCCCACGCCAGCCGTGGATTGATGATGCCCAGCTAAAGGAGCACTTCCACCGGCTTGCGGCTATTCACCACCCCGACACCTCCAGCGGCAGCACGTCCGCATTTTCGGAACTGAACACCGCATGGCAGACGCTGCGCGAGCCTGCGACCTGTCTCCGCCACTTTCTCTCCCTCGAACATCCCGGCGTCCTCGCCATCGCCGAGCGCACGCCGACAGACCTCGGCGACCTCTTCATGGAAATCGCCGACGCCCGCCAGTCGGCGCAGAGTCTCATCGCCCGACGCAACACCGCAGCCACCCTCGCCCGTGCGCTCATGGAAAGTGAACGCATCACCCTCCTCTCCCGCCTGCATAAACTCGCAGGGGAAATCTCCGCACGCATCGCGACATCGCACGCCGCCATCCGCACTCCCGGCCAGCCTCCCGAAGCTCTCGCGAAAACGCTAGCGACGCTTTCCTTCCTCGAAAAATGGACGGCGCAACTCGGCGAAACGAAGACCGCGCTGAGCGTCTGATTTCCCGCAAGTTGTTGAGCCATGGCAGCGCGACCTTGCTTTCCATCGTCCACGCCGCTACGCCCCACGCCTCGCAAACGACGATGAATTTCGCACCTTCACAATACCTCGACCTCAATCGCACCGAGCACCGGATGCTCTTCGACCATTCCCTGAACGTCTGGGACGCGCTGAAACAAATCCCGAGCTACCTCCAATTCCGTTTGAAGCCGCAGATTCTCGGCAAACTCATCGGCAAGCCATTCATCAGCGGCGCAGTGTTCGTGGGAAAAGGCGCAGTCATCGAGCAGGGCGCGATGATCAAAGGTCCCGCGTGGATCGGCGAGGGCTGCGAAATCCGCAACGGATGCTACATCCGCGAAAACGTCATCGTCGGCAGTGGCTGCGTGCTCGGCAATTCGTGCGAGTTCAAAAACTGCATCATCTTCGACGAAGCGCAGGTGCCGCATTTCAACTACGTCGGCGACTCCATCCTCGGCTTCCGCGCCCACCTCGGCGCAGGCGTTGTTCTCAGCAATGTGAAACTCGATCACAGCGAAATCACCATCCCCACCGCCGAGCGCCTGCTTCCCACCGGCCTGAAAAAATTCGGCGCAATCATCGGCGACCGCGCAGAGATTGGCTGCCACTCCGTCCTCAACCCCGGCTCGCTCATTGGCCGCGACACCATCCTCTATCCCGGCACGCAATGGCGCGGCGTCTGCCCCGAGAGCAGCATCGTAAAAACCCGATTCGCCTCCGAAGTCATCGAGCGCAGGAAGTAAGGCGACGAGTGGCTGGAATCGAGCGGAGCGACATCGCCTGCCGCAGGCAAACAGCGCGCGCACCGTCGCTCAGAAAAGGATGCAGCGCCACATTACCGACCTACACGTCCACATTGCCAACCTTCCGCTACACATTACCGACATCCCCGTCCACATTACCGACATTCCCGTCCACATTACCGACCTCCCAGTCCATTTGCCGACCTCCCAGTTCACATGAGTAAAACGGCTGGCTACAGAGAGGAAACGACTGGCTACAGAGAGGAAACGACTGGCTACAGAAAGGAAACGACTGGCTACAGAGAGGAAACGACTGGCTACAGAGATGGGATGCTTGGCTACAGGGGTGACTGGTGCGCGATAGGGAAGCGCTGTTTCGCGTCTTTCGCGGGCTCTTTCGCTTTATTCAGCGGTTTCTGGTCAACTTCTCGGCGTCGTGGGACAGCGGGTGCCACGAGTGGTATTTAGTTACATGACGGTAGCGCCTACAGGTCGAAGATTTTTCCGGGGTTGAGGATGTTGAGGGGGTCGAGGGCGCGTTTGAGTTGTTTCATGAGGGCGAGGCTGGATTCGCCGATGGCTTTTGGGAGGAAGGGTTTTTTGGCGAGGCCGACGCCGTGTTCGCCGGTGATGGTGCCGCCGAGGTGGACGGCGTAGTCGAAGATTTCCTGCATGGCGAGTTCGACGCGGACCATTTCGGCTCCGTTCTTTTCGTCGGTGAGGAAGGTAGGGTGGAGGTTGCCGTCGCCCATGTGGCCGAAGGTGCCGATGAGGAGGTTGTGGCGTGCGCCGACGTCCTGGACGAAGCGGATCATTTTCGCCAACTCGCTGCGAGGGACGGTTGCATCCTCGAGGATGGTGGTGGGGGACATGCGGGCGAGGGCGCTGAAGGCGGTGCGGCGGGCGCTGGCGAGGCGGACGCTTTCTTCGGCGTCGCGGGCGATCTGGACGTTGGTGGCGCCGCAGGCTTTGGCGATGTCGGCCATTTGCGCGGCTTGGTCTTCGACGGCGGCGGGGTGGCCGTCGGCTTCCATGAGGAGGATGGCCTCGGCATCGAGCGGGAGGCCGATGTGGGTGTAGTCTTCGACGCATTTGATGGTGATGCGGTCGAGGAATTCGAGGGTGCAGGGAATGATTTTGGCGGCGATGATGGCGGAGACGGTCTCGGCGGCGGCGTCCATGCGGGCGAAGCTGGCGAGGAGCGTTTTCTTCGCGGCGGGTTTGGGGACGAGTTTGAGGAGGACTTTGGTGATGATGCCGAGCGTGCCTTCGCTGCCGATGAAGATGTCTTTCATCGAGTAGCCGGCTACGTCTTTCACGCATTTGTTGCCGAGCCAGACGATGGTGCCGTCGGCGAGGACGACTTCCATGCCCATGACGTAGTCGCGTGTGATGCCGTATTTGAGGCCGCGCAGGCCGCCGCTGTTTTCGGCGACGTTGCCGCCGATGGTCGAAATTTTCATCGAGCCGGGGTCGGGCGGGTAGAGGAGGCCGTTGGCGTCGGCGAGTTCGGAGACGGTGAGCGTGATGGTGCCTGCTTCGACGAAGACGGTGAGGTTTTTTTCGTCGAGTTCGAGGACCTTGTCCATTTGTGCGAGGCACAAAATGATGCAGCCGGGAATGGCGAGGCTGCCGCCGCTGAGGCCGGTGCCGCTGCCGCGCCCGACGACGGGGATGCGATTGGCGGCGGCGTATTTGACGACGGCGGAGACTTCGGCGGTGGTGTGCGCCATGACGACGGCGGCTCCGGTGCCGTGCATGGCGGCGGTGCCGTCGTAGCCGTAAGCGAGGAGATCTTCGCGCGAATGGAGGACGCGCGCGGGGTCGAGCAAGGCGGAAAGGTCGGCGACGAGATTTGACATGCTGGGGTTTCTATGCGGCTTGTGTCTCGCCGTGCAACTTTCTAACGCACGCAATCTCCGCAAAAATATGAAGCCGTTCCTGTTTGTTATCCTGCTCATCGCCGTGTTCGCCGTATTTTTCCGAACGACATCGCGGGCTGCTTACGAGACCGCGCCGTTCACAGTTCAGGAAAAAGACGGCGACTACGAAGTGCGCGACTATCCACAACTCACAGTGGCCACGACGTTCCAGAAGAGCGATGAGGACGGCGCGTTCATGCGGCTCTTTCGCTACATCCAAGGCGCAAATGCGGACTCACAGAAAATCCAGATGACGACGCCCGTTTTCATGGATTCGCAGAAAGAAGGAACGGGGATGAGCTTTGTGCTGCCGCAATCGGTCGCAGCAAAAGCACCTGCCGCCACCGCGAATGAGGTGAAAGTGACTAAGCGTCCTGCGGCGAAATACGCGATATTTCGCTACGCGGGAAGAAGGTCCGAAAAGAACGAAAAGGCGTCGCTGGAGCGATTGCGCGAGTGGATGAAGAGCAAGGGGCTCAAGGAAACAGGCACGCCGACTTTCGCCTATTTTGATCCACCGTGGACGATTGGGCCGTTCCGCCGCAATGAGGTGATGTTGCAGGTGGCGAGGTAGCTGGCGGACTACGTGGCTTTTTCGCCGCGCTCCTCGGTGCGGATGCGGATGGCGTCCTCCACGTCGCAGACGAAGATCTTTCCGTCGCCGATTTTGCCGGTGCGGGCGGATTTCACGATCGTCTGCACGACGGTGTCCACTAGGCTGTCGGCGACGACGAGTTCGAGCTTCAGCTTGGGGAGAAAGTCCACGGTGTATTCGCTGCCGCGGTAGATTTCCGTGTGGCCCTTTTGGCGGCCAAATCCCTTTACTTCGCTGATGGTCATTCCCTCGATGCCGGCTTCCTGGAGCGCGGCTTTCACTTCATCGAGTTTGAACGGTTTGATGATGGCTTCGATTTTTTTCATGGGAGTTTATTCGTTGTAGGCATTTTCGCCGTGCTCGCTCACGTCGAGTCCGACGTGCTCGGCTTCGTCGTCCACCCGCAGACCGACGACGGCTTTGATGATTTTTAGCAGGACGAAAGTGACAATCCCTCCGAGTGCAGCGGTGAAAAGCACGGCGATAAGTTGGTTCACAAACTGCCCGCCGCTGCCCGCGAGCGAGACGAGGACGCCGTCTTTTTTGAAAGTGGACGCGATGGCGGGATTCACCTCTGCGCTGGCGAGGAAGCCGAGTAGGAGCATCCCGACGATGCTGCCGCAGCAGTGGACGCCGAAAACATCCAGCGAATCGTCGTAGCCGAACTTCGCCTTCACGCGAGTCACGCAAAGGTAGCACGCAAAGCCGCCTGCGAGGCCGATGAGCACCGCACCGGGGATGCTGACGAAACCGGACGCCGGTGTGATTGTCGCCAGACCCGCGACCATGCCGGACGCTGCGCCGAGCACGCTGGGCTTTCCTTTTTCAAACCACTCGTAAAGCGACCACGCGAGGCCGCCCGCAGCGCCCGCGAAATGCGTCGCGGCAAAGGCGCTCGTCGCGAGCGTGCCACTGTTGAGCGCGCTGCCGGCATTGAAACCGAACCAGCCGACCCACAGCAGGCCGGTTCCGATGAGGCTGAGCACGACATTGTGCGGAAGCATCGGCTCCCTCGGGTAGCCTTTGCGCTTGCCCAGCACGAGTGCGCACACGAGCGCGGACACGCCGGAGCTGATGTGGACGACGGTGCCGCCAGCGAAGTCGAGCACGGGGATTTGTCCGCCGAGCGCCCAGTTGAAAAAGCCGCCCTTGCCCCACACCATGTGCGCCAGCGGGAAATACACGATGGTCACCCAGCCGATCATCAGCATCACATAGGCGCTGAATTTCATCCGCTCGGCAAATGCACCGGTGATCAGCCCCGGCGTGATGATAGCGAACATCATCTGATAAAGCATGAACGTCTGGTGCGGAATCGTCGGCGCATAGTCCACATTCGGAGCGCCGCCCACGCCATTGAGGAAAAGATATTGCAGCGGATTGCCGAAGAAGGCGTTGCCTTCGCCAAACGACATGCTGTAGCCGAAGATGAACCACAGGATACTCACGAGCGACATGAGGAAAAAGCTCTGCATCATCGTCGCGAGGACATTCTTCGTCCGAACCAGTCCGCCGTAGAAAAGCGCGAGCCCCGGCCCGGTCATCATCAGCACCAGCGCAGTGCTCACGAGCATCCAGGCATTGTCGCCGGAGTCAATTTTTGGAGCCGCGTCTTCAGCGCGTGCGACGACGGTAAGCGAAAGCAGCAGCGCACCGGCAAGACCGGCGCACCGCCCGGAACGGGAGATGTGTTTCATGTATGTAGGTTGGAAATTCCGAGGGGACTCGCGGGAAAACGAGCGCGCGTGGAAATAGTTACCGCTTACAAAATGGGGAAGGAAAAACTTTAGCAGCAGCATTGCCGGTGTTTGTTTGCGCTTCCGTAGTTGGGGGGCTTTTGGGCATCGTGCGTCCATGCGTCGCATTTCTGTTGAACTCGGTTCGCGTTCCTACTCCGTGCTGGTGGGCTCCGGCTTGCTCGGTGGTCTCGGCGCGACTCTGCGTGCGGAAGGGTTGAAACAGTCGGATGCGTTCGTGATTACGAATGCGGATGTGGGCGGGCTTTACTACGAAAAGGTGCGCGACGAATTGGCGGCGGCGGGTTTCCGCAGCGTGGTGCGGCATGACATTCCGGCGAGTGAGGAGGGGAAAAATTGGGAGGAGTTTTCCAAGACGTGCGCTGCGATGCTCGCGGCGTTTCCCGATGCGAATGCGGTGCCGCTGGTGCTCTTGCTCGGCGGCGGCGTGGTGGGCGACCTCGGTGGGTTTGCGGCGGCGGTGTTTCGTCGCGGCGTGCCGTTCGTGCAGTTGCCGACTTCGTTGCTGGCGGCGGTGGATTCGAGCGTCGGGGGGAAGGTGGCGGTGAATTTCGGCGGGGTGAAAAATATCATGGGGGCGTTCAGTCAGCCGCGTCTGGTGGTGTGCGACCTCGATATGCTGCGCACTTTAAGCCCGCGCGAAGTGCGGAGCGGGACGGCGGAGATTATCAAATACGGCGCGGTGTGCTCGGCGTCGTTGTTCGAGCAATTGGAGCGAGGTGATTTGGAAAAGCTGCTCGCGCTCGATGCGGATGTGCTCACGGATGTGGTGGCGCAATGCGTGCAACTCAAGGCGGACGTGGTGCAGCAGGACGAACACGACAAGCTTGGCATCCGCAATGTGCTGAACTTCGGTCACACCATCGGGCACGCCATTGAACTCAGTGCCTTTAACCCTTCCATTGCTAATGCAGATGAACGTCGTGCGGCAGCACCGTCCCACGGCGAATCCATCGCGATTGGCATGATTGCAGCGACTCATCTCTCTCGCTTGCTTGGTATGGTGGATGAGAGTTTTGAAAAGCGTTTGCGCGACCTTATCGTGCGAGCAAAACTGCCGACAAGTCTTTCGGATTTCCGTGCGAAACAACCGAGTCCGATTCCTGATCACGCTGATCTTTTTGATCGCATTGTGCGGGCGATGCAGATGGATAAGAAATTCCGCGATGGGAAAAATCTATTTGTTCTGCCGACGGATGTTGGTGCGTGGGCTCCACGCGAAAATGTGGATTGGGCGCTTGTGCATGAGTGCGTGCACGGTGTGCTGGCGTAGCTCCGCATTTGTAGCGAGTGAGTGACACTGGCACGCATACGGCTTAGACGCTGCCGCCATGACAGCCCTTACCAAACTCCAAACCAAAATTTTCGCCGACGGTGCCGACAAAGCCGGAATGGTGGAACTTTACCGCAACCCGCTCATCAAGGGCCTGACGACGAATCCAACGTTGATGAAAAAAGCGGGCATCTCGGACTATGAGGGCTTCGCGAAAGATTTGCTGCTGACGGTGACTGAGAAGCCGGTGTCGTTCGAGGTGTTTGCCGATGAGTTCGACGAGATGCACCGACAGGCGCTGCGTATTCGCGA
>CAIYUV010000029.1 GCA_903929475.1 uncultured Spartobacteria bacterium
CCAAAACCCTTCGCACAAACTACGTTCTTCTTAGGCGGCGCAACTTCCTCAATCTCCATGCACGAAAGCCCCCGCAGTTCGAGCACAAGCCTTTCGCCTACCACGCCCATTTCCTGCCTCGCCCATCGTGGCTCCACATCACGCAGTCCGCGCGCTGTTGTAATACCAACTGCCGCCAAGCGCGTAGTGAGTGAACGACCTATGCCCCACACTTTCTCAACGGGTAATAGCTCCAACCACTCGTCAGCATTCTCGGGAGTGATCCAGAGCACGCCGCCAGCAGCTTTCTTCGCCAGTTTGTTCGCTGCCTTCGCAAGCACCTTCGAGGAACCCATACCGATGCTAATTGGAATACCCGTCCACCGCTTCACGCGCTCTCGCACTTTCCGTGCATGTGCTTCCGCATCGGTCATTCCGGTAAAATCCAAAAAACATTCATCAATCGAATAAACTTCTGAGTGCGGTGCGGCGTCTCCGAGTATTCGCATCACGCGCCCGCTCATGTCGCCATACAGCGCATAGTTTGAACTGAACACTTGCACGCCATGTGTCCGCATCATTGCGCGCACTTTGAACTCCGCTTCGCCCATACCAATGCCCAGCGCCTTTGCTTCCTCGCTCCGAGCAATCACGCAGCCATCATTGTTCGAGAGCACGACTACCGGCTTGCCGTTCAGGCGCGGCTGAAAAACGCGCTCACATGAGGCGTAGAAATTATTGCAATCCGCGAGTGCAAAGAGGGCCACGGTGCACCTCCTATTTTAGCGCATGGATGACGTTCGTCACCACGCCCCACACATCAAGGCTCGCCCATTCGCCCACCTCGACATCTTTGAACTTCGGATTTTCCGAGCAAAGGAAACACCGCTCCCCACGCACGACAATCCGCTTCACAAAAAATGCACCGTCCAACACTGCCACCACGATTTTTCCTGTCGCTGGTTCAATGGCTCTATCCACAACGATCAAGTCGCCGTTGTGGATGCCCGCTCCGATCATCGAGTCGCCTTCCACACGCATGAGAAACGTCGCCGCCGGATGCTTCACGAGCAACTCATCCAGCTTGAGCGTCCCTTCCAGATAGTCTTCCGCTGGGGAGGGGAAGCCACCCGGCACGCGTGCCTGCACCAGCGGTAGCCGGTGCAGTGGCAATGTTTCGACCGCAAGTCCTATCAGCGTGCAACTCATGTCAGCCAATTAAACTCGCACCGGCTCCGCGTCTAGTCCTCTTGCAAAATAGACGTAATACTCACTACTCCACTCTACTCAATGCACCGGCAACCCCGACAAACCAGATGGCCTCCGGCACTACGGGCTAATCAATGAATTAAGCCGCTGTGGGATGCGATTGCGGCTGAGTGAGTAGTAGTCACGACCAGCTCCAGTTCGCTTGAAAACCCTGATTGTGTGCAATCTGGAGCTGGGGCTCGATGGTCTCCCTGTAGTGTTGGAAGAACTGCTCATCCCGCATTGAGGTGATCCTCTCGATGTCCGTCATGAACCAGTTGGCGTAGTCTTCGAGCATTTTCGGTTTGGCCTTCATCACAAGGATGGCCTCACGGTGGAGTTTACTGAGCCGTGGCAGGTAGATGTCTGCTTTGGGCAGCGCATCACTCTTTCGGGAATTCGTGATGCTGGCGACTGGCGTGAGATTCCACAGAAGGTCATGAGCAACGAAGCTCCACGGCAGGAAGTGATCGATGGTGAATGCATCATCCAGAGGAGTGCCGGAATAAATGTCATGGAAGAGAGTGCTCTTCCCCATGAAATTGAACTCAGCACGCACGGTTCGCCAGAATTTACGTGCTGGCCCCAAATCACGCATGAACGGAGCGCTGAGCTTGTTCACGACACCAGGCACATTGGGATTTCGCGCCTGAAGATACTGGCAAAGGTGGAAGAAGATGAACGAACGAATCACCTCGAAATTCTCTTGGAAGAAGATGGCCCAGGACTCGTTGATGCGAATCAGGGTGTCGCTGCCTACGCGTTCAAAGAAGTAGGGCGATGGGGATGATGAACCCTGACTTTTCAGCGCCAGTTCTTGAATACGTCTGGTCCGCAAGTGACCATCTACACCACGCAACTCGCCAGCAAACCAAGGGCTCAAAAAACGTGTAGGGACGAGGTTGGTGAGAGTCTGCAATCGGTTGCTGATCCTCACCGATGAATTGATGTGCTCGTGAATCTCATCGGGCATTGCATCATTCTTGAGTCCTGCCTCTGCCTGCAAATCCTTCACCGCTTCCTGCAATTTGTCCTGAGCACCGAGGGACAGCCGGTAAAAACAAACCGGATGCCAGGCTCTAACGATCATTTCCTCGATGACCTCCTGCTGTGTGAAAATTCCTGTGGGGTGTTTTTGAATCAGTGTGAGCAGCCCCAGTGACCAGAAAAATTTGTAGGAAGCTGCCCTGTCGTTGAAGACCTGCCCGAGCAGCAGCGTCTTTTCTGGATACCGTGACGAAAGATTGGCGAGAGGATCACTCACTTTGGTTTGCTCCAGTAATCAGCTTTCTCCGGGATAATCCAACGCACGCCACCACGAGGATCTGGAACATCACCAGCGTATCGAGGGATCACATGGACATGAGCGTGCAAGACAGTCTGCCCTGCGGCTGTTCCGTCGTTCACTCCGATGTTGAATGCATCGGGTTTGAACTCGTTCTGAAGTTGTTCACGCACCGACGCAACAAGCATCCAAAGGTCGGCTTGATCTGCGGTGCTCAACTCGAAGAGGGAAACAACGTGCTTGCGAGGTATCACCAGCGAATGACCACGCGATAATGGATATTGGTCTCGAAAAGCGCGCCCAACCGTTGTTGCTTGAACGCATTCGCTGTCTGGGAATTTACAGAAAGGGCACATACCTGAAGTCATCAGTCAGTGTCGGGAAATTTGCACGGCAGCATCCAGCACTGCACGAATAAACGCGCCGGCCTGCGTGCTGATCGCCTAAAAAAACCGACGCTCTAAAATCGCCGCCAGCGCATTTTGATCCGGCGGGCACGACTACGACACGGCTGAAAATCGGTGAAATCCAGGGCGTGTGGACATCAGTGACATCGGTGAACTTCGGTGAACATTCGATGCTTCAAATTCGTGCTTTTTCGGGGGTCGAGAATTCGATTTTTGTGATCGAGCGGTGCGAGCAGCAGGCACTGGCAACTTTTTCTGCGACCGGATGAGCTCAAAAGTTTTCGCGGCTCGTGTGCTTGCCTGGTCGAAAATGCACATCAATGACACGCCAGAACATGGGTGAATTTCGGTGTGCGTGTTAGCACTAGGCGTTAGCACTAGGGAAACGCTGAATAAAGCGGCGATCGTCTGAAAGTTTTCTGGGCGGCTGTTTTTTGTCTAACGAGTGGGAGTGGTATGTGGATTTTTGGACGCGAGAGGTGCGCGACAGGGCAATTAGTTGGTTGTTTTTGATAGGACACG
>CAIYUV010000030.1 GCA_903929475.1 uncultured Spartobacteria bacterium
CCCAAGCGGAGTGGCTGCTGAACTATGCAAACAAACTGGCCATCTACGCGGCCATCCTCTCCATCTCGCAGACGGACACGACTGCGAGCGGGGACGATGCGCGCTGGTGCGCCTACCTGATCAGCGTGTGGCTCCCGGCGGTGCGCGCCTTTTCACCCGCCACGACGGATGCGGTGGATGCAGCCCTCAAGGGAACGGGCGACACGGTCATCACGCTGCCCGGTTTTACCGCGCCCTCGCTGCCCAACGGCACCGCGCCGCGCAAGCCGGGCGCGCTCACGCGCATCTTTGCGATGGTGGGAGAAATCAAAAAGGACAAGGCCTACACGGAGGCGATGGGGACGGATCTCGGCATCGTCGGCTCGGAGGACACGGTGGAGCATCCGCTGCCGAAGTTCACGGCGGAGATCCAGCAGGTCAACGGCAAGGAATGTGCGCGGCTGGTCTTCTACAAATTCAACCACACGGGCGTGTATATCGAAAGCCGTCGCAATGGCGGCGCATGGGAGTTCACGGGCATTGACACCGAAAGCCCCTACACGGACGAGCGTCCGCTGCTCGCCCCCGGCACGCCCGAAGTGCGCGAATACCGCATGTGCTTCTGGGACAAGGGCGCGCCCAATGGCGACTGGACGGATGTGGCGAAGGTGACGGTGAGCCCGTAGGTGCCACGGATGCACGCGGATGATTGACCACGGATGTCACGGATGGACACGGATGTTTTTTCCGCACGACGGGGCGCGCTCTTTAACGGGGCGCGCTCCGTTTGTTTGCGGGGGATGGATTGGTTTTACTTCGTGCCCTGCACGAACTGCGAGATGGCGTAGGGACGGAATTCTTTTTCCAGCGCCTCGACGTTGGGGAAGCGGGAGGCGAATGTTTTGGCGAGTGCGGAGTCGAAGCGTGAGCCTTTGGACATGGCTTCGAGGAAGGCGAGGAAGGAGGGTTTGTCGGTCGCGCAGAGGAAGCGGACGAGTTTTTCCGATTCGTTGTAGAAGGCGGGCACTAGCGTGTCGTCGGCGGGATAGGCGGCCATCGCGGTGAGCGGTGCGACGGGGATGTAGCGTTCGGCGGACACGGCGCTGGCGCGTGGTTTTTCGTTGTAGCCGCGGGCGCGGTAAAAGGTGGCGCGGCAGCGCGAGCCTGCGTATTCGGCGAAGCCTTCGTTCAGCCAGAGCGGGATGCCTGCGCCGAAGAAACGCTCCAGCACGAGGTGCGTGATTTCATGCGGGAGCGTCTGGTTTTTTGACAGCAACCCGGCGGCGCGGTTCACGAAGAGGGAGCCTTGCGAGTGGATGCCGCCCGTCCACGGCTCCAGCGCGCCGGCTTGCTGGAAGAGTTTCCAGTCGGCTTCGTTGCTGAAAAGAAACAGGTGGCACTTGCGCTCCCACGCGGCGGTGTCCCTGCCGAGTTCCTGCGCGATGATGTGGTAGGCAAACTCCGCTTCCACCGACACCGCCGCCGCTGTGGGTGCGTCGAAGAAATGATAGATGAAATGCTCCGTCTCCGCGTGGTGCCATTCACCCGCGCGCACGCCGAGCGCCCGCATCGCGAGCGCGGTGAATGAGCGGTCGCTGAGTTTTTGCAGCGCTACCTCCGGCAGCGCGCCGGTTGGCTCCGTCCGCTGCGAATACGCGCTGCCGAGCATGGCGAAAAACAAAACGAGGAAGACCTTCACCCGCTTCGTGTGAACAAGGCGCGTGCCAGAGGGGCACCGTGCATTGTGTAAAGTTTCGGTA
>CAIYUV010000031.1 GCA_903929475.1 uncultured Spartobacteria bacterium
ATACTCTCCCTGCGCGAAACTCATTTGGTGTTTCATGCATCCCTCTCTACCAAACTCGCCCTCCAATGACTCGCTTTTTCTGCAGCACGGAGCGATTAAATCAGCGTTTCCCTAACCCAGAACGTCATACTGGCAGATGGCTTCGTGTATTTCAGTGCATCGCGACATGGTTCGTTTATATCGGTGGCGCGTTGCCGCTGCTTTGGCTCATCGCTTTCTATAGTTTCATTGTCCGTGTCAGATTGAGTGTTGGAGTTTGGCCAGATTCTTCTGCCGTTTTCGACCGCCATTCTTTCCATTTTCATTTTCACGAGTTACTCGTCACCAGCGGAACCTTCCTTCTCCCGCTTTTCTTCGTATCGTGGATCGTAGGATCAAGCGGCTACGCACTTACTTCCCCTGGAGTCCTTTCCTCACGTCGTTTTTTCGTCCTGCTAATTCCTTGGTGCGCCGCCCGTGCTCTTGTCTTCATAGACCCTGCCAGCTTCATGGATTGGTATTTTTTTCGCTCCTAGTCGAAACAGTTCACCGAACATTTCACCCATGAACAAGCTCCCACAAATCACGTTCGCCTTTTGGGTCATGAAAATCTGCGCGACGACGCTCGGGGAGACGTCCTCGCGAGGCGCGACCACCTTGTAGTGCGGCGGGAAGCGATAGCGCCACGCCGCCTTCACAAGCAGGGCAACGGAGCGAATTTTCCACCGACCTTTCCCTACAAAACCTCGCGCGCCTTTTACCCGGACGCGGCGCTTCCAAGGCGGTGGCGCGCTTCGCTTGCCACCGCACTACAAGGCGTCCCCCAGCGTTTTCGAGGATTGGCTTGTCCGCGCACCTTTGGCGCGCCTGCTCGCTGCTGTTGCCAAAAATAAAAAACGGACAGGCAAGGAACGAATCAGATTATTTATTCGCAGCGAGCGCTTCGAGGTAGTCGAGGAGGCTGGCGAAATCTTTCACGCTGAGTGTGGCGACGAGGCCTTCGGGCATGAGGCTCTTGTCGCTTTTGTCGCGCTTGGTGATGAGTTTTGGATCGAGCGAGATTTCCTGCGCGGCGATGGTGCGGATGACGATTTTGTCCGACGCCTCCTGCGTGACGAAGCCCATCTGCACGCTGCCGTCCTTCATCGTGAAAACATTCGTCACGAAACCCTGCGCGATGGTCTTGCCGGGATTGAGGATGTTCTCGGCGAGGTCATGGCGTTTGTAAGTCGTGGCGATGTTGCCGAGGAACGGCCCCTTCGGCGCCTCGCTGGCTTTCACGGTGTGGCAGGCGACGCAGCCTTGCGCTGTGAAAAGCTGTTCGCCGCGCGCGACGTCGCCTTTCGTGGTCATCACTTGCGCGAGCACGTCGTCCACTTTCAGCGTGGAAATGAGCGGGCCGGTCGGCTGGGCGCTGATGATTGAGGGATCGAGCTTGAGCGTTTTCACTGCGGCGGCGGCGGCTTCGGCCACGGTTTTATCGGCGTCGTTTAAAGCGGCCACGATTTGCACGGCTCGCGATTTGTCGTTAGCGAGAGCGGCGGCGGTGATGATTTGTGCGCGGCGCCTTGGCTCGGCCCAACCAGCGTCGAGCGCCTTGGCGGCTTGCGCGCGCGGCTCGGGCGAACCGACTTTGCGCGCGGCGAGATGCAACAGCGCGGCATCGGCCCAAACGCTGCCTGCGCCATCGAGCGCAGTCGCCGCCTGCTCGAATGCTTGATGCTGATTTTCGATCAGACGCGATGCGAAGAACGCTTTGAGCAGCTTGTTGGCGTCCTGTTTTTTTGCGGTGATGCGCGCCAGCGTGCTGATGATGGCGGCGCCTGCGTTGCGGTCGTCCGTCTTGCAAAGCGCGAGCGCGGCGGTGGTGGAGATTTCGTCGTTCGCATCGGCGGTGGCTTTGACGAGCAGCGGCACTGCGTTAGCGGGGATGCTTTCCGCTTGGGCGAGTTGTTTGACGAGATTCGGCAACAGCGCGGCGTCCTTCTCCGCGAGCGAGATCATTTTCGCGATGCTGTCGCCGAGCTTGATGCGGTGACGCTCGAACTCCTTCGTGAGAAATGCCGTTTCCTGCCCGTCCGCCTCGGTAAAAACTTTCTTGAGCGCATCGGCGATGGCCTGCGTCTCGGCCCATTCCTCGGGCTGGTAAAATGGCCCGCGTGTATCCGGGCGCGTGCCCCACGAGTTGCCCTTC
>CAIYUV010000032.1 GCA_903929475.1 uncultured Spartobacteria bacterium
GGGGCGAAGCGCGGTGCCATTGCGCTCGATGAGAACAGTGCCATTAGCAAAACCGAGTTCCGCCACGAGAGAAGCGACATCGCTTGCAGCGATTTCACGCGGATGGCCGTTCAGAAAAATTTTCACGGCGCAAGAATGGCTTGGTCCCAGTCCTTCCACACGGCCTCGAAGCCGCGACCTCGTAGCAACTCTGCGATTTCTGCCGGCGTGCGGGTGTCGGCGATTTGAAATTGTTCCGTCGCGTTCTGATCGTGGCCGCAGCCGTCTGTCTCCACGCGACGACCGCGCACGGTGAGATGAAGGTCGCTTTTTCCTTCGCCCGTGTAGCCGCCAGGCTCGGTGTGACTGCCCGCGCTCATCATCGTGATGCCGAGTGGCAGCAACGCGTCGCGCAGCGCGGCGGGTTCGCGGGTGCTGAGCACGATGCCGGTGTGCGGAAAACAAATCCGCATCGCACAGACGAGTTGCACAAACTCCCGGTCCGGCAGTGTGTGCTTCGGCTGAAATTCTCCTGCGCACGGACGTAGTCTCGGGAGCGAGACGGTGAACTGCGCCTTCCAGCAGCGGCGCAGCAGATGATCGAGATGCGCCGCGAGCGCCATCGCCTCTCGCCGCCATTCGCAGAGGCCAAAAAGCGCGCCGATGCCGATGCGGCGGAAGCCCGCGTCGTATGCGTGATCGGGGCAGGCGAGGCGCCAGTCGAAGTCGCGCTTTGGCCCCGCCGTGTGTAGCTCCACGTAGGTCGCGCGGTCATAGGTTTCCTGATAAACCACGAGTCCCTCCGCACCGGCGGCGACGAGCGGCACGTAGTCCGCCGTCTCCATCGGCGCGACTTCGAGCGCGAGCGCGGGCACTTCCGGCGCAAGCGCGCGCACGCAGCGTTCGAGATAGCCGTTCGAGACAAACTTCGGATGCTCGCCCGCGACGAGCAGCACATTGCGAAAACCCTCTGCTGCAAGATGACGCGCCTCGCGCACAACGCTCTCGATTTCCAGCGTCACGCGCAGAATCGCGTTGTCCCGGGAGAAGCCGCAATACGCGCAGTTGTTGATGCATTCGTTGCTGAGATAAAGCGGGGCAAAAAGCCGGATCGCCTTCCCGAAATTCTGCCGTGTGATCAGCGCGGACTCCTGCGCCATGGCTTCGAGTTGCGCGTCGCTTTTCGGCTCCAGCAAAGCGGCGAACCTCCGCATCGTAGCGGATGGCTGGCTCGGAAATAAAATGTCGTCGGCGGAAGGCACGGATTGTTGATAGTGGTGTAATTGGCGGATGACGAATGCGGAATTACGAATTAACGCGACATTCGTCATCCAGCATTTTCTTTCGCTCTCATGCTCACGCTTTACCACAGCATCATTCTCGTCGTCCTGCTTTTCATGCTGGGAAATGTGCTGATGAATATCCTTTCCTTCAAAAGCCTGCGCGCCGTCGCGCCGCCCGAAACCGGGCCGCTCATCTCCGTGCTCGTCCCAGCCCGCAATGAAGCGCGCAACATCGAGGCGTGTGTGCGGTCGCTGCTACTACAGGATTATCCGCACTACGAACTGCTCGTGCTCGACGATCATTCCGAGGACAGCACAGCCGCCATCGTTGAGAAGTTGATGGCTGAAGTTCGCAACCCGCGCGTCACTGCGCGCCTGCTGCGCAGTCAGCCGTTGCCCGATGGCTGGTGCGGAAAAAACTGGGCCTGCCACCAGCTCGCCGACGCAGCGAAAGGAGAGTTTCTGCTTTTCACCGACGCTGACACTATCCACTCGCCCGGCACTGTGAGTTCGGCGATGGACTACGCGTGCCGCAACGATGCGAGTCTGCTTTCGTCATGGCCGCGTTTGCTCACGGGCACGCTTGGTGAAAAACTGATCGTTCCGGTGATTCCTCTCATTGGCTTTGGATTTTGTCCGCTGTGGCTGCTGCGTCTCGTGCAGCGAAAAGGTCTGCGCTTTAACCCCCGCCTCGCGCGCGCAATCAGCGCGTCGAACGGTCAGTTCATGTTTTTCAAACGCGAGGCGTATGAGCGCATCGGCGGTCATGCAGCGGTGCGGGCGCACTTGGTGGAGGACGTCGCGCTAGGCCGCGAAGTCGCGGCGCGGATGGGCGAGGGGATGCGGTTGTTTAATTGCGACGGCGTGCAGTTTTCCACGGTGCGGATGTATCGTTCGCTCGGCGAAACGTGGGAGGGTTTCACGAAAAATATGCGCGCGGTGTTCGAGGGACAGAGTGTGGCGTTCTGGCTTTTTGGGCTCGCCCAGTGGACGTGCCTCTTCGCTCCGTTCGTGTTTATTTTCACCGCGCAGCAGCCGGTGTGGAGGATCGTCGCTGCGCAGGTGACGGTGATTTATCTCATCCGCGTGCTGCTTGCAGTGCGCTTTCGCACGAGCTGGATCGGCGCATTGCTGCATCCGATTGGGATGTTTTTGATGATGCTCATCGGGCTGAATAGCTGGCGGCGTAGCATCGGTAGCGGAGTGGTCTGGAAAGGGCGCACCTATCGCCCTGAAGTATAGTGAAACATCGCTCCGCTTGCATTTCGCCGTCTTTCCACCATCCTCGCGCCGATGCAGATCACGTTGCTGAAATCAAAGCTGCACCGCGCGACCGTCACTGGCGCGTGTGTGGACTATGAGGGAAGTCTCACCATCTCCGAAGATATCGCGGAGCGCGTCGGGCTGTTGCCGTATGAGCGTATCCTCATCGGAAACATGGCGAATGGAGCGCGCTTCGAGACGTATGTGATCTACGGGCCGCGTGGAGCAGGCGTCATCGAATTGAATGGCGCGACCGCCCACCTCGGCGGACCGGGAGACCGGCTGACGATTATGAGCTTCGGACAATTTACTCCTGAGGAGGCCGTCCACCATTGCCCGCGCGTGGCTGTGCTCGATGAAAACAACGCCATCATCCGCTACGAAGCCGGGGTAAAATCGCGCTTCGAGGAGATGCTCGCTTAACCGAATTCCGCTATGAAAGAAATGCTCACCTCTCCATTCGCATTCGGTTTCTACACCGGTTGCGTGCTGCTGCTCATCGCGCTCTATCATCACCTGAAGCTGAAGCTCGACCACGCCCGCTATAAAAGGATGCTCAGCGACAAACTCGAAATCGAGGCCGCCACGCTTTCCAAGCTGAAGCAGGAGGCGGATGCGCTGAAAAAGGAGAACGAAAACCTCCGGGTGAAAGTGCAGGGCCTCAATTCGCAGCCCGACAACAAGCTCTCCCGCGAACTCGAAATCTTTGCACGCGCCGAGAAAAAGATGACCGTCGCCGCGCCGGGATTTGCCGCGCCGTGGGAGCAGGCCAAGCAGGCCGCGCACGATGAAGTTACCGCTGAAGAGTCCGGAACTTCCGCACCAAAAAAGTTTTTCCAGCGCTTTTTTGGAGGCACCGTCGCAGCGGGAGTTTCGCCGGTGGAGACGGTGAAATCACTCCAGCAGGGCACGGAGCCGAAGGCTGAAAATTCGGGAGCCGCTTAGTGGATTTCCAAAGTAGCGGGCTACTTTTCCAGTTGCGCGGAAAGACTTCACCGCCTAACTCCCCACGCCCTCGCCACAAGGCGGCACTATGAAAACCCTCGTAATTGCGGAGAAACCGAGTGTAGCCCAAGACCTAGCGCGTGCGCTCGGCCTTAAGCCGGGGCGTGGAGCGGACTTTTACGAAAACGACGACTACGTCATATCGAGTGCAGTGGGTCACTTGCTGGAACTCTGCGTCCCCGACGAACATGAAATCAAGAAGGGCAAGTGGTCGCTGGAAAAACTCCCGCACATGCCGCCGGAGTTCGCGCTTGCTCCCATTGATAAGAACGCAGCTCGGCTCGCGATGCTGAAAAAGCTCATCAAGCGCAAGGACGTGACTGCACTCGTCAATGCGTGCGACGCGGGCCGCGAGGGTGAACTGATTTTCCGCAACATCGTCCGCGCATCTGCCGCGAAACAGCCGATCAAGCGCCTCTGGCTGCAAAGCATGACGACCGAGGCCATCCGCAAGGCATTCGCCTCGTTGCGCAGCGACGCCGAGATGCTGCCGCTCGCCGATGCAGCGACTTCGCGCAGCGAGTCCGACTGGCTCGTTGGCATCAACTCGACACGCGCCTTCACCGCTTTCAATTCACGCGGCGGCGGCTTTTTGAAAACGACGGCGGGCCGCGTGCAAACGCCGACACTCGCCATTCTTGCCGAGCGCGAGGAAAAAATTCGCGCCTTCGTGCCGCGCGCATATTTCGAGGTATTCGCGGATTTCGAGATCGCTGCGGGGCAGTATCGCGGGCGCTGGTTCGATGAGAAATTCGACGGCAAGAAAACCGCAGACGAGCAGGCGAAAGCCGAGCGCATCTGGGATAAGGTGCAGGCCGACGATATCGTGGCAAAGTGCACCGGAAAGCCCGGCATCATCGAAGAGGAAAAGAAGGCGGCCTCACAAATTTCACCGCAGCTCTACGATTTGACGACGTTGCAGCGCGATGCGAACGGACGCTTCGGATTTCCCGCGCGCATGACCCTGCAAATCGCGCAGGCACTTTACGAAAAGCACAAGGCGCTCACGTATCCGCGAACCGATTCGCGCTATTTGCCGGAGGATCATCTCGCCACGGCGAAGGAGGTCATGGGCAGCTTCTCGGGCGAACTCGCCAAGCACGCGAAGAAAGCGATGCAGGCCGGATGGGTGAAACCGAACAAGCGCATTTTCAACAACGCAAAGGTCAGTGATCACTTTGCCATCGTGCCGACAGGAACGGCGCCATCGGGACTCGACGACAAGGAGCAGCGCATCTTTGAACTCGTGTCGAAACGCTTCGTTGCTGTGTTTTATCCAGCGGCGCAATTTGAGGACACCACGCGCATTACGCGGGTTGAGAATGAGGCGTTCAAGACGACGGGCCGCATCATCACCGATCCGGGCTGGATGGCGGTTTATGGGCGCGAAGTTGAAGGCACGGACAGCGAAAAGGCCATCGTCCCCGCAAAGTCTGGAGAGAAGGCGAAAACAATTCTCGTGGAATCCAAGGAAAGCCTCACGAAGCCGCCCACACGATTCAACGAAGGCACATTGCTCTCCGCGATGGAAGGCGCAGGTAAACTCCTCGACGACGAAGAACTCCGTGAGGCGATGAGCGAACGCGGACTCGGCACACCAGCGACGCGCGCTCAAATCATCGAAGGATTGTTGTTCGAGGGATACCTCATCCGCGAAGGGCGCGACCTCATCGTCACGCAAAAAGGCCTCTCGCTGATCACGCTCCTGCGCAGTCTCGACATTCAGGCACTCATCCAGCCCGCGCTCACCGGCGAGTGGGAATTCAAGCTCCGCCAGATGGAGCGCGGAAAACTTTCCCGCGCCGCCTTCATGGGCGAAATCCGCGCGCTTACCAGCGACATCGTCGCGAAGGTGAAAGGATTTCAGGGCGAGGAAATCAAAGGCGACTGGAAGCCCCTCGAAGTAAAATGCCCGAAGTGTGGTGCAGCCACTTTCTCCGAAACTTTCCGCAACTACAAATGCGATGGCTGCGGCCTCACCGTTTGGAAAACCATCGCCAGTCGCGAACTCGAACGCCACGAGACGATCAAACTCCTCACCGAAGGCCTAGTCGGCCCGCTCGAAGGATTCCGCAACAAATTCGGTCGTCCTTTCAGCGCCAGCATCAAGCTCGACCGCGAAGAGTGGAAGACCATGTTCGATTTCCAGAAAGACGACGCTGCGGACACCACGCAGCCCGTGTGGGTGAACCCAGAGCCCGTCGGAAAATGCCGCTGCTGCAAAACCGGCCAGATTTTTGAGACAGAAAACTCATTCCAGTGCGATCAGCTCTTCGAGAAGAAATGCACTTTCAAAATGGGCAAGGTGATTTTGAAAAAAGGAATCGTCCGCAGTGAAGTCGCCCGCCTGCTCGAAACCGGAAAGACCAGTCTCATGCCCGGCTTCGTCAGCGCCCGCACCGGCCGCTCCTTCAAGGCATTCCTTGTTTTGAAGGACGACGGAAAAGTCGGCTTCGAGTTCGCCGCGCGCGCTGAAAAGGAAAAGAAACCGAAGGTTTCGGCGAAGGCAGCAGCGGAGGAATAACAACGACGATGGGAAACGCGCGCACTTGCCGTCTCCGCGCACACACGCTACCTCGCCCGCGTGCAACAGCAGACACCATCACCGATTGCAGAGTGGGTCGCCCGCAAACTCGGCGCGGGAATCGCCCGGCTTTTTTACAAGGTGGAGACACACGGCGCGGAATCGCTTCCCGAAGGTGGCTTCCTTCTTTTGCCGAACCATCTCACGTGGGTGGATGCGATCATCTTGCAGCTCGCCTGCCCGCGTCCGATTCGCTTCATCGTGTGGGAGGAAATTTACAAGCAACGCAGGTTGCAGCCATTCTTCCGGCTCATCGGCACGTTTCCGATTTCCGACAAGCACGCGAAGGATTCCATCCGTGCGGCGGCGCAATTGATCGAAAGCGGGGAAGTCGTCTGCATTTTTCCCGAGGGCGAACTTTCGCGCAGCGGCACGCTGAACCGCCTCAAGCGCGGCTATGAGATCATCGCACGGCAGGCGAAATGCCCGGTCGTCCCGGTCTGGATGGATCAACTCTGGGGCAGCATCTTCAGCTATCGCGGGGGGAAATATTTTTGGAAATGGCCTCGTAAGATTCGCTATCCCGTCACCGTTGCTTTCGGCGAGCCGCTGACTGCGAAAGCTGCCGATATTGCAACGGTGCGTCAGCGATTTCTCGACCTCGGCGAATTTTGTTATTCGCGCCGTCCATTTCTCAAGGGCCATCTCGCCGAGGCTTGTGTGCGCGGCCTGAAAAAAAATCCGGCAGACGTGGCTGTCGTGGATGGCATGGATGGTCGCACGATTACGCGCAGTGAGCTTCTCGCGGCGGGGCTAGGCCTCAGCCGTTGGGTGCGCGGGAACGTCCCCGAACAGCGCGTGGCCATTGTCATCCCGCCGGGCAGGGGCGCGGTGATCGCCAATCTCGCCGTGCTACTTGCAGGCAAAGTCCCGGTGAACTTGAATTTCACCGCCGGACGCGCCGCACTGGAGGCGAGCATTCGCAAGGCGGGCGTCCGCTTTTGTTTCACGGCTGGTGTCGTGCGAGGGAAATTGAAGGACTTTCCGTGGCCGGATCGCGTCGGGCTGCTGGAGGAGATCATACCCCTCGTTCGCGCGAAGATGATCGAGTGGGGCATCCTTTCAAAAATCCTCCCGGCCCGCTGGCTCAGTCGTCTTGCAGGCATCCCACGCGAGGGCGATCGCGCCGAGGCGTTCCTGCTTTTCACCAGCGGCAGCAGCGGTGAGCCGAAGGGCGTCGCGCTCACGCATCGCAATCTCCTCGCGAACACGAACCAGTTCGGCGAGATGCTGGATCTCGGTCGCGACGATGTAATCCTCGGCGCGCTCCCGTTTTTTCACAGCTTCGGCGCGACGGTCTGCCTGCTGTTCCCTCTCGTCGAAAGCGTGAAACTCGTGAGCTATCCGAACCCGCTCGAAACGTCGAAGTGCGCTGAGCTCATCGCAAAATACGGGGCCACGCTGCTGCTCGCGACGCCCACTTTTCTACGCGGATACATGAAGCGCGCGGAGCCGGAGCAACTGCGTTCGCTCCGCCTCGTCGTGACCGGTGCTGAAAAACTCCCCGACGAACTTGCCGACGCATTTCGCGCACGTTTTGGCATCGAGATCATGCAGGGCTACGGGCTCACGGAAACTTCGCCTGCTGCGTCCTTCAATCTTCCCACGCTGAGCGACACCGAGCAGCCGACCAACCGACGCAGCAGTTGCGGAAAACTCGTCCCCGGCCTCTCCGCACAAATCCGCGACCCGGAGTCAGGCGCGCAGCTTTCGCTGCACGAAAAAGGGATGCTCCACTTCAAAGGAGCGAACGTTTTCGATGGATATCTCGGCGATCCCGAACGCACCGCCGAGGTCATCACTGACGGATGGTTCCGCACCGGCGACCTCGCGCGTTTTGACGAGGACGGCTTCCTCATCATCGAGGGGCGCCAGTCCCGATTTTCCAAAATCGGCGGCGAAATTGTTCCGCACGAAACTGTCGAGGCGCACATCGTCACTGCGCTTGGTCTGACTGCGGAGGGCGAGCGCGTCGTTGCCATCACCGGCGTCCCCGACGAAGCGAAGGGGGAGGCGCTCGTCCTGTTGAGCACGCGCGATTTTGAAATGCAGGAGCTACGCAGCAGGCTCACGGCAGCCGGAGTCACGAATCTTTGGATCCCGAAGCGTCTCCAGCGCGTCGAAAAAATTCCCATCCTCGCCAGCGGCAAGCTCGATATTCAGGGCTGCAAGCTTCTCGCGGAGGGACGCGGGAGTTGAGCGCCGGAAATTTCAGCCTTTGCCCGCCGCCATTTCATCAACATCATCATCGCTCATGAAACTGCGCATCCTCACAGCCTTGCTCACCGTCATCACGCTCGTCGCCTGCCCCAGCCTCGAAAACACCTCCGAAAAAAAGAAGGCGAAAGGCCCGTATGAAACCGACAAACCGCCGATTCCCACGAAGGATCAAAGCGGCGACATGACATTCCAGAGCTTCGTGGGTCGTTTGCGCACAGCCGTGGAGCGTCGCGACCTGCCCACGCTTTCGCAGATGATGGCGAAAGATTTCGGCTACCGATGGGACACGGCGCCGACGGACGAAAATCCGTTCACCTATTGGGACAGGCAGAATTTGTGGGGCGAACTCGCCGGCTTGCTGCGCGACAAATGGGTGCCCTACGACGGATTCATGGTCGTTCCTCCACAACTTGCGCTCGACGGGAACTACGGTGGCTATCGTGCCGGAGTGAAAATGGTGAATGGAAGCTGGCAGTTTGCATACTTCGTAGCTGCTCCGCCTGCGCAGTAATCGCAGGTGCGTGGTCGGCGCGTTTCGTGAGCCAAAAACTTTTCGACAATGTCTGACTCATCACAAATGAACCCCATTGCACTCGGGTTGCCGCATCGCGAGCCGTTCATTTTCGTTGATGCAATCGTCGCACACACGCCGGGCGAGAGGGCAGAATGCGTGAAGACTTTTCCGGCCACGACGCCATTTTTCGCGGGGCATTTTCCCGGTGATCCGCTGGTGCCCGGCGTCATTCTGGCGGAAGCTCTCGCGCAGACTGCCGGTCTTGCAGCCGGGCAGCCGGACCGCAGTTTTCGCCTGACAGCGCTGAAGATGATGAAGTTTCCATCAGCGGCGAGGCCGGGTGAGGAATTGCGCCTGCACGCGCGGAAGGTCGCTGTGGTTGGCGGACTCTGGCAATTTGAGTGTCGTGCTACCGTAGGTGAGCGTGTTGTCGCAGAGGGCGTGGTGGTATTGAGCGAGGTTGTGTAATTACTGCTCCAGCGGGACACGCGGGAGATCGAGATCAAACAACTCACCCCACGGGCCGGATGAGATCACTTGCACGCAGTCGCGCCAGGATTCACGCGATTTTGGCCATCTTTCGATTTCGAGCGGGCCGTAGAAAAGGTAGCGCACTCCCAGCTCGGCGGCGTTGAGGCGCCAGATGTCTTTGCCGTTCATCAGTTCGTCGAGATTGATGCTGGTGATGCGATAATTAATACCGTGACTTTGCAGATGTCCTTCGTAGCCCATGACGACCTTGCGCCCGTTGAGCAGGAGTGCGTGCTGGTAATGCGGTGCACAGGCGAACGGCTCGGTGATGGGAATGTCACGCACGGCTGCGGCAACGGCGTCGAGTGTCGAGCACTGTGCGATTGCGTAGCCCTGCTGCGTGCCACCCAATCCGCCGAGCAAGCCGACGAAGCCGGAGAAAAAGAGCAGCACACAAACGCACAGCCGCTGCCAGCATTTCCATCGTGCGATGAGCAGTTCCCACAGAAATGGCAGAACTATCAGCCATGCCCAGATCATGACTTTCGTGTTGTCCCAAGCCCACGGCGCGAATTTCACATTGCAGCAGAGGAAAAAGAGGAACAGCCCCGGCAGCACGAAGATTGCGCGCCATAGCGACTGCTCACGTCGCCGGGCGTATTGCACCAGCACTGTGAGAAGCACGATTGTGGCTGCGATCAACGGCAGGGAGTTCACGCGCAGCAGCGGCACTTTTGGCATCCAGCCGTGGAGGAAGGTGAAAAGGCCGTCCAGCACGCTCATCGCGGCGAAACCCAGCAGCACCCACCGGAGTCCAAAGTCACGTGCGCGAATTAAGTGAATCATTACACACGCAGCCAGCGCACAGATTGCCGCGCACTGTGTGACTAAATTGCGGGTGGTCGCATCTTTGATTGGGAAGAAAAAGTTCGCCCATGTTTCGCTTTGATACCCGGCCCACATGCCGAGCAGGGGAGTCACGAAAACGAACGCGAACGCACAGATCCAGACGTGTTTCACCCGAAGGCTGCGCTTCCATACAGCGCGGAGCAGCACGAGTGCGAGGGATGCTGCGACAAACGGCCATGCGCCGAAATTTCCCAGCCAGAAAATGAGAAACTCCCCGTGTGCATGGAGTGGACTTGCGGCTGGCACTGCTTGCGTGAATGACTGCCATGCTTGCTGCGTTTGTGTGTCACCCACCATCCAGCCCGGCTGCCAGCCGAGCACCTCGGTGGGCGGGCGGGGCGGGGGATTTTCGATTTCCCACATGTTGCCCCACAATGGCAGCGCGTTCGTTTGAAACATCCCCATGGTGATCCAGACGAGCGCGCTCGCTGGTATGAGCGCGGCGCTGATTAGTCCGAATATTTTCCACCTCGCCGTAGCCTGTGCGATGAAGAACACCGCGAGCATAAACGACAGCGCGATAAACGTGTGCATGTGGAAGAACGGCATCGCTGTGTAGAGCAGCAGTTCTCCGGCGAATGGCATCCGCCAGCCCTCGTTGTTCAGGAAATATTTCGTTCGCCACGAACTGAGCAGCAGCAATCCGGCGGGCAGCGCGAAGAGGAATCCGCGCTGCGTGACGAGCAATGCGAGCGGCAGATTTTTCCACGCTGCGTCGAATTTCAAATTGCCCGCGTAGTCTTGAAAAAACGGTTCGCCTGCGTCGCGGAAGAATGCCGCGAAACCAAGCAGTCCGCCGCCGCAGAGGAATCCCATCAGCGTGAATGCGCCGCCCCAGCGCCAGATCGCAATTCCCGTGAGCAGTGCACCGATGAGTCCCACCCAGATCAGTCCGCGCTCAACATCCATGCCAGCGAGTGTGAGCAGGCTGTTGAAGAAATCGGTGCCTGCTGCGTAGGTCAGTTTGCCTGCGGAAAAGATCGGACTATCCGGCCAGAAGGGCGCGCCATTCGCGAAGTAGCGGATGAATGCGATGTGCAGCGGGAGGTCGCCTGTGTTGTTCGGCGAGAGCACGCGCAGTTCGTCGCCCTGCCGGAAGACGAGCCACAGAAATGCGCGCAGGCTGAACAGCGTGAACAAAACAACCGGCACCCATGCCCAGCCGCGCGGTTTTTCGAGGTGCGATGCTTCATTTCGCGCACACCATAGTCCGAGCAAACCAATGAGCGCGCCGCCGCTGAGCGCGATCATCGCCGACTGCGAATCGAGATGCCCGCGCTGCCAGCCGAGCAGAAGACCGAGCAGGACTGCGCTGCTGACTGCGTAAAGAATGGCGGCCACGTATTTCATCGCGCATCCTCCACTTCCTCGACACGCACGCGCGGATGAAGCTCCGGTATGCGATTGGCAATCACCGGGCCGAACCGCTCGTAAGAGAGATACAGCCACGACTGCGTGCCGTAGTCGCGCGGGAGATACGACTCTTTGAAATAGATGCCGTGCAATTGAGCCTCGACCTCGGCGACGCGATCCTCCGGCAGGAGCAGGAAGTCGGCATCGTAATTCTCCGGGCTTTTGTCGTCCCCGAAAAAGAACACATTCGGCCAGTCGCCAAGCTGCCAGCTCAGCGGTGAGCTTTCGCCAAAAATATGGCCGCGGAGATAGTGGTTCATTTTATCGCGCGACTCTAATTCACGGAGCGGGACGAGCAACTTGTTGATGTCCCATGTCGTCTGCACGTAGGCGTAGCGGCGGTTGTCGTTTGTGGGATTGATGCGCGTGCGTCCCGGTGCGCCGAAGTTCAGCCGCCACGCATCGAGAGTCGGCTGTGCGAGAAGGAGCGACATCAGCACCGACACAGCGGTGCCGCCCGCGTGATTGCAAAGCCGGTCGGCCATCCATCCAGTCACGATGAAAAGCGGAGGCAGCACGGCTAGCATACACCACGGGGTTTTATACGGGATGAGCGAGTAGGCGGCGAAAGATGCCACGCCAAACAACGCGAAAAATCTCAGTGCCCGCGAGCGTGCGGGCAGCACGATGAAGAGCGATGCTGCGAGACCTGCGAGCGCCGGCCACTCGTAGTCGAGCAGGAGTTTTGCGAAGTAAAACATCTCCTTGTGATGCCCGTCCTCGGTGTTGGCTCCGGTCGCGACTCCTTTGTGAAACATCTGCTCCCATGTTTTCCACAAGCCTTTGACACGATTCCAGTCCATGCCGAAACCCGAGTAAAATGCGACGACGATCCCCGCGCATACAGCGCCGATACGCAGCATGTCGCGCCAGCCTGCCTGCGCCGCGACCGCGATTTCAGGATCGGGCTCAGCATCCATATTTTGTTTTGGGAGAAAGAGAGATGCCGCATCGGGGCGGTCGGCGCGCGTGCGGCGGGCGGACTGCGGCGCGAATTGTTCCAGCAGCCAGACGCCGCCCAATGCAAATGCGGCGGCGAACCAATGCAACGCGTAGGTTTCCTTCGTGAGCACCATCCCGGTGAGTCCGAGTCCAAACGCCCAAACATCGCATCGGCTGCGCCGCCGTGCGCAGCCGATGCCGCCGAGGCACGCGAGCATCGTAAAAAATGGCAGCCACGATTCGTGGATCGCGTAGCGCGCGTAGAAAATCATCGCGGGTGAAAGCGCCATCGCCAGCGCGGCAATCGCCAGCGCGCGGAAAGGCAGGAAGCGCCGGAAGGCAAATAGCAGCGCGACACTCGCTGTGCTGATGAGCACTGTGGGCATTCGCAGCGTCCACAGGCTGCGTCCGAATAGCTGCTGGAAAGCAAACAGCACGTAGAAATGTAGCGGGCCGTGATAATTGTCGGGCTGATAGTGGTAGCAACCGTCCGTTCGCATCGAGTCAATGAACGAGCCGTTCACTCCCTCGTCAGAGTGTGCCGGCTTGTAATCAAGCGCCCACACGCGCAGCGCAAATGCGAGCGCGACAATCAGCATCGAGAGCCATCGCTGACGTGTCGTCATGCGATGTTCTCCGCGCAAAAAACTTTCTCAGCGCCAGCGTGGGCGCACTTGATGTGGGCTGTCATGTGTCTTTGACCGTTGGCCCGCCTGACGCTAGGCGTGATGCCGAATGTCAGGTGCGCCATTTCTATCGCTCGTCATCCCCGCCTACAACGAGGCGCAACGCTTGGAAGCGTGCGTGCGTGCGTTGCGCGGGCATCTCGCCAGCGCAAACGTGCCGCACGAGGTTGTCCTCGTCGTCGAGCGGAGCACCGACGGCACCTTGGAACTAGCGCGCAAGCTCACCGAGGGGCAAGCCGCGTTTCACGTCATCGGCAATGAAGCACAGATCGGTAAAGGCCACGCCGTCCGCACAGGGATGCTCGCCGCACGCGGCGAAATCACGTTTTTCATGGACGCCGACCTCTCCACGCCGCTGGAGGAAATCGCCACCTTCCTCGCATTTTTCGACGCGCACACCGACGTGGACGTGCTCATCGGCAACCGCGCCCACGCGCAGAGCGAGATCGTCAAAAGCCAGAGCTTCATCCGCCGCAAGATGGGACAGATGTTCAACGCCATCCTGCGCGCCATCGTCGGCATCCGCGTCAGCGACACGCAGTGCGGCTTCAAAGCATTCCGCCGTCCGGCGCGCGAAGCGATCTTCACGCGCCAGAAACTCGACGGATTTGCCTTCGACGTCGAGGTGCTCCTGCTTGCGGAAAAACTCGGCCACCGCATCGCCGACCTTCCCGTCCGATGGACCAACGCCGAGGGCAGTAAAGTGCATCTCCTCCGCGACTCTCTGCGAATGTTGTGCGACGCATTGCGCGTCCGCCGCATCGTCGGGCAGACGATGCGTGTTCAGCCATAGGCAGACGTCGTCACCGCCGCTTGCCACGCGCTTCCGCTTTCTCCACGCTCCGCCGTCTTATGTCTGATCCAGTTCGCGTCCGATTTGCTCCATCGCCCACCGGTTACCTTCATGTCGGCGGTGCGCGCACTGCGTTGTTTAACTGGCTTTTCGCGCGCCATTGCGGCGGCACGTTTGTTCTGCGCATCGAGGACACCGACAAGGCGCGCAACACCGACGCGGCGATGCAGGCCATTTTTGACGGGATGAAATGGCTCGGTCTTGATTGGGATGAAGGGCCGCACAAGGGCGGGGGTCGCGGGCCGTATTTTCAAAGCCAGCGCGAGGAAATCTATCTGCGCTATTTTGAAAAGCTGCGAGATGGCGGCTTTCTCTACGAGGACGGCGGGTCGTGGCGTTTTCGTTTTGCGCGCAAACGCATCGTCATGGACGACCTCGTCTGCGGGCACGTCGAGGTGGACATGGCGGACGCTGCGACGCATCCCGACATGACGATCCGTCGCCCCGATGGCGGATGGATTTTCCATTTTGTGAACGTCGTGGACGACATCGAGATGGGAATCACGCATGTCATCCGTGGCGATGACCACCTCAGCAACACACCCAAGCATCTCCAGCTTTTCGAAGCACTCGCGGTCACTCCACCGCGTTACGGGCACATCCCGCTCATCCTAAATTCTGACGGCAGTAAGATGAGCAAGCGGGACACGGGCAGCGCCGTCGGCTGGTATGAAGAGAACGGTTTTCTCTCCGCAGCCGTGCGCAATTTCCTCTGCCTGCTCGGCTGGAATCCCAAGAACGATCAGGAGCTTCTCGACATCAAGGAGGTCGTGCAGCTCTTCGATGTGGCGAACATCAATCGCAAAGCCGCTGTGTTTGATTTGGCGAAATGCGAGTGGATGAACCAGCAATACATCCTCCGCATGACGCCCGATGAACTCGCCGTCGCCGCCGAGCCTGTGCTGGTGAAAGCGGGCATCCCTTTCGGCACACGCGCAGCACTTGCGCCCGTCCTCGCTCTGGTTCGCGAACGCATCAAGCGACTCAGCGAAATCCCCGCGTGGGTGGATTACTTCTTCGCCGATGCAGTAGTTTTCGACCCCGAGGCTGTGGAAAAAGTTTTTCGAAAGCCGGGAGCGATGGATCGCCTGCGCGCACTCACCACAGGTTTTGCGGCCATCGCGGAGTGGACTTCACCCGCTATCGAGGCGGAGCTGAAATCCTGCGCCACCATCGGGGGCGTGAAGGTCGGGGAGTTTGTCCACGTCGCCCGAGTCGCAGCCACGGGACGCACTGTGGGAGCGAGCCTCTACCACACGCTGGAAGTGCTCGGCAAAGCGCGCACGCTCGCACGTTTCGAGCGAGCACTGGCGATGCACTCGTGAGTTTCGGAGATGCGATTCTCATGAAAGAAGTTTTCACCATCGCAGACCTGCGTGACTGGCCGACGGCCACGGCGGACTGCGCGATTCCCCTGCGCCTCGCCGTCATCGGCGATCCCGTGGCGCACTCGAAATCCCCCGCGATGCACAACGCTGCGCTCGCCGCTCTCGGCATCAGCGCCCGCTACACGCGGCTCCACATCAATCCCGACGAACTTCCTGAATGCCTCAGCTTGCTTCCGAAGGCGGGCTTCATCGGCATCAACTGCACCATCCCGCACAAAGCCGCCGTCCTAGCGAACGTCACCCGCGCCGATGTATTTGCGCAGCGCGCAGGCGGCGTGAATACCGTCACCGTCGAGAAAGACGGCACACTCACAGGCACCAGCACCGACGGTCCCGGCTTCGCGCGCGCCATCCGCGAAACCTTTGGTGCAGACCTCTCCACCTTTCGCGTGATGATCTTGGGTGCGGGCGGCGGTGCGGGGCGTGCAGTCGCCATGCAGTGTGCAAGCGCCAGATGCCCCTCGCTCATGCTCATCAATCGCAGCCTCGAAAAATTGATCCCCTTGCTTGATGAACTCGCCGCATTCTATCCGGAAAAAAACATCGCATCCGGCGACTTCGATCCCATCTTCCTCCGCGCCGGTCTCGGCATGAGCGACCTCATCGTGAACTGCACCGCCCTCGGCATGAAAAGCGAAGACCGTTCGCCCATTCCCGCCGAACTACTCGGCAAACATCACCGCCTTTACGACACCATCTACGTCGCACACCGCACCCCATTTCTCCGCGCTGGCGACAAAGCGGGCGCGACGGGCGAGAACGGCCTCTCCATGCTGCTGCATCAAGGCGCGCTCAGCTTCGAGCACTGGTTCCATCGCGAGCCATCCATCGAGGCCATGCGGGCGGCGCTGGTTTAGTTGTTCTCCGGCAGACCTTCTTTGTGGCCGATGTTTTTCACCGGCGCAAAAATCGCCTGCACATCGCGCAGCAACTCCTCGTCGGGCGACTCGGCGGCCCACTTCGCCCAGTTGCGGATATTGTTCGGATTTGCGCTGCCGCTGATCGTCGTCACGATGTCCGGATTTGCGATGGAAAACTGCAACGCCACCTTCGCAATATCGCTCCCGCGCTTTGCACAGAGCGCGGCGGCTTCGCGCGCCGCCGCCTTCACATTCTCCGGCTCCTTCAGCCATGCGGGCAGCGGGGCGTTCGTGAGCAGCCGCGCGGAGAAGGGCCCGGCGTTCATCGCTCCGATGCCCTTCGCTTTCAAATACGGCACCACCTCGTCGGCGAAGCGCGTGTTTTGCAGTGTGTATTGATTGTAGCTCAGCGCGCAATCCACGTCCGTCTGCTCGCAGATGAAGCGGAAGATTTTCATCGGGTAGCCGCTGAACCCGACGTAGCGCACCTTGCCCGATTGCTGAATTTTTTTCAGCGCGGGCAGCGTCTCATCCACTATTTGCTGCATTGGCACGAACTCAATGTCGTGGCAGAGCACGATGTCCAGATGGTCCGTGCCCAGCCGGTGCAGCGACACATCCACGCTCTCCGCCACGCGCTTCGCGGAAAAATCGAAGTGCGTGAGATCGTAGCGTCCCAACTTCGAGCAAAGTGTGTAGCTCTCGCGCGGCACACCCTTCAGCGCGATGCCGAGCAGCACCTCGCTCATTCCGCGTCCGTAGAATGGCGAGGTATCAATGAAGTTCAGCCCGCACTCCAGCGCCGTGCGCACGCTCTCCATCGCCTCGTCGAGCTTCACGCTGCGGAACTCCTGCCCGAGCGACGAAGCGCCAAAGCTGAGGATGGGAAGTTGAAGATCGGTTTTGCCGAGACGACGCGTTTGCATGGCTGTGAAAAGTGAGCCGCACGGTGAACCCGAAAGAGTATGCCAGCGTCAAGCCGCCGGACTCCGCGACAAATCAACAGGCCATGCACGCAGACCCGGCCATCCGCGCGAGATAGCCGCAAATGCACGCAGAGCCGGGCGGAGCAAGACAGCCAGCCGCAGGGGCACGGCGGACGCCGGGCGCAATGCGCAAAGAGTGGACCACACCGCCGCTCCATTCACCGTTCACAATGCCGCTACCAGCATCCAGCATCGTGCCCCCGCCCCGCGCCCTAAAAACTCTCATAGCAAGTGGATCAAAGTTTGGGGGGCAGGCCAAGCGTTTTCCGCGAATGTTTGCACTACTACGTTAAAAGGTTCGATTCCTTGCCTAGCCACCATTATTCCTCCACAGATTTTCGGATTCTGGAATTTATACCCTGCCGAAAAGCCGCGAAAAATTTTCTTCCAGCAGCACGGTGAGAGATTTGATGGAAACGCGACGTAACTCTGCGAGGGCGGCGTATGCGGTGATGATGTTTGCCGGGTGATTGAGGGGCTTGCCATCGTGTTCCGGAAGCGGCTGGCGATTGAAAGGCAACGGCGGGGCCATATCGGGCGCGTCGGTTTCCACGAGGAGGCGATCAGCCGGGATTTGCGAAAAGATGGCGCGCTGGGCGGATTTGCGCTCGTGGAGGAAGTAAGGGGAGAAGGAAAAGTAGGCACCGAGGGCGACGAATCCGGGCACCATTTCGGCCGGGCCGCCGTAGGCGTGGAGGAGGAAGCCGCGAGCGGGCACAGGATGGGTGTGGAGGATTTCTGACAGCGCGCCCCATGCGCGGATGCAGTGGATGGTGGCGGGCAGATTGCGCTCGGCGGCGAGGTCGAGCTGCCATGTGAAACACTCGGTCTGTGCCGCGATGTCGTGCCCGACGATCCAGCGGTCGAGGCCGATTTCCCCGATGGCCGAATTGGAGTCGAGCATAGCGACGAGGTTTTCACGCCACGCGGGTGTTCGTTCATTTACGAACCACGGATGCAGACCGTAGGAAGGCAGCACCCACGGCACTTCTGCGGCCAGCAATTTTACTGCGGGCCAGTCGGTTTCACTGGTGCCGTTCACGACGGCGCGGCGGAGACCGAGTGCGGGGAGTTCTTCGAGGAAGGCGGCGCGCCAATGGGCGAGACGCGGGGAGTGGATATGGTTGTGTGCGTCGAGCATTGCGGGAGCTTCGCGCAGCTATTTGAGAAATTCGACTTTTGCGCTCAGCTCGGGTGTGAGGAAGTGGTCGGGCTTTTCGATCTGCACTTTGATCTGGAGCGTGCCTTTCTGGCGGTTGGCTTCAGGAGCAATTTCCACAACGACTCCGCCGTAAATTTTGTCGGGGTATGCCTCGGGCGAGACGTGGCAGCGCTGATCCATGCTGACTTTGGTGAGGTCACTTTCATTGACGTCAATCTCGACTTGCAGATCGTTCGGGTCGCCGAGTGAAACGAGTGCGGTGCTCGGCCCGCGTGTGCCGCCGAAGCTCTGCGGGCTTACGAGTTCGCCGGGGTTGGCGAGTTTTTCCAAAACCACGCCGTCAATCGGGGACTTGATGACTGTCCATTCGAGCCACACCTGCGCAGTGGCACGCGCTCCTTCGAGTTGTTGAAGATGCGCCTCGGCGCTGGCAACGGCGAGGCGTGCATCGTCCTCATGCTCTGCGGTGTCGTTTTGCGTGGCTCGAAGTTTCTGCACGCGGGCGTAAGCAACTTTGGCGCGCTCGATGGCGACGCGGGCTACAGCGATCTCTCCCTCTATTTCGGCGATGCGCGCCTTTTGCTCCGCGTCGTCAAGTTGCACGACGACTTGTCCTTTTTTGACATGGTCTCCCTTTTTTACGCCGATCCAGACAACCTGGTTCATGACGCGTGGTGAAACCTCGATGCGCTGGCGGTTGATGATGTGACCGCTGACGGTGAGGACTGTGTCGCCCTGTTTGTTTTCAACTTTAGCCAGCGGCACGGACTTTTCGGCAGTCGCAGATGGGGCGGCCTGCTGTGTGGGTTTCAGGCTGCGCGTATCCTCCGACCACGGGCGTGCAAAATAAAGCGCAACTCCAGTCGCCACGAGGACAAGCAAAAGGATGAGCCAGAATGGGCCGGACGAGCGCCTGCGCTGGTCTTGGGAAATGTGGATGCTTTGAAGTTTGGCTGCGTCCATGTGGCTGGAGCGTAAGGAGAATTTGGAAAGTGGAAAGCCCAAGTCTGCGATGGGATCGTGTGATGCCTCAATGATTGCTCAAAACTTTCAACGAGACACAGTGTTGCTGTATTGTGACTCGAATGAAAAATTGCTGGCGTGGCGCTCTCACTGACCGATGAAGAAATTTCTGCTGCTCGTGCTGCTGGCTGCGATGGCGGCTGGAGCCTACTATTATTTTAATGTCGGTCATGGGGATGTGCCGCAGTATCAAACGGTGCCAATCTCGCGCGGGGATCTCACGCAGGTAGTGACTGCGACGGGCACTTTGAATCCGGTGATGACGGTGCAGGTGGGCTGCCAGATTTCCGGGAACATTCAGAAGCTGCTGGTGGATTTTAACAGCGAGGTGAAGGCCGGGCAGATCGTGGCGCAACTCGATCCCGCGACCTACGAGGCGGCGGTGAGTCTCGCAGAAGGAGACCTCGCCAATGCAAAGGCAGGACAACAACTCGCCGAAGTGAATGCGCGGCGAGACGCGGAGCTTTTTAAAAACAAACTGACACCACAGGCGGATCACGATGCGGTGCAGGCGGCTCTGGCGCAGGCGGGGGCTCTGGTGAAGATGAAGGAGGCCGGGCTTAAAAAAGCGATGGTGGATTTGGCGCGCTGCACGATTGCGTCGCCGATTGATGGCATAGTGATTTCCCGCGACGTGGATGTGGGACAGACGGTGGCGGCGACGATGAATGCGCCGGTGCTTTTCAAAATCGCGAACGATTTGCGCAAGATGCAGATTGATGCGGCGGTTGCCGAGGCGGACATCGGCAATCTCGAAGTGGGACAGTCGGTGGAGTTCACCGTGGATGCTTTTCCGACGCGCACGTTTCACGGGGAGGTGTCGCAGGTGCGCAATGCGGCGACGACGGTGCAGAACGTGGTGACTTATGACACGGTGATTTCCGTCACGAACGACGATTTGAAATTAAAACCCGGCATGACAGCAAACATTTCCGTCATCATCGCGAAACGGCAGGGCGTGTTGAAAATTGCGAACGCTGCATTGCGTTTCCGTCCGCCCGAGCCGGCAACTGCGCAAACGCCGGCGCCCGCAGGCGGAGCAGCGGGTCCGCGTGGTGAACGACCGGGCGGGGGAGGACGACCGCACGAAAAACGTCCGGCCAGCAGGACGGTGCAGCTTTTCGCAGGCGGAAAACTTCAGCCAGCACAGGTGAAGCTCGGTATCAGCGATGGCGTGAATACAGAATTACTCGAAGGTGCGAAGGAAGGAGACGTGGTGGTGACGGGCGTATTGCAGAAAAACTCCGCGACTCCGGCGGCGGGGGCAGCCAGTCCGCTCGGAGGCGCGCGCCGTCCATTCTAGCGTCGCACGAGGCCACATGAAACCGCTCATCCAACTGGAGAATCTTGTGAAGACTTACCAGAGCGGAGAAGTCGAGGTGCGTGCTGTGAGGAACGTTTCGCTCGTGGTGGAACCGGGGGAATTTGTCGCGGTGATGGGCGCAAGCGGCTCCGGGAAATCCACAATGATGAACACCATCGGCTGCCTCGACCGGCCTACTGCCGGGCGCTATCTGCTCGATGGCGTGGATGTTTCCGCGCTGGACCGTGCACGGCTCGCGGACATCCGAAACGAAAAAATCGGTTTTGTCTTCCAGGGTTTTAATCTGCTCTCGCGCACATCGGCCGTGGAAAATGTGGAGCTGCCGATGCTGTATGCGCGCGGCGCTAAAAGCCCGCGCGACATCCGCGCAAGGGCGCTCGCGGCATTGGCGATGGTGGGTCTGGCCGACCGCGCGGAGCATTTCCCAAATCAGCTTTCCGGCGGACAGCAGCAGCGTGTGGCCATCGCGCGTGCATTGTGCAACGATCCCTCGCTCATCCTAGCCGACGAACCCACGGGCAATCTCGATACGCGCACCAGCATCGAGATCATGGGCGTCTTTCAAAAGCTGAACGACAGCGGCATCACGATCATGATGGTGACGCACGAACTGGACATCGCGGCTTTCGCCAAGCGCAACATTGTGATGCGCGATGGTGTCATCGTGACTGACAAGCCGGTTGAGCGCCGGCATTTCGCCGCCGAAGAATTAAATCAGCCAACTGCACAACCGAACGCAGTGGCTGCGGCCTGAAATCAAGAAGCCGTGAAACACACCGCCACCATTCGCATCGCACTTCGCGCCCTCCGGCGCAACAAACTGCGCACCGCGCTCACGATGCTGGGAATCATCATCGGCGTCGGTGCTGTCGTGGCGATGGTCGGCATCGGCGCTGGTGCGAAAGCGCAGGTCGAGGCGCAGATCGCGACGCTCGGGCAGAATGTGATCCTCGTCATGTCGGGAACCACGACAGCGAGTGGAATACGAACGGGTTTTGGTAGCGCAGGCACCTTGAAGGTGGAGGATGCCGAGGCAATTTTGCGGGAGGTTCCCGGTGTCGTGTCGGTGAGTCCCGAACTTCGTGCGGCGATGCAGGTGGCATCCGGCAACCAGAACTTGATGACGCAAATCCTCGGTGAAGGCGCTGACTATTTTGAGATCCGGCAATGGCCATTCAAGAGCGGCACTTCATTTACCGAGCAGGACGTGCGCGGCGCCAACAAAGTCTGCGTGATCGGCCTGACGACATCACGCACGCTCTTTGGCGATGCAGACCCTGTTGGCGAAATCCTTCGTATCAAGCAGGTGCCATTCGTCATCACGGGGGTGCTGACACCAAAAGGGATGTCCATGATGGGAAGCGATCAGGACGACGTGGTGATCCTGCCCTATACGAGTGCGATGAAGCGCGTGATGGGACAGACGATGCTGCGAGGCATGAACGTCCAGGCGGCCAGCCCGGATGTTCTCCTGCAAGTGCAGGATCAAATCATCACCTTGCTCCGGCAAAAGCACCGTATTCAGCCGGGACGCGACGACGACTTTACCGTGCGCGGGCAGCAGGACATCGCGGCGATGGCGACCGAACAATCCAAAACGATGACCATCCTGCTCGCGGCGGTGGCCGGTGTTTCACTCGTCGTGGGCGGCATCGGGATCATGAACATCATGCTCGTGAGTGTGACTGAGCGCACCCGCGAGATCGGCATCCGCATGGCAGTCGGCGCACACGGGAGCGACATCCTCCTGCAATTCCTCATCGAGAGCATCACGCTCAGTTCGCTGGGCGGAATTATCGGAATCCTGCTCGGCATCCTTTCCTCCTACCTGCTCTCCACTATTTCGCACTGGCCCACGATGGTTTCGCCCGCATCCATCGTCGTGGCATTTCTTTTCAGCGCAGGCGTCGGCATTTTCTTCGGCTACTACCCCGCACAAAAAGCAGCGGCCTTGGATCCCATTGATGCGCTCCGCTACGAGTAAAAGCACACGAGGTCACAGCGTCACGGGGTGGTGACGGTGAGGCGGAGGAGGATTTGGTTTTTGCCTGCGGTGGGGAGGGTGAAGATGTGCTGGTTGCCTGTGCCGGTGTCGGGGATGGGGGTCCAACCGCCGGGCTGCAAGGTCGTGCTCCATTCAGCGCCGTAGATGATGCCGCTGATGCCGGGGGGCTCGGTGAAGTTGTAGGTGAGGCTGCCGCCGTTGAGTTGGGGTTGCGGGAGATGGTTGCTGTCGGGTTGGGTGGGGTTGAGGCCGAAGGCGTATTCGAGGAGGTTGCAGGTGCCGTCTTTGTCGAGGTCGAAAGTGTTTGCGGCGCTGCCGGTGTTGGCGGGGTTGCCGAAGTTAGTTTGCCGCCAGCTTTCCAAGGTGATCAGTTGCGCGACGGTGAGGGTGAAGTTTGCGGTGCGGGTGTTGTTGGCGGCGTCCTTGACGGTGAGGGCGACGGGGATGATGTTGCCGACGATGTAGGCGGTGCCGGGCGCGGGGGTTTGTGTGTAGGTGGTGACGCCGACGGCGTCGGTGGCGGTGACGGTGGTGGTGAAGTCGGGCAGTGTGTAGTTTCCGGCGGCGTCGGAGTTGACGTTGCGGCTGACGGGCGGTGCGGTGAAGACGGGCGGTGTGGTGTCCTGCACGCGGACGGTGAAGCTGGTGTTGGTGGTTTCCGCAGCGCTGTCGGTGGCGGAGGCATTCACGATGGTGTCGCCGATGGCGAAGGTGCTGCCGCTCGCTCTGGAAAGGTTTGGCGTGAGTGCGCCGTCTTCGCTGTCGTTGGCGGTGGCGGTAAAATTGACGACGGCACCGCTGGCGGAGGTGGCTTCGACGAGGAGCGGGGAGCCGGGCAGATTGAGGATGGGGAGGTGGTTGGTGGTGAAAGTCTGATCGGTTCCGTAGGTGGTGATGCCGTTGGCGGTGACGGTGGCGCGATAATGATACGTGGTGCCGGTGGCGAGGCCGGTGATCGCGGCGCTGACGTTTTGGTTCACGCTGCCGTTGTTCGGGCTGAGTGTGATGGCGGCGGTGCTGCCGTAGTTGGTGTCGGCCCCGTATTGGAACTGCGCGGTGCTGGTGTAGCCCGATGGGTTGATGATGGCTCTGAGGGTTGTTGCGGTGCTGGTGATGTTGATCGCGCCAAGGGTGCCGAGCGATGGAGCGGGCAGTCCGTAGATGGCGGTGGAGTGGCTTGCGGTGGAGCCGGGGTTTCCGATCCCGCTTGCGATGCGGGTGGCAAGGGCGCTGGTGCCGGCGGTGGTGTTCACGGCGACGGGGGCGTTGCGCTGGGTGGTGGTGTTGTCGCCGAGCTGGCCGCTGGTGTTGAGGCCCCACGCTGCCACGGTGCCGTCGGCGCACAGGGCGGTGCTGTGGGCGCTTGCTGCGGCGATGGCGGTGATCGTTTTTCCAAAGAGTGCGCTGGTGCCGCTGGCGGTGTTCACGGCGACGGGGGAATTGCGCTGTGTCGTTGTGTTGTCGCCGAGCTGTCCGTTCGTATTGAGGCCCCAGGCGACGAGGGTGCCGTCGGTGCAGAGTGCGAGGTTGTGGGTGCTGCCGGTGGCGATGGCTGCCACCGCTTTTCCGAAGAGCGCGCTGCTTCCGCTCGCGGTGTTGACGGAAACGGGGAGGGGGTTGCTGACTGCGGTGCCGTCACCGAGCTGTCCGCTGGCATTGCCGCCCCACGCGAGCAGGGTGCCGTCGGAGCAAAGCGCGAGGCTGTGGCTGTCACCAGCGGTGATGGTTGTGACTGCCTTGCCGTAGAGCGGGCTGGTGCCTTTGAGTGCGTTGACTGCGACGGGCACCGGACGGTTGGTTGTCGTGTTGTCGCCGAGCTGCCCGCTGGCGTTGAGGCCCCACGCCGCCACGGTGCCATCGGAACAAAGCGCGAGGCTGTGACTGCCGCCCGCTGCGATGCCGGTCACTGTCTTTCCGGCAAGGATGCTGGTGCCAAGGGAAGTGTTCACTTTCACCGGCAGTGTGCGCTGGGTCGTGGAATTGTCGCCGATTTGTCCGCTGGTGTTGAGGCCCCATGCGAAAAGGGTGCCGTCGGAGCAAAGTGCGAGGCTGTGGCTGCCGCCTGCTGCGATGGAGATGACTTTTTTGCCAAAGAACGGAGTAGTGCTTACGGCCACAGGGGAGTTGCGCTGGGTCGTGGTGTTGTCGCCGATCTGGCCGTTGGTGTTTAACCCCCACGCGTAGATTTTCCCGTCGCTGGTGAGCGCGAGGGTGTGGCCGGTGCCTCGCGCGATCTGCACGATCATTTTTCCGGCAAGCACTCCGATCTGGATGGTCGAGACAGGGGCGTTGCGCTGAGTCGTCGTGCTGTCGCCGAGCTGGCCGCTGGCATTGAGGCCCCATGCGGCCAGACCGGTGTAAGGCCAGAGGAGCACGAGGTCGTTGCCATCGCCGCCGTAATACGATGCGACGAAGGAGTAATTGGTTCCGTTGTAGGGGAGGCTCACGGTCGCGCCGTTGGCGATGTTGCTGAATTGCCCGGTGATGAACCGCGCCCCTGTGTTGCGGACGATGGTTAGATTGTTTCCGGGTGCAGGCGCGAAATTGAGGGTCAAATTGAGCGTCGCATTGGTGGCAGTCAGCGCGGTGGTGGTGATTGGGACATCGCTGGCGGAGTTGAATGTGGCGTTCAGTGCCGCGGGCGTTTTGGTTCCAGCCAGCGCGATTCGGAAGGGATTTTCGTCATTGTCATTGCTCGTAATTTGAAGCGCTGCGTTTTTGCCCCCATCGCTGCCCGGAGCGAAGGTGATCTGAAATGTCGCGCTGGTAGCGCCGACGATGACGGCGGGCGGCTGGCTCACGATGGTGAAGTCCGTGGCGTTGGTGCCGGACAATGTTGCCGCGAGCCCCGTCAACGGCCAGCTTCCCAGGTTGTTCACGCGAATGGTCCGTGTCTCGGTCGGGACGATGCCAAAATCCACGGTGCTCTGGTTGTTCGTGAGTGTGACGAGGGATGGCTCCAGCACTTCAACATCAATTTCCGGTGCCGTGGTGTAGGAGAGGGCGAGCGAGAGGTTGGAGAGCGAACTGGCGGCACCCAATTCTTTGATGAGCGTGTCCGCGAGTGCGCTGCCGGTCGCGGTGTTCACAGCGACTGGTGCATTGCGCTGAGTCGTGCTGTTGTCGCCAAGCTGGCCGTAGCTGTTGAGCCCCCACGCGGCGATGGTGCCGTCGGAGCAAAGTGCGATGCTGTGTGCGCTGCCTGCGGAGATTGCGGTGACGGTCTTTCCAAAAAGAAAACTGACTCCGCTGGTCGTGTTCACTTTCACCGGCGATTTACGCTGGGATGTGGTGTTGTCGCCAACTTGACCGCTGGTATTCAGGCCCCACGCGACCAGCGTTCCATCGTTGCAAAGGGCGAGGGTGTGCGTGGCTCCGGCGGCGATGGAGGTCACCACTTTTCCAAAGAGCGCGCTGGTCGCGCTCGCGGTGTCCACAGCCACGGGCACTGAGCGGTTGCTGGTGGAGTTATCGCCGAACTGGCCGTTGCCATTGAGCCCCCACGCCAGCACTGTTCCGTCGGAGCAAAGGGCGAGGCTGCGTCTGTCACTTGTGACGATGGATGTGATCGTTTTTCCAAAGAGCGCGCTGACTCCATCGGCGGAGTTCACGACCACCGGGGCGTTGCGCTGTGTCGTGGAGTTATCGCCGAGCTGCCCGCTCGCATTGAGGCCCCATGCGACGAGCGTGTTGTCCGAGCACAGCGCGAGGCCGTGCGCATTGCCCGCTGAGATCGCGACGACAGTTTTTCCAAAGAGCACGCTGGTTCCGTTGGCAGCGTTCACGAGCACCGGCGCGTTGCGCTGCGTCGTGGAGTTGTCGCCGAGCTGGCCGTTCGTATTGAGTCCCCACGCGACGACGGTGTTGTCCGAGCACAGCGCGAAGCTGAAGGAATCCCCGGCAGCAATGGCGATCACCGTTTTCCCGGAAAGCGCGCTGGTGCCGCTGGCCGTGTTCACCGCCACGGGCGCATTGCGCTGGGTCGTCGTGTTGTCGCCAAGCTGCCCGCTCGCATTGCCGCCCCATGCATAAACTTTCCACTCGGTGCTTAGCGCAAGCGTGTGGTCTTTCCCTCGTGCAATCTGCACCAGAGTTTTGCCCGCAAGCACGTCGGACTGGAGCACTGCGGTCGGCACGCTGCGTTGCAGTCCTGTGTTGTCGCCCAGTTGCCCGGTGTCGCCCTGTCCCCACGCCGAGACATTCACATACGGCCACAGCAGCACGAGGTCGTTTCCATCCCCGCCGTAATACCACGCGATGAAAGAATACGTTGTCCCATTGTAAGTCAGATTGACTGTTCCGCCATTGGGCACATTGCTGAACTGTCCCGCGATGAACCCCGTCCCCACATTGCGTATCACCGTCAAATTCGTTCCAAACGGCGGCGCAAAGTTCAGCGTCACGTTCAACTGCTCCCCGGAAACATTTGGCGCATTCAGGGCAAATGAGGTGGACCCCGAAATTCGGGCCAGGGGCTAAGCTATAAAATGGCGGTGGAAGGCGTGTTCAAACACAACACAAAGAACCACCAAAATATGAAACA
>CAIYUV010000033.1 GCA_903929475.1 uncultured Spartobacteria bacterium
ACAGCGAGAGAAGATCCCGACCTTAGCCGCTACCGCGAAATGCTCCACCATCTCCGCCCGACGGTCTTGATTGCTTGGAGATGTAAGGACGAAAATCTCGACGCTCTCAAGAGCCTCACCGCCCTGCAAACGCTCGACCTCCTCGGCAGCGACGTGCTGCAAAACGTGGACGGCCTCAAGAGCCTCACCGGCCTGCAAACGCTCGACCTCAGCAACTGCGACGCGCTGCAAAACGTGGACGGTCTCAGGGGGCTCACTGGTCTGCAATCGCTCGACCTCCGCGCCTGCACCGCGTTGCAAAACGTGGACGCCCTCAAGGGTCTCACTGCCCTGCAATCGCTCGACCTCCGCGTCTGCCCCGCGCTGCAATACGTGGACGCCCTCAAGGGCCTCACAGCACTGCAATCGCTCAGCCTCTGCCTCTGCCCCGCCCTGCAAAACGTGGATGGCCTCAAGGGCTTCACCGCACTGCAAAAGCTCGACCTCAGCTGCTGCCCCTCGTTGCAAAACGTGGACGCCCTCAAGGGCCTCACCACCCTGCAATGGCTCGACCTCTTCGGCTGCGACAAAATCCCCGCCGCCACGCTGCGGGAATTGCGTGCCGCGCTGCCGAAGACAGACATCACCTTCCCCGACGGCACCAAGAACCCGCCGCAGTAAGGCGATTGCGCGCCCTGAAAATAGCCCGGCACTTCAGAGATCGATGGGTGGGCAATCGCGTGAAATCGGATGCACAAGTTCCGCAACTTTGGTCGCTACGTTTCAAGTCTTCCTCAAACGGGAAGGCCAAATTCGAACTAAAGATTTCAAGCATCAGGCAACACCCAACCCCTATATTTTCAACAACGCGCGCAGCTCGGTGAGGAAGCGTTCGTTTTGCTGCGGGGTGCCGATGCTGACGCGAATCCACTCGGGCAGGCCGTAGCTGTTCATGTCGCGGATGATGATGCCTTTTGCGAGCAGGGCGTTGAAGACCGCCTTGCCGTCGCCGACTTTCACGAGGACGAAATTGGCGTGGCTCGGGACGTATTCGAGGCCGAGGGCGGAAAATTCACGCTGCAACACGTCGCGTCCGGCGATGGTGAGTTCGCGGGTTTTGCGCTGGTGATCGTCGTCGGCGAGTCCGGCGAGTGCGCCGGCCTGGGCGATGCCGTTGGCGTTGAAGGGCTGGCGGGTTTTTTGCAGGACATCAATCAACTCGGCGCGCGCGATGCCGTAGCCGATGCGGAGATTTGCAAGGCCCTGAATTTTGGAAAAGGTGCGCAGGACCACGACGTTGCGGCCTTCGCGAACGTATTTAATCACATCGGGAGGGTGGGGGAGGAATTCGTAGTAGGCCTCGTCAAACACCACGACGATGTGCTCGGGCACGCGTGTCATGAAGGCGTCGAGTTGCGCCTGCGAGAGCAGCGTGCCGGTGGGGTTGTTCGGATTGGCGATGAAGATTTCCTTCGTGGCCGGGGTGATGGCGGCGAGCATCGCGTCGAGGTCGTGCTCGAAGTTGGGATCGGGGACTTCGATGGTGCGTGCGCCGAAAAGCGTGGCCATCAATTTGTAAACGACGAAGGCGTGGCGTGCGGCGATGATGTCGTCGCCGGGACTGAGAAACGCTTTACCAATGAACTCGATGATCTCGTTGCTACCGCAGCCGAGGATGATGTTTTCGCGGGCGAGGCCGACTTTCGCCGCAATGGCTTCGCGCAAGTAGTAGCCGCCGCCATCGGGGTAAAAGTGCGAGCGCTCCAGCATTTCGCGCATCGCTGCGAGGGCCTTGGGCGAAGGGCCGAGCGGGTTTTCGTTCGAGGCGAGCTTGATGATTTGGTCGGGGCGGAGGCCGAGTTCGCGGGCGACATCTTCGATGGGTTTTCCGGGCTCGTAGGAAACGAGGCTGCGCAACCACGGGTGAGCGTTAGTCCATGCACTGATCATAAAAAGAGGCGCGCAACATGGCGCGGGGCCGCCGGTGCGCAAAGCGAAAACGCTGCAATGGAACTACAGAGAACACGGAGGACACGGAGGACACGGAGGACACGGAGGACACGGAGGACACGGAGGACACGGAGGAGCGAGATGGCTCAGGAAGGCAGGAAAATTTCATGGCTTCATGGTTTCCTGTTTTCCACGCCGTTTTTTAAGCAGGAAACCAGGAAAGCAGGAACGGGTTGCAACCATGCTTTTCCTGCCTTCCTGCCTTCCTTAGCAAAAATGGAATCCCATTCGTGCTCTCCGTGGTCTCTGTAGTTAAATTTGAATCGCGAAAAGCTATTCGGCCAACATCGCGAGGACGGCCTTCTGCGCGTGGAGACGGTTTTCCGCCTGCGTGAAAATCGTGTCCGCGTTGGCCTCGAAGACCTCCGCTGTGATCTCCAGGCCGCGATACGCAGGCAGGCAGTGCATCACGAGCGCGCCCGGTTTTGCCAGCGCGAGCAGTTCGTTGTTGATCTGGTAACGCGCGAGCTGCGTCTTGCGGAACTGCGCCTCCTCCTCCTTGCCCATGCTCACCCACACATCGGTGTAGAGCACATCCGCGCCGCGCGCTGCTTCCTCGAGATCGTCCGTGACGATGAGCCGTCCGCCCCTCGCGTTTTCAAAACAACCCTCCCGCTTTTGCGCACCGGGAAATGCACGCGCGATGGTCGTCGCATCCGGCTGAAACTGCGCGGGCGCGGCGATGCGCAGCTCAAAGTCGAGCTTCGACGCCGCCCACAGCCACGAACGCGGGACGTTGCACGCGCCGTCGCCGATGAAAGTCACCACGCGCCCAGCAAAGTTGCCGAGCCGTTCCACAATGGTCTGCAAGTCGGCAAGAATCTGGCACGGATGCTCGTCGTCCGTGAGCGCGTTCACCGTGGGGATGCCGCTGAATTTCGCAAAATCCTCCACATCGCTCTGCGCAAACGTGCGGATGACCGCGCCCTGGCACATCCGCCC
>CAIYUV010000034.1 GCA_903929475.1 uncultured Spartobacteria bacterium
CAGCCCAGCAACTACATGCTCGGCGACGGCAAGGGCGGCTTTAAAAAGGCCAGGGAAATCCGCACCACATTTGAAGATCGCGGAATGCGCCTCGACGGCATCAGCGCGCACTGCCCGTTCTGGGTCCACACCTCTATCTGGACCGGCACCAAGAGCGGCCATCCCTTCATCGCCCCCGAAGTCGCGAAACTCTCGCCGGAGAAAATCGAAGCGTGGCACGAAAAATACCTCCTCAAGCTCCTCGACCTCGCAGCGGAACTCGGCGTGAAAACCGTCCCCATGTTCTGGGGCGTCGCATTCGGCTGGGAACTCGCCACCGGCTATCCGTGGGGATTCTGGGCCGGCCCCGGCTACGATCTCCTCGCCGAGGGCAAGGAACGCTTCGTAAAGAAAACCAAAAAACTCCGCGACCACGCACGCAAACTCGGCATCTACCTCTGCCACGAAATCCACCCCGGCACCGGAGCCTCCACCGCCGATGATTTCAATATGCTCGTGGACATCTGCGACGGCGACAAATGCCTCGGCGTCAATGCCGACCCCTCGCACTGCTGGGAAGGCGAAGACTGGGAGACCCGCTTCCTCAAAGTCGGCAAGCGCGTCTATGCCGCTCATGTGAAAAATTACGTCGTCCGCCGTGGCTTCCCCCTCCGCGCCATGGAACCAAGCTGGCCCAAACGCGCCATGCAGTTCACCGACCTCGCCAGCGGCGACCTCAATATGCACCGCTACGCCGAGCTGCTCCTCGCCATCGGCTACCAGGACCGCTACACCAAGCTCCACAAATGCGCGAGCGCCCCGCTCGTCGTCGAAGCCGAAAGCGCCCACAAAGAATTGGATTACTGCTCCGCCGACGGCATCGCCTACGTCGCCAAAAACCTCTGCTTCCCACAAGCAGGCGGCAGCTTCGAAGACGGCATGGGCGCATAGCGGTAGGCGGGGGCGCACCTTCCGCCCGCCTGAGAGCCACCCTCATAGAACATAGGAGGCATTCTATAGTCCCGATAGGCCTTATTGGCCCTATAGGCCCCCCGGCAAAACCACACATTCGAGTGGCTGCACTGCACTGGCAACCGGAGCCACTGGTGAAAAAATCAGCCGCAATTGGCGGACAATCGGCCCCACTACTCGGACAAGTGTTCACATTGGTCTGGCAAGTGGGCGCATTGCTCACGCCAGAGAAGCTCTCGCTCGCACCAGAGGAAGTCTCGCTCACGCCAGAGAAGCTCTCGCTCGCACCAGAGGAGGTCTCGCTCATGTCAGAGAAGGTCTCGCTCGCGCTAGAGAAGCTCTCGCTCGTGGCAGAGGCGCTCTCGCACACGCCAGAGAAGCTCTCGCTCGTGGCCAAGTCCATGGAAAATAGAGATTTACGCCGTTTTGGCGCTTTTTGACCACCACGGCTGTCAAAAATAGCCAGTCGCCCCTTTTTTCCCCGAAAACGTAATGATCAAATAATCTGTCTCTTGTTCCTCCACCTTCCGTTTATCCGAGAGCCACCCTCCGGCGAAAACCGGTGCGGCCTGAAAATAGCCCAGCACTTCAGTGCTGGGAACCCCGCCCACCCAAGCCAAAAAGTCCCGCAGGGACGAAGGAACTGTTGCCACGCGCCGCCGCGCGTGCCCTGCGGGCTGCCTAGCGGCAGGCTGTCTCGCTCCGCTCGGCTCTGCCGTCCCTGCCGGGACTTTGCCCCGATGCTCACCCGCCTTTTCCCAGCGATGAATCGCTGGGCTATTGCCAGCACCCCCCGCCCACTTTCGCTTTGCCAAAGCCCCCCAAACCCGCTCCCCTCCCACCACCATGCCAGCCCTCAACCAACAACAACCTCGGCTCCTTCGCGGCAGAGGAGGATGGCAGGAGCCGCTACGTTGCCGTTTTACAACTCAAGCAATCATGAAATCGTTCATTCTACTGATAATCGCTATTCTAGTTGTCGGATGTAGGCGCGACCAGCCCTCGCTGCAAATCCCGGATAAGAAGTCGGAATTCCAAAAACAGGTGTTTACCGATCCCCAAAACAACTGGTGCATCACCCTGATTTCTCCCACTGAGTGCGAGGTTCAGGAGGGAAAGGACATCATTCTCAGTGAGTATTCTCGCGATGGCGGCAGGCTTCGACTCGTTACGAAGGTTTTTGGCACCACTGCCGTCCGCTACTTTAATATTACGACTGAAGGCTTACAGTGTTCAGATACTGGTCATACGTATCTACTCCCTGAACCGCACGCTCGCGAGCGTGCGAGAATGCAAACCGAACAAGAGGCTACTGTGAAGGCGGCTATGGCCGCCTTTGCCGAGGGACAAAGGCGGAGTGAGCGAGAAAGGCAGATAGAAATGGCCCGTAGGCAGAAGGAGGCAGAGGACACAAGCGATGGGAGATAGACCGACCGGCTTTGATCGTCTGGGAGGGAACGAGAGGACTGATTATTTGCATTTCATAGTGTGATATAGCGACGGACAGGCACGGCACTTCGCCACTTTCCAGCGATGGGCAAGCCCGCGTAGTTGACCGGCGCTTGGGTCGCGATTACACCGCCCGCCCGCTTGCATCTGCATGCGACTTTTATTTCACATCCAACGCAATGGCCTATCTCAACGACAACTACCTGAAACTCAAAGCCGGTTACCTTTTTCCCGAAATCGGTCGCCGTGTGAAAGCATTCACCGATGCGAACGCGGACGCGGCAAAGCGTCTCATCCGCTGTGGCATCGGCGACGTGACGGAGCCGCTGCCCGAAGCCGTCCGCGCCGCGATGCACAAGGCGGTGGACGAGCAGGGCGACCGCTCGACTTTCAAAGGCTACGGCCCCGAGCAGGGCTACGAGTGGCTGCGCCACGCCATCGCGGAGAATGATTACCGCGCGCACGGGCTGGATGTTGCCGATGACGAAATCATCGTGAGCGACGGCAGCAAGTGCGACTCGGGCAACTTGCTCGACATACTCGGCGCGAAGAACGTCATCGCCGTCACCGACCCCGTCTATCCCGTGTATGTGGATACGAACGTGATGGCCGGGCACACGGGCGACGCGGACGCCAGCGGTGCCTACGAGGGCATCGTGTATTTGAAGTGCGATGAAGCGAATGGTTTCATCGCCGCACCGCCGAGCAACCACGTGGATGTGATTTACCTCTGCTCGCCGAACAACCCGACCGGCGCCGCCACCACGCGCGCGCAACTCGAAGCATGGGTCGCCTACGCCCGCGCGCACGATGCGATCATTCTCTTCGACGCCGCCTACGAAGCCTACATCACCGAGCCGGGCATCCCGCACAGCATTTACGAAATCCCCGGTGCCCGCGACTGCGCGCTGGAACTGCGCTCCTTTTCCAAGAACGGCGGCTTCACCGGCGTGCGCTGCGGCTTCGTCGTGCTGCCCAAGACCGTCCTCGCCAAGACCGCGAGCGGTGAAAAGAAACCACTCCACCCGCTGTGGCTGCGTCGCCAGACGACGAAATTCAACGGCGTCGCCTACATCGTCCAGCGCGCTGCCGAGGCTCTTTATTCCGCCGAAGGCAAAGCGCAGGTCCGCGCGCTCATCGAGCACTATCTCGGCAACGCCGCCATCCTCCGCGAAGCCGCAAACAAAGCGGGCTGGCCCACGTGGGGCGGCGTGAACGCGCCTTACATCTGGGTGAAATGCCCGGGCGGTCTCGGCTCGTGGGAGATGTTCGACAAGATGCTCAACGAGGCGAACGTGGTCATCACGCCCGGTGCTGGATTCGGTGCCGCCGGCGAAGGCTACTTCCGCATCAGCGCATTCAACAGCCGCGCCAACGCCGAGGAAGTCGCCCGCCGCATCCTCGCGCTGAAATAGCTCAGGCACCCTTTTGCGCAGCGGCAAAAAGGTTCAGGCCGAATTTGTGGTAGCGGAGACGGATGGCGCTGGGCTTGAAACCGGCGCGGACGAGCAGCGGCCAGAGATCGCGCTTGTCGTAATACATTTTGTGGTCGTCCATCTCGGTCTTCGGGCTGAGACCGAGACGGAAGGCGGACAGTTCGAGGAAAAACTTCCCGCGCCACGTGGGGACGTTGATGAGCAACACACCGCCGGGCCGCAGCAGTGCGTGCGCGGACTCGATGGCGGCGAGCGG
>CAIYUV010000035.1 GCA_903929475.1 uncultured Spartobacteria bacterium
AGCGTGCAACTCATGCCCGCCAATTAACCTCGCCCGCGCATCCCGTCCAGTCCTCTTGCAAAACGCCCATCGCTTCGCCCATATTGCCCCTATGTGCGGTCGCTACACACTCACCAGCCTCGCCCGGCTGCGCGAACGCTTTGCCCTTGATGACGGCGCTGAGCAATTTGCCACCCTGAAAGCCCGCTACAACATCGCCCCCACGCAGCGTGTTCCCATGATTCCCGCCCTCGGAGTCCTTTGCATCGCCAGATGGGGGCTTCTGCCGTCGTGGGCAAAGGACGAAAAGATCGCCTCCTCCCTCATCAATGCCAGATCAGAAACCGTGGCCACCAAGCCCGCCTTCCGCGCCGCATTCAAAAGACACCGCTGCCTCATTCCTGCCGATGGCTTCTACGAGTGGGAGAAAACACACGCAGGAAAAATCCCGCACCGCTTCACACTCACTAGCGGTGACCTATTCGCCTTCGCCGGACTGCGGGAAACATGGCACTCGCCGAAGGGTGAGACCGTCCACACGTGCTCCGTCATTACCACCACAGCCAACGCCCTCGTCGCACCTGTTCACGACCGGATGCCGGTCATACTCACGCCCGAGCGGGAGGCCGACTGGCTCAATCCAGTCACGACTCCTGAAGTCCTCGCTGGGCTGCTTGTTCCTTACGATCCGGAACAGATGCTCGACACCCGTGTTTCGACGCAGGTCAATAAAGCCTCACTCGACTTCCCTGAACTGCTAAACCCGCCGCCTTCCCCAGAAAATTCCGCCTAAAACCTCACTTCACAAACCGCCACGCCCCGCGCTTGAGCAGCTTCGCCTTCGCCTCCAACTCCGCGAGTTTCGCAAGATACGCACGCGAATCCCTGCCATCAAATAGCGGCGTGCGCGTTCCGTAGATGCGTGCGAGCCCGCTCTCCACAAGCAATTCGTTCAGGTCGCGCCCCTCGGCGGTGATGATGATGCAATAGACGCGCCCAAGTGCAGAACGCCCCAAGGCAGAGCGCCAGCGCGTCCAGACGGTGAAAGGTGCGGCGAGTTGCTTGGAGGTGAAGGCGGTGGCTTCATGCGCGATAGTCTCGGCCTGCTGTGCCGTGATGCCGAAATAAGCGGCTTGCTCGTCCATCCGATCACGATAGGCCGTTTCAGCTTCAGGCGTATCCACGAAATAAAGCCTCGCCACGATCTCGCGCTTCGCATCGCACGTTATGACGTGAAAAGAGTAACCGTCCAGCGGTCAGTTTCAACTTACCCTTTCTACCTATAATGATGAAACTGCATGCATATTATAAGCGCACAAATGCAACCTGCTGTATAGAGTCCCCATAAAGCAGTTCCGATAATTGACATTATCCACCCTGCATTAAGCAATCCGAATCCTCCGTATAATTCCGGATTTTCGCTGTGCATTTTTCGTCCTTTCGTTGAAAGAGTGAGGCCCACTATCCCAAGAATCAGGCCCGCTAAAGGAACTACGATAGAGCAAATTCCCAACACGAGCACCGCAGTTGCATTCGGAAGAGGTTGTTTCTGTTGATTGCTCATGTGTGCTTTAAAACGTTCTGAGTCCGATTTAGAGAAACAATGCAATTAGAATGAAGTTTAGCCCAAGTAAAATAACCGTAAAAGCAGCGTCAAGAACTACTGCGTTCCGTATTTTAGGAGAACACGCCAAAATAATTAGAGAGGCGAAACGCGTGAAAATGAACAATAAAAGAAGAGATGCGGTTGAAAGCGACCTGAAAGACCAATGCGGATTACCACCACGCGCAAAAGTTAAGTAGACTTCAGACAATTCGCGCGTTAGGCCGCAAAAACAGCATGGAGAACCAGTAATTACATTCCAACCACATCGCCCCCAGATTCCGGGAAAAACCTTCGCGAAATACTGCGACGAAAGTGGCAGAGTAATAAGGTAAAGAGCGAGCGACAGCAGAGTATAATTTACAATTCTGTAGGCTTTAAGTTTTTGCCCAAAGTCTAATACTTGGAGAACTCCCAAAGAATTTTCGGTTAAAGACCTTTCAATTTCCTCTGTGCTTCCTGAAGATGCTCCAGAGTGTCTTTATTGGCTTTTTCAATTTCCTTCCGGGAGTTTTCAAGGTTTTGCTTAAAATGCTCCTGAGATTCTTTGTAGTTCTTATCGAACTGCTTCGCCGAATTTTCAATTTCCTTAGCAGCGGCACCGGCAGAGGCACCGATAAAAATAGTCCAAATTCCGATTATGCCCAAAGCAACTATGTTGAGAACGACACCGGCGACGCCCATACCACAGGGCACTTGTTTCGGTTTTTTTTGCTTAACGTCGACCAACCCAAGGACGAGTCCGACGATTGCTGGAACTACTGCCCAGTAGTTGCAGAAAGGTATCCAGCATACAAGTGCTGCGATGATTCCTAGTATCATTGATGCGATGCCCATAATTTTTTGGATGAATTTGGATGTGTCTTGAGGAGGCGCGGGATTCCAGAATTATCTACTCTAACTAATAGTGTCGAGAATAAACTGAGGTGGACCCCGAAATTCGGGCCAGGGGCTAAGCTATAAAATGGCGGTGGAAGGCGTGTTCAAACACAACACAAAGAACCACCAAAATATGAAACAAAAACGTA
>CAIYUV010000036.1 GCA_903929475.1 uncultured Spartobacteria bacterium
CGCTCCATCTCCCCAAGAAACCTCTCCCGCCTCGTCACCTTCTTTTTCCCAGCATACTCTCCCTGCGCGAAACTCATTTGGTGTTTCATGCATCCCTCTCTACCAAACTCGCCCTCCAATGACTCGCTTTTTCTGCAGCACGGAGCGATTAAATCAGCGTTTCCTTAGCAGGAATCGGTTATTCATGGATTGCCGTTGATGAAATCGGCACGCAAATGAGCGGAATATGGTTCGGAAAGTCCAACGTTCTCGACACCGAGGAAACTTACTTATCTTCAGGAGATTGATGAAAACGCTATTCACATTATTTTCGACTATACTCTTCGTTTCACTGGGTTTGGCCGACGAAAAGGTAACTCAACCCGAGGAGTATGCGCGCTTCAACGCCCCGCAAGTGCTGACTGATGGCTATCAGGTTATACTTGAACGCCCTCCGAATGAGCAGGAGGGTAACTATCGTCTGCTCCTCAAAAATCCTGATATGACGGAGGATGTCATTTGGTCTCCACCCAACAGACAGCCGCACAATCGCGGCGAGGCTTTCACTGGAGCTTCAGTCCCTGTAAATTGTGCTGAACCTCTCAAGGCGCTTGTCGCAAATGGGCAGCTTGGCGTCATTATTCTCCTGAACGATAGATGGTGGTGGCTCCGCTGGGATATACAAACTAAGCGACGACTTCCCTTCATTGAGTTTTTTAACGATCCTACCGGCATGCGCTTGCATCTTCTGGATGCTAACACGGTTGAGCTTCTGCGAGGAAAACGGGGGAAGAAGTTCACGCTGACTGCGAACGCAGAGGGAAGGTTATTTAAAGATGGGAAGCCGTGGTTAGAGGATGTTTCCTATTCGGCCTACGGGGATAGTTGGGTTGTGAGTTATGGCGATCTGGATCTGGACGGACGGATAACGCGGATCGATTCACCTAAAGGCTGGCCATATATCACCAAGCACGCCATACGACCGCCGGTAGCAAATCCTCAGGAACCGCCTCGCGACAGCGTCCCATCCCTGCCTGTGCCAGTGCCCATAGCGAACACACCGCCAGCAGCTTCGCAACCGTCAGCAATGTCTGTCGCGCAAACTGCCGCTGTTCTTGCTGAGCCGCGAGCGTCAGCATGGCTATGGGTAGTTGGAATCGTCGCCCTTCTCGCAGCCGTCGCATTGATTTTGAAACGCAAAACTAGCAAGCCACAATAACCTCAAATCCGAAGCCCAAATCTGAAATTGAAAACCTAAACCACCAAAACAAAATCACACCCATGAAAACAAGCATCCTCACCACCACCATCGCCCTCTGCTTACTCCCGGTCATGCACCTGCGAGCCCAGAGCGCCAGCCCGTTCTCTGTGACAGGCAGCGACCCGTCTGTGCCGGAAATTTCAATCCAGCAGAATACCAGCACCAACACTAAAAGGGGGGATTTGACGTTTGCTTACAAATACAATATTCCCACAACAACCGGGCAGGCATTTCTGGAGATTTCGAATCCCAATGGCGAATGGAGCTGGCGCAAGAATGCGGATGGGTCGCCCGTGGAGCAAATGTGGCTGGGAGACGACGGAACACTAAAAGTCAGGGGCAATTTTAATGGAAGCCTGAGTGGTTCAATCACCCTCAACCCGTATGGACAGAGCATTACTCTCACCAGTGCCAGTGGCCAAACGCAAACTGTCCTCACCAGCAATGGCACGGCGAACCTTGCCTTTGGGACGAATGCCAGCACGAGCACTGGAAGCAGCAATGCTTTGGCGCTTGGCTACAGTGCGCATACGTATAATAATAACGCGATTGCAATTGGCAACAGTGCCTCGGCCTCGGCCACCGGATCCACTGCTTTGGGTTATTCCAATTATGCATCCGGCGACTATTCCACAGCGATGGGGAATAACACCTACGCTCAAGGCTACAGCCAGTTTGTCGTGGGTCGTTATAACGTCACGGGAGGGATGTCGAATTACTGGAATGGAACCGATGATTTGTTCATCGTCGGAAATGGAACGGGATCGTCCACGCGCTCGAATGCCTTCACGGTAAAACAAAATGGCGATACGAACGTGAACTTTGCCCTCTACGTGAGAGACCCGGCGTATCAGACGGACACCACGGCGAAAGGAGCGAAGATCAGCTACAGCGACAAATACGGCGGCAACTCGAACGCTTCCCAAACACTGTTCAACGGCAATCGTGCGAGCAGTGACTGGCGCTTTCAGCACCCGAATTCGTATGGCACGACCTATGACGCCATGAAACTCGACTCATTTCATGTCCTGCATCTTTACGATACGATGGGTTCGACCTCGTCTGTCATCCGGCTCGACCCTGGAAACGGTTCAGGTTCACCGGCACCATCCATCAAGCTTTATAATCAGGCATACACGAGCAACGCGACCGTCCAGATCAGCCCCGGCACCACGACGTCACCGGCATCGCTCAATCTTTATAACTCAAATGTCGCGACAACCCCGACCATCCAAATCAGCCCCGGAAACACAACGGGAACCTCGGCATCCATCTTGGTTGCGGGTTCCAATGTGATTACACAGGCGACGGGCGATCAACGCTACCTGCTCCTAGGGATGTCTGCCTCGACGGGCCTTGCATCGGGAACAGGATCAGCAGCGGCGTCGAATGCAGTGGCACTTGGAAGTAATGCGCAGGCGACTTTTGATTCCTCCGTCGCAATTGGCAGTGGTGCGCTTGCACAGCAACAGGGAGCAACTGCTGTGGGGAGTTCCGCTACCGCCGTGGGGATGTATTCTGCGGCCATTGGTTATTTGAACAATGCAAGCGGTGATTACGCCACAGCACTCGGCTATGGCACCATCGCTCAAGGCTACAGCCAGTTTGTCGTAGGCAGCTATAATGTTCCATCAGGGGGGTTGCAGGCTTCGTGGGATTCTGCTTCCGAACTTTTCACCGTTGGAAACGGCACCAGTGATAGCAATCGTTCCAATGCATTCGTGGTGAAGAAGAATGCCAACGCCACCATTGGCACGGGCTTGGAAAGCCCGACCGCATCGCAACTGGTCGTCGGGCGCTACAACGACACGACATTTGATCGCACATCGGGGGCGTTCATTGTTGCCACTGGCGATAAAACAGATGGCGTCATCACACGGAAAAATGCACTTCGCGTGACGGATGACGGTGCTGTGCTCGTCGCGCCAGGCGGGGACATCAGCATGGGGGAATTCACCGCAGGGCCGCAGCCGTAGACGGAGACGGTGCAAACAAACGAACCGTTGCACCGATGAAAAAATGCGTTGCCCTTGCGGAGTTGGCCGCTACTTTGCGCGCCCTTTATTATGGCTGACCAAGCGAACAAATATCCGGAAAACGTGCAGGGAAAATTCTACGTGGATGACCAGTGCATTGATTGCGACCTGTGCCGCGAGACGGCGCCCGCGAACTTCAAACGCAATGATGATGGCGGACACAGCTATCTCTACAAGCAGCCCGAGAATCCCGGGGAGGAGACGCTTTGCAAAGAGGCGATGGACGGCTGCCCTGTCGAAGCCATCGGCAACGACGGACAATAGTCCGAAACAGCCTGCGGATTTATCCAAGGTCCTCACGCATCATCGTTCTGGGGTCTTTTCCCTGCGACAGCGCCGAAGAATTTCTGTCGCAAGTGGACTACATTATCGCCAACACTGCGCGTATGAAACCTCATCTGCGTGCACGCGTGATCGCCGAGTGGCGGGGCCTGCCGGAGACGCCGTTCCCGCAGGACACGTCGAAACCCGTGGGTGCGCTCGTGACGAAGCTAATGGCGCAGCTCGGCCTCGCCGATCGGATGCGCGAGGAGGAAATCGTTGCAGCGTGGCGCGAGGTAGTCGGCGATTTTCTCGCGCAACATTCGCAGCCGCTGAAGCTCGTGGAGGGCGTGCTTTATGTGCGGGTGCTCCAGCCTTCGATGCACTTCGAGCTGGAGCGGACGTGGCGACCCGAGATCGTGAAGAAACTGAAACTGCGTTTCGGGCGCGCGGTGCGGGATGTGAAGTTTCGTGTGGGGTAAATTGATTGCAGAATGCGCGGCGCGGATTCAGCGTGGCAACGATGCGCGATCAGATAGTCATTTCACAGCTCGGTGTCTCGGCGTTCATCGGAGCGTTTGAGGAGGAGAGAAAGCGACCGCAACGGCTGCGGGTGTCGCTCGCGCTGGAGCCGCGTCGCGATTTCAAAAATCTCGACGATACACTTGCCAACACGGTGGACTACGATGCGGTGTCGCGCGCTGTGAAGTCGCTCGCGGCGACTGGCGAGCGGCTGCTGATCGAGACGCTAGCCGAGGAAATTGCTGCGTATTTGCTCGCGAGCCACCCGCTCGCGGCGGTGGAGGTGGAGGTGCGCAAATATATTTTGCCGGACACAGAATTTGTCGCCGTGCGGCTGCGGCGCGAGGCATAGCATTTTGTGCAAAGGGCGGAGCGACCCGGATTGATGACTAGTGCTGCAACGTAAAAGGAAGAATGGCTGCCAGCAGGAGGAACTATTTTTCGCCAGCCGCCACAGCGACGAGTTCGCCTGCGGTGTTTCGGCAGAAGATGCGGCCGTTGGAGAGCGTGGGCTGCACCCAGCAGCGTCCGCTGAGGAGGTGCTGGCGGGCGAGTTCCTTGTAACCGGTGGGCGATGGATCGGCGAGGACGAGGTCGCCGGTCTCCGTGAAGATGAGCAGTTTGTCGCCTGCGACGATGAGCGAACCGCCCTGCACTTCCTTCGTCTTCCATTTGAATTCGCCGCTGGCGAAATCAATGCAGACGAGCGGAGCTTTCGGGTCCGCAGTGCCATCAATGCCATAGACGTGGCCGCCGATGAGGACGGGTGAATTGAAATGTGTGCGCAGGTTTTTGCTAAACCACACCTGCTCCGCGCTGGTGCCGACGCGCAGGAGCGCCGAGCCGTGATTGTAGCCGGCGGAGATGAGGACTTTGTCGCCGACTACGAGCGGGCTGGCGGCGTTCACGTCGTAGCTGGTTTCAAATGGATGACGCCACAGCTCTCGCCCGCTCTTCGCGTCGAGACCGATGGCAGCTTTCGCTTTGAAAAGCACCACGGTGCGCTGCGTGCCGATATTCGTCACGATGGGCGATGCGTAGCCCGCGCCGTCGTCGCCGCTTTTCCAAACGAGCGCGCCGGTCTGTTTATTGAGCGCCAGCGTGCTCGCGCCGGTGCCGCCGCCGTCGAGCAACACATTCGCACCGTCAATCGTCGGCGACCCGCAATAGCCCCATTCCGGGCGCTTGCAGCCAAAATCGCGGACGAGATGCTTTTCCCAAACGACCTTGCCGTCCGCCACATCTGAGCAAAACAAGGTGCCTTCGTTGCCGAGCATGAAGACGCGATCCCCATCGAGCGTCGGCGTCGCGCGCGGCCCGCCCTCGAAGAGATTGTCGCCAATTTTCGCAGTCCAAGCGTAGGTCCAAAATGCTTTGCCCGTCGCCGCCTCGAGACAGTAGAGCGTTTCCTTTCCGTCCTTGTAGCCTGCGGAAAAAATACGCGTTCCCGCCGACGTGATCCCGCTCAACCCCGTGCCGAGTTGCACGCGCCACAATTCGCCCTTCGCAATTCCCGCGACCTTTTCCGAGCTCGAACCATTTTGCTCCGGCCCGCGATAATGCAGCCAGTCGGCGGCGAATGTGGTGACGGCAAGCGAGAGAAAGACGACGGTGAGCTTCATGCCGGTGGAATAGTTGCGAAGAGCGAATAGGTCAACGCACTCCATCCCTGCCAGATAAACTAAGCTTGAAAGCACCAGCCCGTCTTTTAATAAAAACCTCCCGTTGACATCCCTCGCCAGTCGAGCTACCAAGCGCACCCTTTTTTAACCGCAGCCGCTTTTTATTTATGCCAACCACTCAAATTATTCTTACAGAGAAAGTCTATAACCTCGGTGCCGAAGCAGACGTCGTGAAAGTCAAAGCCGGCTACGCACGCAATTTTCTCATCCCACAGGGCAAGGCTCTGGAAGTCACTCCCGCCTCCCTCCGCCGCATCAACATACTCAAGGCCAAACGCGCCGAGCGCGAGGCCAAGGAGATGAACGACGCGCAGGAAGTCGCCCGTAAGATCAGCAAGATCAAACTCGAAATCGAACTCGAAACCGGTGAGACCGGCAAAGCGTTCGGCTCCGTCACCGCAGCCGACATCGCGCAGAAACTTCAGGCGGCCCTCGGCGGCAGCATCGAAATTGACCGCCACAAGATTCAGCTCGACCGCCCAATCAAGGACAGCGGCAAGCACGAAGTCGTCATCAAACTCCACCACGACGTGAACGCCACGGTCGAAGTGAACATTTCCGCCAAGGGCACTGCGCACGTAGAGAAAACGGAAGGCGAAGCCGAGGGAGAAAAGACCCCCGGCAGCTACAAGGCAAAAGCCAAGGCCAAGCACAAGACCGCGAAAACCGACAGTGCGGAGGCAAAGGAGTAACGCGCCATGGCCGAGGATTCCAAGAATCCAAGGCGAGACAGGAAGCCGGGAGAACAAACCGGCGCTGATTTAAAGTCGAAGATCAGTTATCTACCGGATATTCACCGGTTGCTCCCACAGTCGCCCGAGGCTGAGCAGGGCGTATTGAGCAGCTTCCTTCTGTCGTCCCGCGAAGTGGGCTCGATGTGCGCGGAAAAGCAGATCAAATCCGGGCACTTCCACATCCCCGCCCATGGCGAGGTGTATGGCGTTTTGCTGGAGCTTTGGGACAAAGGCACGCCCATAGACTTCATCACCATCACCCAGCACCTCCGCGACCGGAACAAGCTGGACAACGTCGGTGGTGCGGCATTCGTCTCCTCACTTTTCACCTTCCTCCCCACAGCGGCAAACGCCGATTACTACCTCGGAATCCTTCAGGAAAAACACGTGCTCCGCGAAATCATCCGCGTCTGCACCGAATACGCCGCACGCAGCTACGATGAGCAGGATGAAGTGCCCATGCTGCTTGACAAAGTGGAGCAGGAGATTTTCGAAATCGCCAAGGATCGCTTCAAGGACAAGACGTCCTCGATGAAAGACATGGTGATGAAAGCCATCAGCGACATCCAGCAACTCTACGAGCGCCGTGGAAAAATCACCGGCCTCGAAACCGGCTTCAAAGTCCTCGACCAAATGACCGACGGCCTGCACGGCGCCGAGATGATCGTCATCGCCGCCCGCCCCTCGATGGGAAAGACCGCACTCGCCATGAACATCGCCGAGCACATCGCGCTCGTCGTCGGCCAGCCCGTCGCATTCTTCTCGCTCGAAATGAGTTCGCAGCAACTCGTCCAGCGCGTCCTTTGCTCCATCGCGCGGGTGAATCTCGGCAACATCCGCAACGGCTTCCTCAGCGAGCGCGACTTCCCGGCCATCACCGCCGCCGCCGCCAAGCTCCATAACGCAAAAATCTTCATAGACGACAGCAGCGGCCTCTCCATCCTCGAACTGCGCGCCAAAGCCCGCCGCATGAAAGCCGAGCACAACATCGCGGCCATCTTCATTGACTACCTCCAGCTCCTCCGCAGCACCAGCAAGCGCGGCCAGGACAACCGCCAGCTCGAAATCTCCGAAATCAGCAACGGCCTCAAAGCCCTCTCCAAGGAACTGAACATCCCCGTCGTCGTCCTCGCACAGCTCAATCGTAACCCCGAATCCCGCACCGGCGAAAGCAAAGGCCGCCCGCGCCTCAGCGACCTCCGCGAATCCGGCAGCATCGAGCAGGACGCCGACGTCGTCGCCCTCCTCGTCCGCGAAGAATACTACGCCGAGAGCGACGACGACAAAGAAGCCGCCAAAGGCAAAGCCACGCTCATCATCGCCAAACAGCGCAACGGCCCCGTCGGCGACGTGCCTCTCACCTTCCTCAAAGAATTCACCCGCTTCGAAGACCGCGCCGACGAACCAGAACCGGAGGGATAACTCTGATTGTTTCGATTTAGTTTATTTTGTCTTCGAAATCCACACGGGATTTGTAGCTGAGAGCGCTGTTGAGCCGCGCACGGCTGCAGAAGGTTTCGCCGCATCGCATTTTACAGACGGCGCACGGGCTTGCGGAAGGGATGCAGATCGGGGTTGGCTGGCGGGGCCGCAGCAGCGATGAGTGGCTCGGGGTTTTGCGCGCCACTGGCGATTCGTTTTTCCAAATCGTGCGCCATGCGCTGAACGTGTCGGTATTTCATCCGCTTGCTGAGGATGGCGAGGCTGCTGTCGTCCTCGCCCCAATGGAGGATTTCGATGTTCACGGTGCGGACACCCCATGCGTTCATCGCGGCGTGCGTGGGTTTGTAGAGGTCAATCGTGTTGCGTCCAGCGAGTGCCCAACCGATGTCGTCCACTTCGCAAACCTCGCCGGTTTCGAGGATACGGAAGACGGTGCCCGCAGGCCAGCGCGACCAATCTGCGGCGGCGCTATGGACTTTCCCGTAGCGCAGCGTGGTGCCGAGCGCGGTGCAGCAACCGTGGCAGACGTGGTCGGATTCGGTGTGCGTGTAGGCGGTCGTTCGCACGCACTGAAACTGCGTCCGCTCGATGGGTGTTTCATATTTTGGCAGCGAGCGGGCGCAGGAGGAAAAAATGAACGCGACACCAGCGAGGAAAAGCAAACGGAGCAATGAATGCATGGTTGCTTCGTAGCTCATCGCGAGTCAAACGCCAAGCACGGGCACAATGTTTTGTTTCGCATAAGGACGAAAGACGTAAATCGGGTCTCGGAACCAGCTTTGATTTCCTGTTTAGCAACGACGTATGCCTCCGTCACTTTACACGAGGCACTTTCGTGTTACAGCACGGCGGATGCATGGTTCATCGGCGCAGCGTGCCGCACACGTTCACTTGGATCCCCAGCGCATGGGCGAAGCTCGCCTTGGCAAACAGACACGCGTCCGCGGTCTTCGCGTCGTTCGCGTAGGCGACCTGGATGTGATTCGCTTTGTGTTTTGCCATGAGTTGGTCGCGTGAAACACCGTAGGTGATGGCGTGCATGATGGGCCATTGCGGTGTAGTGGCGTCGAGACGGCGGCGGGTCTCGGCGGCGGGAAGTTTCACGACTCCGCCGCGGCCGATGTCCATGTGCAGCGCTTCGTTTTCGACGTAGATGCGCGACCAGACGATTTCGCCGGGGCGCGAGATGCCGTGCAGGGTCGAGCCGCCGTTTGGAAAATACATCGCGGGCTGACGGAAACCTTCCGCGCCTTTCCATCCGCCGATGAAATGTGCGGGCGGTGCCGCTCCGCTGATGAGGAAGACCCACACGTAGTCGAGACCGGAGAGTGGAGCGCGGAGAGCGGAGAGATTTTCGCGCTGCGCGCTTTTCTTTTCGGTCTCCGCTCTCCGCTTTCCGGTTTCGAAATCGCCCCATCGCACGTCGTGCAGTGTGTTTTCGACGGGCTGGCCAAGGGCGCGATGCACGCGATACGTGAGCAGTCCGTCGAGGCCGGCGCATTCGTCCACTTCGTTGAAATGGATGACGGGCTCGCCTTTAAAGAGAACGCGCTTGCCGTCGCGTGAGCAAACGGGCGGACGGTCGGAGTTGTTGAGCGTGCCTTCCACGAGGTCGCTCGCGGGCAACAGGTCTTTCAGGCCTTGCTGATACTGGATGCCGATGGCGTCGCAGCCGAAGTCATCCGCTATTCGCACGGCGGCGATATACATTTTGCACTGGAGCCGGATCTGCGCGTCGGTGAGGTCGCTTTCGTGGCGCGGGCCGGTGTGAAATTTCATCCCGCGCTTTTCCAGCCATGCGCGCACGGCGTCTGCCTCGGCGTTGCTCGTGCGCATCGTCTCCGCGTAGAGCGCGGACTGGCTGAGCCGTTCCTTGAACACGCCGCACGCATGGAGCGCATGATCAGGGATGATGGCGTTGAACATCCCCATGCAGCCCTCGTCGAAGATGCCCATGATGGCTTTTTCACGAACGAGCTGTGACGCGAGTTGTTTGCCGAGCTTGCGCGCGGATGCAGGCACTTTCACGTCAGCGAGTGAACGAACGTGCGACGTGTCGTGCGTGATACGACCGCTCTTGAGCCACTGCCGCAGTTTCGTGAGGAAAAATGCATCGGTGAAATCCTCGCTCCATAAAGTCGAATATCGAACGCCGGTTTTCGTGAGAGAGCCGTTGAGATTCAGCATCCCGACAAGTCCCGGCCATTGGCCGCTCCAGTTTGCCACTGTCAGAATGGGGCCGCGATGGGTCGTCAGCCCAGCGAGCACGTGATGCGAATACTGCCAGACCGCCTCGGCGACGATGAGCGGTGCGTCCGTCGGGATGTCGCGGAACACCTCGATGCCCATCCGCTGAGAATCAATAAATCCATGCCCCCTCGTTTTGTTGAAAGGATGCGCGCGCCGGAGGTCCCATCCTTCGTTCTGAAATGCGCGAGTGAGAGTTTTTTCCATAGCTGCTTGCGCAGGCCAGCAGACTTGATTTGCCGAGAGTCGAAGGTCGCCACTGGCGACGAGGTATGCAGTTTTCATGTCCTTTTCGTTTCCGCGAGCAATGCCTGTGCGGCGCGCCGCCTGACGCCGTAGCGTTTCATCAATTCATCGGCGATGACGCCGACGAGGATGACAGCGCCGATGATGGCGAACTCCATGTTGTGGTGCTTGGTCGTGAGGGTGATCATATTGCGCAGCACCTGTATGAGCGCGGAGCCGACGATCACTCCGGTAATCGTGCCTTCACCTCCGCGCAGGCTGCATCCGCCAAGGACGGCTGCGGCGATGGCGTATAGCTCGTAGAAATTTCCGAAATCCACGGGCTGCGCGGAGTTCACATCGAGCACGAACAGCACGCCGCCGAATCCGGCCAGCGTCGAACTGATGACGTAGGCGAGGACGGTCATGCGCCCGGTATTGATGCCGCTGTAGCGCGCCGCCTCCTCGCTGCGTCCGAGCGCGAGCAGGTAGCGGCCGTAGATCGTCCTGTTCAAAAATACAGCGCCGAGCACGGCTACGGTCAGTAGGAAAATACACGGAGCCGGCAGCGCGAATCCATGGATGAACGGAAGTTCGATTTGTCCCGTTGCAAGCGTTCGCAGACCTTTGAACTCCGCACCGAAACCGACCGTCTGATCGTCGGTGAAACCGCGCGCGATGCCGCGATAGAGCAGAAGACCGCACAGCGTCACAATGAAAGGCTGGATGCGGAGCTTCGTGATGATTAGCCCGTGCAAAAGCCCGATGCCCGCCGATACGCCAGCCACGGCAACCAGCGCCAGAGGCAGCGGCCAGTGGTGGGTTGTGAGCAGCCAGGGCAGTCCGCAACCGACGAGGCAGATGACTGAGCCGACCGACAAATCAATGCCGCCCGTAACGATGACGAAGGCAACGCCGATGCTGATGATGCCGAAGAGCGCGGTGCGGCGGATGAGATTCTCAACGTTGTAGCCGCTGAGGAAGCTGTCGCTGATCAGTGCGGTGACGATGCAAACAATCGCCAGTAGAATGGTGATGCCGAGAGTTTTTTTGAGTTGCATGAATGTGATGTCGCTATGCTGCGGCGAGCGTACTGCCGGTGGCGAGGTGCATAACCGATTCCTCGGTGAGTTCCCCGCGCACGAGTTCTCCGGTGATGCGGCCTTCGTGCATGACGAGCACGCGGTCGGACATGCCGAGGATTTCCTCCATTTCGCTGGAGACAAAAAGAATCGCGACACCCTTCCCGGCCAGTTCCTCCATGAGTTTGTAAATCTCCTGCTTCGCCCCGATGTCTATGCCGCGTGTGGGTTCATCGAGCAGCAGCACGCGCGGACGCAGCGCGAGCCATTTTCCGAGCACCACCTTTTGCTGGTTGCCGCCGGAGAGAAATTGCACGGGCTGTCTGCCGTCGGGTGTTTTGATTTTCAATGCCGCTATCATTTCCCCGCTCAATTCTGCGGCTTGTCGCCGATCAATCATTCCGTGACGTTGATCGCGCCGCAGACTGGCGAGGCTGAGATTGTCGCGCACTGCCATTTCAAGAACGACGCCCTGCTTTTTCCGATCCTCCGGGACGAGCGCGAGCCCTGCGGCGATGGCCTGCAATGGTGAAACGGGTGTGACGCTACGGCCTGCGATCTGAATACTGCCACCGATGGCGGGTGTGACTCCGAAAAGCGTCGTCAGCAATTCCGTGCGGCCCGCGCCGACGAGACCCGCGACGCCGACAATCTCGCCAGCGCACACGCTGAAACTCAACTGCTGCGCCGGATGCGCCGGAGTGCGCAGTCCTTCCACCTCCAGAACAGCCGCGCCCGATTCGTGAACCTCGTGCGGGTAGAACTGCGAGAGGTCGCGTCCGACCATGAGCTTCACCATCGCGTCGTGCGTGATTTCGTCGCGCGAAAGCTCACCGGCGTTCGCGCCATCTCGCAGCACGGTCACGCGGTCCGCGAGCGCACGCACCTCGCCGAGACGATGCGAGATATAGACGATGCTCACGCCTCGCGAACGAAGGTCGCGAATGACCTTGAACAAATTCTCCGACTCGTGGCTGGAGAGGCTCGATGTCGGTTCGTCCATGATGAGGACACGCGCGTTCACCGAAAGCGCTTTCGCAATCTCGACCATCTGCTGCTGGCCGATGCTGAGAGTGCTGACAAGGACAGCCGGATCCACGTCGAGCCCGACGGCGGCGAGCAGCGGACGGGCCTCGCGACGCTGGCGGGCTTTGTCAATCAGCCCGAAGCGCAGCTTTTCCCGTCCGAGAAAAATATTCGCGGCGACATCGAGGTTGTCCGCGAGATTCAGCTCCTGGTGAATCAGTGCGATTCTCTGCGAGAGCGCGTGCTGCACGGAGTCAATTCGCGCCAGCTTTCCCTCGATGAAAATCCCGCCCGAGTCCGGCTGCTGCACGCCGGCGAGTATTTTCATCAGTGTGCTTTTTCCGGCCCCGTTTTCGCCAATCACGGCGAGCACTTCCCCGCTTCGAAGCGTCATGCTCACGCCCTTGAGCGCCCGCACTCCGGGGAAGATTTTTACGAGAGCCTTCGCTTCGAGCAGCGGATGTTCCATGAAGTTGCCGCTTTATTTTCCGCCGCTGACTCTCTCCTTCAGCTCGGCCCAGAATGCATCCACTTCCGCCTTGCGAATCTGCCGTGCGGGAATGTCAATCATCTTGCTCTCGGGAATCACGCTCGTGTTGCCCTTCGCAAGTTCGCTCAGCACTTCGACGGACTTATAGCCATACATATAGGGGTTCTGAACAACGGTGCCGTGGACTGTGCCCTTTTGGATTCCGGCAAGCGTCGCGTCGTCTTCGTCGAATGCGATCACCTTCACCTTGCCGAGCTTGTTCGCCTGCGAGAGCACTTCGAGCATGAGGGGCGGATTGTAGGCAAAAAGACCCACCATTCCTCCGATGTCGGGATATTTGGCCAGCGTGTCCTCGACGTTCGCCTTGGCTTTCGCGCGGTCGAAATTATCCGTCAGCGTGCCGAGAATTTTGAAGCCGCCCTCCTCGATCACGTCGGATGGCGGGTCGAAACGCTTCGGATCCTCCGTGCGCCCGAGGATGCCGTCAATGCAACCCTGGCGTCGGCTTTTCGCGTTGTCCTGTTCGAGGCGACCGATGAAGAGCATCACGGTGCCGCCGTTCGGCATGGCTTCACGGACGAGTTTTCCGCACATGATGCCGCCCTTGTAATTGTCCATGCCGATGTAAAGGAGACGTTCGCTCGCGGGTGCATCGGAGTCGTGGGTGATCAGCTTGGTCCGCTTCGCCGCCTGATTGAGAATGTCGGATTGATTGCTCGGATCGATGGGGCTGATGGCGATGCCGTCAATGCCACGAGTGAGCAGATCCTCGATGATGCGCTTTTGATCGCTGATGCCCTCGACGGGCATGAACACTTGCGCATCCACCCCGAATTTCTCGCCACCCGCCTTCACTCCGGCGGCGGCGATGGTCCAGAACGACGCCACGCCGTTGGTGACGAATGCGATTTTTTTTCGCCCGGAACCGGAGTCCGAGTTGGCGGCTAGTTTGCTGCCGCTCAGCAGAGTAGCAGCGATGGCGAGTATGGTTGGAATGATGGGTTTCATGGTTGTGGTTGGGATGAGTGGATACGTGATTGATCAATGAACGGTCATGCCCCCGTTCACGTGGAGGTTTTGGCCGGTGATAAACGAAGCCGCCTCGCTCGCGAGGAATACAACCGCTCCGGCGACATCCTGCGGGACGCCCCACCGGTCGGCGGGAATCAGCGCGCGATAGCCGTCCTTCTGCTCCTGCGGATCGTTTTCGTGGCGTTCGACGGGAATCCACCCGGGGCAGATCATGTTCACCGTGATGCCCCATCGTGCGACCTCGGTCGCGAGGCCGCGGTTGAAACCATTCTGCCCGCCCTTCGCCGCAAGATAGGCGGTGAAATTCGGCACGCCGCGCGCGACGACTTCGGAGCCGATATTGATAATCCGCCCCCAGCGCTGCTGCTTCATGTGTGGCAGGCATGCCTTGGAAAGCAGCACCGGACTCTTCACGAAAAAATCCAGCATCTTTTGGTAGAAGGCCCACTCGTATTCCTCGATGGGCTTCTGCGGCTGGTCGGGCGTGGCGTTGAGCACGAGGATATCCACCGGTCCCAGCTTCGCCGCGATTTCTGCGGTGATGCGCGGCACCTCCGTTTCGCTGCTCACATCGCCGCGCACCAGCATCCCCTCGCAGCCTGCGGCTTCAAATTCATCGAACGCCCTTTCCGCCCGGGCGACGTTGTTGTTGAAATTGATGGCGACTTTCGCGCCAGCCCTGCCAAGCGCAATGGCCATCGGCTTGCCAAGGCCCGTGCTGCTGCCGGTGACGAGGGCAACTCGTCCGGCGAGAGAAAATGGATTGGAAACAGGATTAGTCATAGGGATTGGTGTGAGTCATCGGAGAAACAAAAACCCACGGACGCCCCAAGCGGGGACGCCGTTGCTACCCTTGCCTTCCAGATTGGTCAAGCGGCAGCCGCTCAACTACGCAGACGCAGCTCGGCGAATCGCTCCGCCGCTTCCTTCCATGCCGCCGGTTCGTAGCGTAGCACGGTGCTGGATGCGCGGACGACCTCGCGCATCTCCGCCAGCGATCCGATCTCGCCGTCGGCCCTCGCCTGCGTGAGTAAATTACCAATCGCTGTGGCCTCGACCGGTCCCGCGATAACGGGCCGGTCACATGCATCGGCGGTAAACTGATTGAGAATCTTGCTCTGCGAACCACCACCGACGATGTGGATGACTTCGCTTTCCTCGCCGGTCAATTCCTCGATCGATGCGAGCGTCTCGCGATATTTCAGCGCCAGACTTTCGTAGGCGCAGCGGATGAGTTCGCCCTCGGTCCTTGGCACGGGCTGCTTCGTCTCGCGGCAAAATCCCTGAATCTCCCGTGGCATATCCGGCGGATTGAGAAAGCGCGGAGCGTTCACATTGACGATGGAGCGAAGTGGCCTCGCTTTCGCCGCCAGCGCAGCAAGCTGCGAGTAATCGTATTTCTTCCCGGCAGCATCGAAGGAGCGTTTGCACTGCTGCACAAGCCAGAGCCCCATGATGTTTTTGAGCAGACGATAGGTGCCATCCACGCCGCCCTCGTTGGTCATGTTCATCTCCAATGCGCGCGGTGTCAGCACAGCTTTCTGAATCTCCGCGCCCATGAGCGACCACGTGCCCGAGCTGATGTAAGCCCAGTTCGCTTTACCCGTGTTCGCCGTGGGCACGCCCGCAACCGCCGATGCCGTGTCGTGCGAAGGCGGGGCGACGACTTTCACCCCGGCGAGACCTGTGCGCTCCGCGAGTGCCTTGCTGAATTTACCGAGCGTCGTGCCGGGCGCGACCACCTTCGGCAGGAAATGCGTGGGCAGCCCGAACTTCTTCATCAACGGCAGCGACCAGTCGCGCTTGAGCGGATGCAGGAATTGCGAAGTGGAGGCAATCGTGAACTCCGCACGCTTCACGCCGCACATAGCCCAGTGCAAAAAGTCCGGGATGAACAGCAGCGTGTCGGCGGCATCGAGAATGGCCGGGGAATTTTGTTTCCACGCCAGCAACTGGTAGAGCGAATTCAGCTCCATGAACTGCGAGCCGGTGTGCTTGAAAATCTCCGCGCGCGGCACCTTCTTGAAAGCGCGCTCCAGACCGCCCCGCGTCCGCGCATCGCGATAGTGATACGGCAGCCCGAGCATTTCGTCCTGCTTGTTCAAGAGCACAAAATCCAGTCCCCACGTATCCGCGCCCACCGAGACGATTCGCTTGCCATACTTTTTTCCCGCAAGCGCGAGCCCCTTTTGGATTTCCGACCACAGCATCAAGACATCCCAGCGAAGCGTGTCGCCGAGATAAACGCCGCCATTGGGGAAGCGATGAATCTCATCGAGTTGAAGCACCCGCCCATTCCAAATCCCCGCCATCACACGCCCACTCTCCGCACCGAGATCCACTGCCAGATATATTTTGGAATGCCGCACAGCGAAATCAGTTCAAAAATTTTCGCGCAACGTCAAGGCCGCCAGTTTCTAAATGCACACTACGAATAAACACCCGTTTAAACACTGCCTGAATATTTGCCATGAACAGATATCACTTGTGATGCAAAAAAGATCTCTGCATGAACCCTTTTGTTCGTTTCGCTCGATTTGTGAGCGAAGACTTTTTTTCGGGAGTTGGACTAGCACGCCTCCATCAAATCCACATCTTGCGGAGCAGCCACATTTTCACGGCCTGCGTAAGGACGACGTAGCATAGCACCGTGACCAAAAGGATTGGCCAATAGAGCGGCGGCAAAAGCGTGAAGCCGAGTGCGGTGGCGATGGGAGAGAATGGAAGCCAGACGGCAATGGCCATGACGAGAAGGGTCGTCAAAGTGACCTGCCAACTCGCGCGCCCGTGGATGAAGGGCAGCTTGTTTGTGCGGATGACGTGGATGATGAGCGTTTGCGTGATCAGTGATTCGACAAACCAGCCGGTTTGAAAAAGGGAGGCGCGCGCCGGGTCCCAGCAGCCGAAGAGATAGAGCATCACAAAGAACGTCGTGTAGTCGAAGATCGAACTGACGGGACCGATGAAGAGGACGAACTTGCGGATATCGCCCATGTGCCACGGTCGCGGCTTGGCCGTCTGCTCGGGGCCGACGGTGTCGGTGGGGATGGGCACCTGCGAGAAGTCGTAGAGCAGGTTGTTCGTGAGAACCTGAATGGGGGCCATCGGAACGAAGGGAAGAAACGCACTGGCGCCGAGGACGCTGAACATGTTCCCGAAGTTCGAACTGGCGCCCATGCGGACGTATTTGAGGATGTTCACGAAAACCTTGCGCCCTTCGATGACGCCCTCGTCGAGCACCATGAGATCTTTTTCCAAGAGAATGACTGCGGCTGCAGCCTTGGCGATGTCCACCGCCGAGTCCACCGAGATGCCGACGTCGGCGACGTGCAGCGCGGGCGAGTCGTTGATGCCGTCGCCCATGAAGCCGACGACGTGCTGCTTGCGCTGGAGCGCGCGGATGATCCGCTGCTTGTGCGCCGGCGAGAGGCGCGCGAAGACGCGGGTCGTCTCCGCGGCGTCGGCTAGTTCGTCGTCGGTCATCGTTTCGACTTTGCTGCCGAGGAGGATGTTGTCGGCATTCAGGCCCACCTCGCGGCAGACCTTGCGGGTGACGAGGTCGTTGTCGCCGGTGAGCACTTTCACGGTCACGCCGTGATCCTCGAGCGCCTTGATGGCCCGTGCCGCGGAGTCTTTCGGCGGATCGAGAAAAGCGACGTAACCCTTGAGGATCAGGTCGCACTCGTCGTCCTTGTTGATAAGCGGATCGTCGCTGGCGATGTGCTTGTGGGCGACGGCGAGAACGCGGAAGCCATCGGCGCTGAGTTCCTGATATTGCTTGATGAGATCCCCGACGATCACCGGCTCCATCGCGAATGTCTCGCCGTCCAGCTCGAAGAAGCCGCACTTCGCAAACACCGCCTCAGGCGCGCCCTTGGTCAGTAGTTGGTGTTCCCCCTCGGGCGTCTGCACCACCACCGACATCATCCTGCGCACAAAATCGAATGGGATCTCGTCCACCTTGCGGTAGTTGGTGATGGAGAGCTTCTCGTGCGCCTCGCGGTGTTTAAGCACCGCGCGGTCGAGCACGTTTCTCAGTCCCGTCTGAAAGTGCGAGATGAGGTAGGCATGGAGCAGCACGTCGTCGCTGTCCTTCTGCATGACATCGCAGTGCCGCTCGAGGATGACCTGATCCATGGTTAGCGTGCCGGTCTTGTCCGTGCAGAGCACGTCCATCGCGCCGAAGTTCTGGATCGCGCTGAGCTGCTTCACGATGACCTTCTTGCGCGACATCGCCAGCGCGCCCTTCGACAGGCACACGGAGACGATCATCGGCAGCATCTCGGGCGTCAGCCCGACGGCGACCGCGATGGAGAACAAAAACGCCTCACGCCAGTTGTGCTTCGTGAGCCCATTGATGAGGAAGACGAGCGGGACCATCACCAGGATGAAACGGATCATCAGCCATGTGAAATCCTTCACGCCCTTGTCGAAGCTCGTTTCCACCGGATCGCCCACGATGCTGCCCGCCATGCTCCCGAAGTAAGTCTGCGCGCCGGTGGCCAGCACGGTCACCGTCGCAGCACCGCTCTCCACACTCGTGCCGAGCAAACAAATATTCCCGAATTCCAGCGGCGACCCACCCACGCGCATATCCGGCTTCTCGAACTTCTCCACCGGCAACGACTCTCCCGTCAGCGCCGCCTGCGTGACGAAGAGATCCTTCGCCGCAATGACCCGCACATCGGCCGGAATCATGTCGCCCGCGGAAATCGTCACCACATCGCCCGGCACCAACTGACTCAACGGGATTTCCTCCGCCCTTCCGCCGCGCACCACAGCCGCCGTCACGGTGATCATCGCCTTCAATTTTGCCGCCGCGGCATCCGCGCGCGACTCCTGCACAAAGCGAAGTGTCACACCGAGGATCACCATCAGCGCCATCACCGAACCAGCCCGCGGATCGCCAGTCGCAAACGAAATTCCCGCGAGCACGACGAGCAAAATTACCAGCGGGTTCCGCGACGCGGTGAGCAGGCGCCAGGGCCAACCACGATGTCTCTCCGACACTACGACGTTTGGGCCGACTTCTTCCAAACGTCTAGCCGCCTCGGCGTCTGTCAACCCGTCTGCCGCCGTCTTCATCCGTGCAAAGACCTCGCCCGATTCCACCTTCGCCATCTCGGACAGGATCGCCGAAAAGTGAATACTAGGATGAGCCGCCTTGGCCGGGGATACACCCGGCGACAGTCTTGAAATGAGATTCGGAAGCATTTCTTTGCGCGCTGAACTGGAACCATCGCAGCCCAGCCAGCAATTAGAAAGGGTCTTATCTAGCTAAGAGATGTATTTTTTTGGGGAAAGAGTTCCCCGCTCACGATGACCGTGCCCCGAATGCCCCCCTTTTTTACGTTCGGTCCCTCGCGCGTTGCGCTAGGCAGACAGCACGCCAGCCATACGCCACTAGTCACGCGCATGTCCAACAAGATTCGCACGGTCCAGAGTAAAAGGACGCAGCGAAAAGCCACGAAGGCGGGATATGACAAGGAGGGTTTGTTGCGCTGCGATCGGTGAACGATGATATGTGGACGCAGCAGAGCGAGGGGCGTGGGTCAGGACTTGGGTGGCACCTGTTTTGTGACGCGGTAGGCGTCGCGCAGCACTTGCATGGTGTGGCGCACGGGAAGATCGGCGCCGAGTTTCTTCAAATGCACACGCAGTTGCGTGAGGCAGCCGATGTTGCCGGATGCGACGATGTCCGCGCCGGTGGCGATGACCGCCCGCGCCTTCTGTTCGCCGAGCGACGCGGCGATCTCCGGCTGGTCCATATTATAAGTGCCCGCGCTGCCGCAGCACAGATGGGCGTCGCTGAGTTCGCAAATCTCCACACCGGGAATGGAACGCAGGAGGTCGCGCGGTTCACGTCTCACGTTCTGTGCATTCGCGAGATGACAGGCGTCGTGGTAGGCGATGCGCTTTCCATCTGGATTTCCAGCGGGCAGTTCGAGGAATACAGCGACCATTACATCGAAACCAAATACACGCACGACGACGGCGACGGTCGGCTCTACCAGCTCGACAATATGACGAGTCCGAACCCGCGTCCGAATATGATGTATGAGTGGAAGGGCTTCGAGAGTCCACCGAAAGGCTGGCGCTATTCCAAGGAGACGATGGCGCAGCTCGATGAGGAGGGACGCATTTGGTATCCCGAAGACAAGACGAAGCGTCCGCGTTTGAAGCGCTATCTCGACGAGATGCACGGCATTCCAATGGGCAGCGTTTGGACGGACATTAACCCAATCAACTCCCAAGCCGCCGAACGCCTCGGCTACCCCACGCAGAAGCCGCTCGCATTGCTCGAACGCATCATCGCTGCGAGCAGCAACGAGAACGACATCGTGCTCGACGCGTTCTGCGGATGCGGCACCGCGCTCGTCGCGGCGCAGAAGCTCAAGCGCCAGTGGATCGGCATAGACATTTCGCCC
>CAIYUV010000037.1 GCA_903929475.1 uncultured Spartobacteria bacterium
ATGGTCCAATTAGAAAACGCCCCGGCTGCGTCAAAACGCCGGCATCCAAACCTCATCCTCCACTGCGGTGCATCTGCCGTAGATCTGGAAGAAGTCGTCCACGTCAAAACACCGGAGGCCACACCGACATGGCAGCCGATCCCGCATTTCGAGCTGATCCAAACAGTTCGCCGCACACTGGCCAGCACCAACCTTATCATCGGCAGTGTCGCCCACAGTCTCACTCACGATGGCATGCGTTACTTCGGGCTCATGGAAATCCAGAGCCGCAAATCCAGCGAAGATTATTGCTGGGTGGTCGGCCTGCGAAACAGTCACGACAAGATGTTTCCGGCAGGCATTGTTGCAGGGGCCTCGGTGTTTGTTTGCGACAACCTCAGCTTCAGTGGCGAGGTCAAATTCGCCCGCAAACACACCAGGTTCATCCATCGCGATCTGCCGCAACTCACGGAGCGCGCCATTGGCCTCTTAATGTCGAAGTGGCACGATCAGGACAAGCGCATCGACGCCTACAAAGATCATCTGGTCAGCGATAAGGCTGCGCATGATCTGGTGATTCGAAGCGTGGATGTCGGGGTCTGCGCCAACAGCTACATACCCGACGTGCTCAAGGAATGGAGAAGCCCGAGACATCTGGCGTTTGAAGAGCGCAACATCTGGTCGCTGTTCAATGCGTTCACGGAGGTTCTGAAAGACGGAAGTCTGGCGGAGCTGCCCAAACGCACACAGGCGCTTCACGGGTTGCTCGATTGCGCTGTCGGTTTGAACTCACTGTCATGAGCGCAGCGTCGGCATAGTGCCGGCAGGAAAAAGATCCGTCGCCTGCGGGTGGGTCTTTTTTTAGCTACTGGCGGCGGAAAACATTTGCTCGTAAGTGCGATGTTTCCACGTGGAGACACGGTGCTCCGGGCTGATTTCTCAGAGCCTTACTTTCTGTGGTGTTTCCCGGTAGTGCAGACTAGGAACTCGCGGCATAAAAATCAGTTTGGAATTATTCTCTATTTCTTCGCCTTCAGCACACCCCATCGCTTTTTCTGGGCTTCGGAAATCTTGGCTCGGGCTTCAGGACTCAGGGTTCGCTTCTTTTTTGCCTTCGTAGGTTTTGCCGCTCCATCCTTCTTTGCCCACCGCGCCTGTTGTGCTGCTGCCATCTTTGCACGCGTGGCAGCCGAACGCCTGGTGCCCTTGGAAGATGAAGCCGCAACATGAGCTGTCCCACTCAAAACGGCACGAAGCTCTTCCCTCAGTGCTTCGATTTTCGCTTCAATTTCAATAGCCCGTTTCAATTGGGCGACGCTCGGGAATTCAGTGCTCATAGGTTTGTGGATACTGTCCCGGCGCTTGTCCGTCAACAGTGGCAGCTATTCGCAGTTCGAAGAGCGTAGTCAGGGTTTGTCAATGAAGGCCTCCCAGAGTTCAGCAGGGGCGACGTTGGATCTTTTCCTCACCTCGCAAACCGCCACGCCCCACGCTTGAACAGTTTCGCCTTTGCCTCCAACTCCGCCAGCTTCGCTAGATACGCCCGCGAATCCCTTCCATCGTAGAGTGCGGTGCGTGTGCCGTAGATGCGGGCGAGGCCATTCTCCACAAGCAGTTCGTTCAAGTCGCGCCCCTCAATACGTCCTCTGCCGCAGCACCGCGCGTGCCGAAAAAGAACGCGCCATGCTCGCGCGACAGACCGAAAAATTTTGCGCCGAGCTGCAAAAGATCGACACCGCGCTGCGCGAAAAACCGAGCGCGAAAACCGGCGACATCGAGCGGCGACATCGAGCGGCGAATCGGGCGTTGGCTCGGCAAATATCCCGCAGCCGCGAAAGTCATCCAAGCCACCGTCGAGCGCGACCCGGGCGGAGCCGCGTGCGCTTTAACCATCACCAGCCACGTCGAAAAAGGCCGCTGGAAAGACAAAGCGCACGGAGCCTATTTGCTGCGCACCAACTGCACCGAAACCGACCCCGCCAAACTATGGCGCTGGTATATCCAGCTCACACAAGCCGAAGCGGCATTCCGCACCGCCAAAAGCGACCTCAAACTGCGCCCCATCTACCACCAAAAAACCGAGCGAGTCGAAGCGCACATCCTCGTGTGCTTCCTCGCGCTCGCGATGTGGCGCGTGCTCGAACAATGGATGAGCGGCAAAGGACTCGGCACCTGCGCGCGCAAACTCATCGCGGAAATCGGGACGATCAAAAGCATGGACATCGCCATCCCCGTGCGCCGCAGCCAAACACAAACCGAACTGACCATCCGCACCGTAGCGCGCCCCGACCGACACGTCGCCGAACTGCTCGCGCGTCTCGGCCTTGCCCTGCCCACCCGCAACCGAATCCTCGCCGCCCCCACAGCGCCAAGCGCCGCCCAAGCCGTGCAAATGTAGTGCAGAAAACCCGCCTCCCTCGCCCCGAAACCCGCATGAATGCAAGATCAGCCCCCGCCAACTGCGGAACTTGGGTTAAACGGCATTCATCGGCGGATGGAGAGTAAAAGACGCCCCTCTGCATGGTGGACGGCACCCATTTTCCCGCCTGCGGCATCTTCATCCCACCCACCCACTTTCAAGGCCGACAGGCTGCTAGATAAACATTCCCGTGGCATGCCTACTATCGACTGCTATTGATGTATATTTTTGATGCACCGCAAAAACTGATTACCCGCTTCGTAGTCGGCGCGGGTATACGGAGATGACCAGACGCCCAGCTCTTGTAGGAAGAGGCCTTGGTCAGCGTCCATTACCAGATTTCCCGCCACGGAAAATGGCGTGGTAAGATGCCAGATTTGGATTCCAATCGAAGTTCCCGCAGACGAACCATCGCCGTTGGGTTTCATCTGCACCAAGTTGTCTTCAAGTTTCATATCGGCCGCCGCGTAATAAATGCTTCCGTCTCCGAGATGCCATCCGACACCGCCTGCGGAAATTCCATAAACAGTAATACCGGCACTGGGCGCGGGAACGCGAACTGTATTGCCTATAATTCTTGCGGAATGCGAATTGCTAACGCCGATTGCCGCTCCCGCGTTTACACGCATCGTAATGTCGTTATTGAGGACCTGCACGTTCCAAATCTCAGGTGGATTAGTGGTTTCTCTCCCGACGGCAATGCCATTGGCGTCAATATTGATCATCACGTTGTCTTCAATTAAAGTATTATTGTAAGCCGTTCGGATTCCCCAGCCCCCGCCTTTTCCTCCATCCAAAAAATTACCGGTGACGATGGCGGTTTGTTCCGCCAAAGGGATGATTCCACGGTAATCAGCGTAATTGATGTAAATACCTTCATAGGAAAAGTTGATGATTCGATTACCGGTGACAACATAATTGATAGATGCTCCGAAGATAAGTCCGTCGCCACAGGCCTTGATAGGTCCTGCTACTTCCGACATACTGTTGAGGGTGCTGAGGCCGTCATAGAAGTTGTTGGTCACGTAAGTATCCCTCGTGAAAATCCCGAACTCCCCGCTTCCAGTTTCAGCATACATCCAGACGCCGACGTTGACCCCTCCGGCTCCGCTATCGTAGCCTTTTTCCATCAGGAAATTATTTTGCGTGATGGTCACATCCTGACTCCCGCCAATATCTACATGCCGGGAAAAATTCTTAAAGGTGTTTCCAAAGATTCTGATGTGCTTGATGGCATCGGCTTGATTTCTACTGTTCATACCAAGTGCGTCAGTGGTTCTGTCAGTGATTCCATGAGTGCTTTCGAAAGTAAGCCCGTGTATTATCACAGGATCGGCAGTGCTTATGCCCTGCCATTTTCCGCTGCCGGCGATGATGCCCGTTCCGTTGATGCCTGGCACAGTCACGTCTGATCTCAATGTCGCCCCATTGCCAATGAGACTCACAGCGGAAATCGGGGCAGCAGGGCCGCCACAATCCACAGTTAAATGTCTGACCGAGTCGGGTCTGAGAAACAGCCGATAGATTTTATTTTTCTCAAAAACCACTCTCGAACGTGTGAATTGTCTGGCGTAATCTAGGGCGGCTTGGAGCGCTGGTTGGTCATCTGTGACGCCGTCGCCTATTGCGCCAAAATTCTGCACCAAAACGATGTGATCATCGGCCGCTAAAACCGCGTTTGCACTGAATGAAATGCTCTGACTACCGCCTGCAACTGCAGCTAGAACCGCCTGCGGACCGGGAATATCTCCCATTATCAATCCCATGGAGGCTTTGCCTGCAGCGTCCGTGACGGAGGATGCGTAACTCGGAATCTCCTCGCCCTGTCGCCCCACGGCAGAAGAAATCAGAGTTCCCTCGCCCTGGGTGACCTGCCAGTTGATTTGCACGCGCGGGATCGGATTTCCTGAGGCGTCTTTAAGCAGAACGACCATGGGGGTCATCGCGGGACCTCCGATTGAGGCCAGTGAAATCGAAACAATTCCGGTTTGCGCGTTGCCCGACTCGATCGTGAGGCTGGCGTTTGCCGGAACCAATCCGGTCGCATTGAAGGTTGCCGAAAGGGAACTGGCGTTCAATTGTGCAGTCACGACGTATGCGCCGGGCGAAGAACCCAGAGTCAATGCGGTTGACGCCAATCCTTGAGCGGAAGTCACGCCCGAAGCAGCCGATAGTGTGGCGCCCGCGACGTTGACGCTCCAGTTGATCAAGGCGTTCGGAATGGGGTTTCCGAGCGAGTCCTTCAAAAGGACAGTCAGGGGCAGAGGCAATGCCTGACCGGTGGATGCGGACTGATCGAGGCCTGTTTGGGCAATCAGTTCTGAGGGAGTGCCGGCTCTCGGGGGCTGTGGCGCCGCAACAGTCAGTCCCAATACCTGCCCAATCGTCGAGCGGATCAGGTTATGCACGGAGGCGATTTGAGTATCTAAAAGCTGGGTGTTGAAAATAAAACTCATGGAGACAGTGCCATCCATGCCGTCATGATTTCCCTGAGCGCTGTATCCGCCGATGCGATACCCATAAGTCGAAGGAGCAAAATTTCCGCTGGGGCTCGATATAGTGGTTGGGATGACTGTTGCTCCGTTGGAACTTCCGCCGATATAAAGTTTTACTGTGGTCGGGGTGCTCTGGTCAGCCGTCACAGCGAGGTCATAAAAAGTATTCTGGGTCGGAGGACGATTATAAGTTCCGATCAATAAGTCCCAGCCACAGCGGAAAATTTGCCACTTCGGATCTGTCGGGATATATGACCACGTCGAAAGTCCCAGACATTGCGATTTGTAACTTATTCCCGTCAAAGAGTCTCTTGCGGCCCAGCTAAAGCTGGAGGCGTTGGACGGAAAGGCACGGTTTTTCAGAATTTGAATGACGGAAAAATTTGTGACGAGCGGATTGATTGGAGGGACGTTTACATATTTATCGGTGCCGTCCACGACCACGCCTTCGGGAGACCACAGTGGACTGTTGAAATAAGTGGCATTCGCAGCGTTGCTCTTCAGGGCGGCGACTGTGGTGCCAGTCCCAATGTTTTGCAAACTACGAAAGCTCCAACCATCTGCCAGAGAGGTCCAAAGACTGAGGTTCTTTAGGCCGACAATAAAGTTGTTTATATTTTTCTTCTCCGGAGTGCTGATGGGATCGCTCCCACCACTAATGGCCATCACACGGGAAAAGTATGAATTGGCGTCAACATCCCAGTAGGCGGTCGAGGTGAAACTCGCAGTCAGGACCTGCCCCAAAACGCTGGCCGTAACGACATTCGCGCCCGGCTCTGGTCCCAAGGTCAGTTCACACATTGCAATGCCTTGCGAGTTGGTTGTGCTCGAAGTCGTGCTCAGTGCTCCGTTACCTGAAACAATCACCCATTGGACAATCACGTTGGAGGCTGGATTCCCAAACTCATTTTTCACAGTGACACTCAGCGGTGCGGGAAGCGGTTGCGAGACGGTTCCGTTTTGTTGTTCTCCGCCGGTAATTGCAATGGAAGTCGGTGGAGGTATCCGAATCACTTTCATTCGGGTAAAAAGTTTTCCGCCAAGCGCATTGGACAACGGGATATTTACGTTGATTTCATCTGGGGTCGCTTGTGTGTTTATAGTCACAACAATGCCGCTGGCGTCCGCCGGAGCAGAGTTGGCACCAATAGCGACGGATTTTGACCAGGTGAGGTCGCTTCCATATTCGATACTAAGGACAGTTTCGTTATTCGCAGCCTTCTCTCGGGTGAACGTCAGGATATAACTGCTTTCGCCTATTGAGACGTGCGGCAGTATGGTTGCAGCGTCGTTCTGGGCGGGGTTGCCTCCTAGGACCCACTCGAGGCCGTTCTTGATTCCGTCATTGTCGGGGTCCGCGTCAAAGGCAGGATCCGTGGTGGAACCGGGAGGTCCAGTTAGATTTTTAATCAGAGCCCATTGTTCGTAGGCAGTGCTAGCTGAGGCGGACTGTAAAACCAGGAGGAGAGATGCAATGAAGCTTGTGACAATTCCAATGGGCTTTGATGATTTCATCTGCGCGTTTCAATTTTTGTCACAAAATACCGTTAAACGCATATTGGGATATTTTGAGAAGATGTGTCACTGATTCCGGGATAGCAGCCTTACGGTGTGTTTCTAGAGGTCCGCTATTTCTATCTCTCTTTTCAATATTCCGTAATTTAGGCATATCATTATCAGGACGATAACTCCTATGTTTTCAATGTCCAAACTTTCATCAAGAATGTGCGGCGCTGCGCGGGGGTGCTGCCGTATTCCAACACGGGCGGGAGTTCGGCGAAGTCGCGCATGGCAGCATGGAGGGCGGTGAAGTCGCGCTCGAAGAGGTCGCCGATGAGGCTGTCAAGTGCCGCCGCATTTTCGATTTTCGTTCAAGGTTACGGACTTCATCACGCTCAAACATTTCCCCAATCAGCCAAGACACGGCATCCACGCAGGCAAAGCGAACGAGAACTTCTTGAATGCCGCTCTGTTTCGGTCCGCATTCCTAAAACCCTGTGAATCCTTTCGTGAGCAAATCGGGGTGCTCATCTTTGAGTTTTCCCAGTTTTATCCGTCTGACTTTGAGCGGGGGCGTGATTTTGTGGATGCGCTTGATGCCTTTCTCTGCGAGTTGCCTGCCGGATGGCAGTATGCGGTGGAGATTCGTAACCGCACTTTTCTCCAGCCGGAATACTTTGAGGTTCTGCACAAGCACGGCATTGCCCACGTGTTTAATTCTTGGGCTCGCATGCCTGCCGTGAACGAGCAATTGGAGATACCGGAAAGTGTCACGACCGACTTTATCGCAGCCCGTTTTCTTCTTACTCCGGGTCGCACCTACGCAAAGGCGGTGGAAAGCTTCAGTCCTTACAACGAAGTGAAAGAGCCGAATGATAAAGTCAGGGCGGCTGGTCGGAAAGTGATTACCAAGGGGAAGGAGGGCAAACGCCCCTCTTTCATTTACGTCAACAACCGCTTGGAGGGTAATGCACCAACGACTATTGCAGCTATACTGGAATAAGCCCGTTTTGCGGGACGGCCCTGAAGCAGTCAGGTTGCCGCCGATTTCCGATATCTTGCCCTACGCACTCTGCCTCGTGTGTTGATTATCGCGAAGCTTAGGCAGCTCGCGCCGTGGGTAATTCATCCAGCCGGGTCGTGTAGCGTGGAGTCCGACGTTCCGCACGGAGACGCCAGCTCGTATCGAATCCCATCGATCCCCAGCGCACCAAGTCCCCGAGTTGATCCGCCGCTGCTTGAAGCCGCGAGCGAGCCGCCTCATTGCCACGCTGCTCGAAAAGTGAAAGCTGCGTTGTCTCGTGCAAGTCGAGCAGCATCACGCCTACCTTTTTGAAGGCAAAGCCATCACGCCACATAGAGCGCAGCAGCCGGAGAGCGTGCTCAATCAGAGCTGGTGTGTAGTTTGTCGCCTCGCCCAGCACGGCCACTCGATGCGGACAATACTGCGGCAAATCCTCACGGAAAACACTCGTCTGTAAAAACACCTGCATCGTCCCGACGACCGAACCCTGTTCACGCACCTTCGCTGCTGCGATGTCCACATAGGAGGCCAGCGCCTCTTCGACTTCGTTTCGATCTGTCAGCAACCGGCCAAAACCCTTCGCACAAACTACGTTCTTCTTAGGCGGCGCAACTTCCTCAATCTCCATGCACGAAAGCCCCCGCAGTTCGAGCACAAGCCTTTCGCCTACCACGCCCATTTCCTGCCTCGCCCATCGTGGCTCCACATCA
>CAIYUV010000038.1 GCA_903929475.1 uncultured Spartobacteria bacterium
ACGCCGATGACTTTGATGCCGTTTTCAAAAAGCTGCGCGGATGTGGCGAGCGAGCCGTCGCCGCCGATGGTGATGAGGGCATCAATGCCGAGCTTGTGGAGGGTGGCTTTCGTTTTTTCGATGATGTGCGGCTCGATGCCAGAGCGTTTGCCGGGGCCGGTCTTGCTGACGAAGTGCCCGCGATTCGTCGTGCCGAGCATGGTGCCGCCGCGCTGCATGATGCCCTCGGTGTTTTGGAGCGTGAGCTCCATGTGCAGGTCGTTTTCGAGGAGGCCTTCGTAGCCGTCTTGAAATCCGATGACGCGCCAGCCGAGGTTGTTCGATGCGCAGACGACGCCGCGCAGGACGGCGTTGAGCCCGGGGCAGTCGCCGCCGCTGGTGAGGACGCCGATGGTTTTTTCGGCGCTCATCGGCTTGAAGGCTTCCAGCCGCGCATCGGGCGGCCCGCAGCGCTCCATTGATCCAGCAGCGTCCAGCCGCGATTGAGGAGCATTTTCGCCGTGTCGAAGCGCGTGGCGGAGCCGAGCACGACGATGGTGAGTCGGCGCGGGGTGATTTCAAATTGCTCGCCGACTTGCTTGCTCTCGGGGCGTTGTGCGGCGGAGATGACGACGCATGCGCCGGCTTTGCGCGTGGTGCCGGTTTTCACGCCGTCAATGCCGCCGGTGCCGAGGAGTTCGTTCGTGTTGCGGAGCAGGAAGCCGTTCGTATCGCTCGCGCCCTGCCAGGTGATGCGGCGTTCTTTTTGCGAGGTGTAGAAAGTGAAGCCGCTGTGGCCGAGGGCGTAGTTGGTGAGCAATGCGATGTCGCCGGCGGTGGAGTAGGGGAGTTTCCTTTCGAGGTCGTCGAGGCCGTGCGCGTTGAGGAAGCGTGTGTTGCGCATGTTCAGCTTGCGGGCGAGGGCGTTCATCTGCGCGGTGAAAAAATCGCTGGCCTCGCGGTCGTTGCTGCTTCCACCAAGTTTGCGCCCGACGTGGACGGCGATAGTCTCGGCGGCCTGATTGTCGCTCTGCATGAGTGCGGCGTAGAGTGCGTCGCGCAGCGAAATGCGGTCGCCGATTTGCAGGCCGATGCTGTTGGGGCTGCTGAGCGGCGCGACGGTGTCGGGCACGGTGGCGAGCTGGCTCAGGTCCTCGCCTTTCGCAGATGCCCAATCGAGCAACACCATCGCCGTGGCGATCTTCGTGATGCTGCCGACCTGCAGGCTGCGCGATGCATCCGATGAATCGAGCACGAAGCCGGAGGTGGCGTCGGCGATGACCCATGAGGCGGCGTCGGTCGCAAAGTTGGAAGAGCGTCCGCCGAACAATTGCGCGCTGGCCGGAGTGGGAATTGCGAACCCGCCCGCGAGCACACACAGACTGATGATGAGAAATAGACGTTTCATTTTTGAATCCTGAAAAACCGGGCGCACTCTACGCGCCGCTTTTGAAATGACAAACGCCGAATGACGAGCGCGGGCTTGCCGTCGTGGTTTGATTTGCGGAGATTCCGCCGTGCGCTTTATCCTCGCCATCCTTGTCCTCGGTTCCCTGCCGCTCGCTGCGCAGGAGAAGACTGACGCCAGCCAGTCGAAGCAGCCGTCGAAGACTCCTGAAAACAAACCGGTCTATTCCAAAGAATACCAGATGCTGGTTGTAGAAGCGATGCGGAGCTTTCAGGTGCATGACTACAAGACGGCGCTCGCGCTCGCGGACAAGGCCGATACGATGTTGCCGCCGACGCCGCTGACGCTGAATGTGCGCGGTGCAGTGGCGATTGAGACGAAGCAGTTTGAAGAGGGGCTGAAGTATTGCAGGCAGGCGTTGAAGCTCGACCCGAAGTTCTTCCCCGCGAGGTTCAATCTCTGCGAAATTCCTTTCATGATGGGAAGGTATGCCGAGGCGCGGAAACTATGGCAGACTCTCCACGATAACTACCGCACGGACTATCCCACTTTCTCCAAGGAGGACGAGATGCCGGAACTGCTCATCTACCGGATAGTGATCTGCTACCTGCTCGAGGAGGATTTCCTCCACGCAAAGGATTGGGTGGAAAAAATCCCGTTTCCTTCCGTCACGCCCGCCTACCAATACGCGCACGCCGCCTACGAGCACGAGCGCGGCGACAAGACCAAATGGGAGGAGTGGCTCAAGAGCGCCGCCTACATCTGGCCGGATTACAAGCGCGCGAATTTCGTGGACGTGCTGATACAGCTCAAATGGTTGAAAGCAGAGATCCCCACACCCGCCGAAAAGCCTGCGGAGAAAAAATAAGGCCACCGCATCCGCGCCGTGATTATTGCTTCATAGCATCCGCTCATGCTCGATTATCTTTTCCGGCAAATCCTCCTCCTCATCCAGCCCGTGGGCCTTGCGTGGCTCACGTTGCTCGTGCTCGCCGTTGCATTGTGGCGGCGGAAAAGCAGGCGGCTCGCATCTCTCGCGGGCGGGATGTGCGCGGTCATCACGTTGTTCGGCAGTTCGGATTTTCCCGGCTGGCTGCTGCGGCGGATGGAGCGCCAGTGGGCCGGCGTGAAAATCGCGGAGCTGCCTGCGTGCGATGCCGTAGTCGTGCTCGGCGGCGGCACGGAGCCTTCGCGCTACGAAGTAAACTGGATGCACGTCACCCGCGCCGGCGACCGCGTCATCATGGGGCTGGAGCTGATGCGCCTCAGCAAGGCACCCGTCATCGCGCTCGGCGGCAACGTCGCGGACTTCGACGGCGAAAAGAAAGTCGAGGCCGATGTGGTGAAAGCGTGGCTCTCCTCGCAGTCCCTGCCTGCCGGGGCCGAAATCATCAGTCTCGGCGCAAACAGCAACACGCACGACGAAGGCGAGAAAGTCGCGCACCTCGCGAAAGAACGCGGCTGGCATCGCGTGTTGCTCGTCACCTCCGCCAGCCACATGGAGCGCGCCGTCGCCGTCTTTCGCAAACTCGGCGTCGAGACCATCGCAGCGCCGTGCAATTTTCTCACCAGCGTCAGCACTGCGCCTCCACCTTTTCGCATCAGCGTGCCCGGCTACGACGGCTTCGAGAAATTCGCCGTGTGGATGCACGAGCAAGTCGGCTGGTTCATCTACAAGCGGCGCGGCTGGGTGTAAAATGCCCGCAATTTCCGCTGGCAATGCAGCGCGTGCGCGCAATTCTCCGCAGCCTTTCCGATGAGCAACACACGCGAACTCTACGACCAATACATCATCCCCACCTATGGACGCTTTGATCTGCGGCTCGCGCGCGGGCGCGGCTCCGAGATTTGGGACGAGGACGGCAAGCGCTACCTCGACTTCGGCGCGGGTATCGCAGTCACCAGCATCGGCCACGCGCACCCGCGCGTCGTCCGCGTCATGCAGGAGCAAATCGGCACGCTCGTCCACACCTCCAATCTCTACTACACCCGACCGCAGGGCGTCCTCGCTGAACGCCTCTGCCGCCTCGTCGCGCGGCCCGGCAAAGTCTTCTTCTGCAACTCCGGCGCGGAGGCCAACGAAGCGCTCTACAAACTCGCCCGCAAATTCGGCAACGAATCCACCGGTGGCCCGCGCATCGGCATCGTGACGATGCTCGGCAGCTTCCACGGGCGCACCCTCGGCGGCATCAGCGCGACCGGGCAGGACAAAGTGAAGAAGGGCTTCGAACCGATGGTCGAGGGCTTCCGTCACGTCCCGTTCAATGACACCGCCGCGCTCACCGCCGCAGTCGCGGAAAAGGGCACCGTCGCCATCCTCATCGAGCCCGTGCAGGGCGAAAGCGGCATCCACCCCGCGAGCGCCGACTTCCTCCGCACCGCGCGCCGGCTTTGCGACGAAAAAAACCTCCTCCTCTTTTTCGACGAAGTGCAATGCGGCCTCGGGCGCACCGGCGATTGGTGCGGCTGGCGCTCCATCGCACCCGACGTCGAGCCCGACGCCGTGAGCTGGGCCAAAGGCATCGCCGGCGGCTTCCCCCTCGGCGCGATCTGGGTCAGCGACCGCACCGTCGCCTTTTCCGACGGCACCACCAAGCCCCTCTGCGATCTGCTCGGCCCCGGCACGCACGGCACCACCTTTGGCGGCACCCCGCTCGTCTGCGTCGGCGCCAACGAAGTCCTCGCCGTCATCGAAGAAGAAGGAATGCTCGCCAACGCCCGCGCGCTCGGCGCACACGCCCTCGACGTCCTGCGCGCCATCGCCACGCCCCTCATCAAAGAAGTCCGCGGCGTCGGCCTCATGCTCGGCATCGAACTCGCACCCGACTTCGCCACGCGCGCGAAATTGCCCGAGGGAAAAGTGCCCGCCCTCTTCCTCGTCGAGCGCCTCCACGAAGCCGGTCTCCTCACCATCCCCAGCGGCACGCACGCCCTGCGCTGGCTCCCGCCGCTCAACGTCCGCCGCGAAGAAATCGAAGAAGCCGCCGCCATCCTGGAGCGCACGCTCGCTGCGCTGTAGCAGCGGCATTGTGATTGGTGACTGGTGAATTGTGACTGGTAAGCGCGCCGCTCCTTGCTGCGGGGAGATTTCTTGTTGAATGAAAACGCGGGAAGAGGTCACTTACACGCAATCCGTGAGCACGAGCACCCACAACCGCACGGCGGAGCCCATTCGTCGCAGGCGACATAGCGCGCTAGTTTCGATTCTGCTCACGATAGCGTGTGTGGGTTTGTTACTCTTGCCGCGGCTTTACGCTGTCGGAGTTGAGTTCGATCTGAGCAATCAGCGCGTGATAATCACAGGAAAAAGAGAAATGGATCCAAATTTGAGCAACGAGGGTGTTCTGGATACGGAGTGCATAGATCGCCATGGGAAGAAAACCGGTGGAGGATTTTGGATACCGTTTTCTGCGGGCGAAAAGATCAAGGTAGTAACAGCCTCTGGAAAACACGTGGCAATGAGTTTCAAAGATTTTCGGGTCGGCCAAAAGTTGATTGTGTCCGGATTTGCCCAGACACCACTATTAAACATCAAACGTTGCGTGCTTCTTCGTGAGTAAGAGGTGTCTTCATTCCTACTCACGGTTTGCTGGGCTTGAGGTCTCGACTCCACGCGCTTGCGCTGACAGCCCTCCGCCTTACACTCCGGTAACGCCTAGCCGCTCTTTAGCCATGTCCCGCCTTTTCCTTTTACTGCCGATTGTGATGTGGCTTTCGCCTGTGGATGCGTTTGCAGGGAAACCCCAAGTCACGGATGTGGAGTGGGAGTGGGCGTGCGGCGGCAGCAACATCCGCGTCACGCGAGTGGACCGGCAGATCGTCGCGATAGAGGCCTTTGCTGAACACTCATCCGAGGGGCGGGGGTGGATTTGTCTCTTTAAGGAAGGGGAGATTATCTCCGCACTCTACCGGCACTCCATCATAAAGCACACAAACGAGTTGGGAAAAGACGGCGTTTTCATCACCGAGCAACACGAAGACATCGTCAAAACCTTCCACTTCCCCGATCACAAACTCCGCGGGATGGACAAGGCATTGCTGAAGGACCTTCAGGAAGTCATCGCCAAGGCGAAGGCAGGGCGATAGCGAATGCACCCTCGCCGCGCTGCGGAGAAATTTCCGGTTGAATGAAAACGGGGGAAGAGTCACTTACCTGCAATCCATGAGCACGAGCACGCACAACCCGGCGGAGGCAGTTCGTCGCAGGCAGCGCCGCGCGCTCAAATCGCTTCTGTTCTCCATTCCGTGTGTGGCCATGTCAGGCTTCTTTTGGATTCCCGTCAGCTACTATAGGGATGGCGGACCAATCTCCGTGATCGATTTGGTGGAGGAAATTAAGCTTCAAGCACTCTCCTATTCCTTCATCGCCCTCGCCGGTTTCTTCTTCGTGCGCGGCATCGTGATTCGATTCCGCCCGCTGCCTTCCACGAAAACAAATGACGCCCACTAAACCTCCCCGGTTGCCCCGCCTGACGATCAGCCGCCTCGCCTTTTGCATTGCGATTGCCTTCATCGTTTGCGCGATTGGGGGCTTTTTGATTGAGGCTGTTCCGGGGGAGTTCGTTGATGGGGGAATCGTCATCACGTTCTTTTTCTTGGCGTTTGTCTTCGCCTTCATCAATCACGCCACCCGTCGTTCTCCCAATAAAGCGCCCGGCAAAGCATAACCGCGCCACACGCGCGCCCCCACCAGTCACAAATCACCAGTCACCATTCACAGGCGCGCCGCCCCGCGCGCCGCCTCACCCCGGCACCACCGCGCTGAAGGGCCTGCCCCACGGGCCGAATTCCCCGCGCGTATTCACCCAGCGCATACAGAACCACACCGTCTGGCCCACTTGCTCCGCTTCAAAATCCGCCCGGAAAGGCGAGCGACCGTGCATTTTCAGCAAGGGCATCGCCGCCGCGTTCACCGGCTCCGGCCCGCCGATTTGATAGCGGATTTCCACAAACGCCACCCCGCGCGGCCTTGCCGAGTGACTCACCGCCTCGCTATCGCCGTAGAAAATACGCAGCAAAGACCGGTTGGACTTGTCCACCTTCTTCACAATCGGATACGAGCCGGGCACCTGCACACGCGAGCGACCTCCCTTCGGCACCGTGAGCTGCGCCGCCGTGCGATCCCCGTCCGTCGTCGCAGGGTTCTTTTGAATCACCCCGGCCTTGGCACGGATGTTCGCATCCATCGCCCGACGCGCCGTCTCCTTCGCCTCAAACGCCGAGTGGTAGGCCTGCTCCGCCGTTTTAAAATCCCCCCACGCCTGCGACCAGTCGGTGAAAGACGCAGCCACCTCGGCCAAATCCCCGGCAGAGAGACCGTGCGACGCACCATTGGCGGACACCCACTCGGCAAAGGCCTTCGACATGGTGAAAAAGGGAACGTCTCCGTCGGGTATGAAATCTCCAGTCATAAACAAAAGAATGTGCCCTCCGTTTAAGGCACTCATTTTTACGAACAAAGGACTGGAATTGAGGTGGACCCCAAAATTCGGGCCAGGGGCTAAGCTATAAAATGGCGGTGGAAGGCGTGTTCAAACACAACACAAAGAACCACCAAAATATGAAACAAAAACGTAAGCGGCATGAAGCTGCATTTAAGGCCCGCGTCGCC
>CAIYUV010000039.1 GCA_903929475.1 uncultured Spartobacteria bacterium
CCGCGCTTCTACGCTGAAACCATGCAGATGGAACCACAAAGACACGAAGGGCACGAAGGGAGGGAAATATCGCATCCTTCGCTGCTTTGCTTCGCGGTTCATCATTGTGGTTGAACCGCGAAGCGGCCAAGCAACGAAGAAGGAGCGGAAGCCCGCACCTCAATCCTGTGAATCCATTGAATCCCGATAATCCTGTCTCTCATTGCTGGACAGGATTCACAGGATGGATCGGATTCACGGGATTTCCTGCTCCCATCCCGCTCTTGGAAAATACCGCTGTTTTTTAACTACAGAGGACACAGAGCACACGGAGGAAGCCGGAACAAGTCGCCCACTCCTATTTCCTACCTTCCTGCCTTCCTAATTTAAAACTTCGTGCCCTTCGCGCCTTCGTGGTTCAAAAAGATCTTCGCAGTTTCCCCCTACGCACTCTTCCGCCGAGCACACGCACCCGTGCTTTGGAAAACGTCACACTTCGCCTCGATGCGCACGGTTTTCCCAACGGGCGAAAACCCCAGCCGCTTGCTGATGCAATTCTCCAGCGTGTCAATGTGCACATCCTCAAACTCCACAATCTTCGCGCAATCGAGGCAGATGAGATGATTGTGGTTCGGGTGGTCCACGTAGTTCGGATCGTAGAATTTGTGGTCGCGCCCAAAATCCATCTCGCGCAACAGCCCGCTCTCCACCAGCAGCGGCAGCGTGCGATACACCGTCGCCCGCGAGACCGACTTGTCCAGCGCCCGCGCCATCGCCAGCAAATCCTCCGCCGTGTAATGCTCCGTCGTGCTGAACGCAGCCTCAATGATCGCATCGCGCTGCGAAGTCTTTCGCAGCCCCTTCGATTCGAAGTATTCGTAAATGCGCTTGCTGACTCTGGGACTCATGTCGCGCGACTATGCCCGCCAGCCAGCGCGAGTCAAACACAGGGGATGATCACCCTCACAGACGCAGCAGCGCATGGCGTTGTCAGATCATCTCCACTTGGACATGGCATACTGGTAAATCTGCTCCTGTGGTGAACTGAACTTCTGAATTACACTGTGAAGCAAGCCGGGATAAAACCAGTCCTTGCGGTGCTGCACATAGGTGACATGAAAGGGATCCGGTGGGCGTGGTTCATGGGTGTATGGCCTCGCCACCCATATGTAACACTCAAATATCCCAATCCAATTCTAACTTTTCTTACGCTCCACCTTGTCTCCTTTCAGGAGACGCTTTGTGTTGAGATAACACACATAATAATCAAAAGAATGACTGCCGCGAGAAGCAGCACTAAACATCCACTCGATTTGGTGCGTCTTCGGGAAGCACGTGAAGTGGTTCGTTGAGCCTTAATCTGTTCTGGAAACAGTTTAGGAACAAGATCGCATAAATCGAACCTGCTCCTCTCCTCCCAATCAGGCACATGCTTTGAGAAGTATTCCAGAAGCTGTTGTAGCTGCGCCTTCGTGAGTTTCTTGTAGTGACCAATCTCACGTGCATCTCGGTCGTTGAACCTATCTTCCAAAAGCGAAAACGTGAAGGCGCTCTCCCACTCCTGCTCGCCCTTCTCTGACCGCAATTCCTCAATGAGTTCTCTGGCGTCCGAATAGGTCAAATTCGAGGGGTCGCCGCCGAGTGAGCTAATCTCCTTCGCCTGCGCTGCGGTCGCAGGGCGATTCTGATACTGTTCTTCTCTCGCAGGATCAATTTTGGCGAATGCATCAATCAATTCAGATGCGCGTCCCTTGGTGAGTCCGGTGGAATCAAATGGAATCTTAAAATACCGAAGCTTCTTCAGTTGCTTGTCTGTCGGAGGATGAGACCACCAGTAGGGTCGCGGCTGGTTTCGAGAATGGTCGAGGCGCTCGCGAAGCTTCGGCGGAAAGTCGTCAAAACCAAGAATCTGAGCAATGCTTATCCATATCTGCTCATCTTCTCGACAAACCTGCCAGTCTTTGGAGATGACCCCAACATCGACCCACTCTCGCAAGGAGTCGAGATTGTGAGGACCGACGGGGTTGCCATCTCGCACGCAGAGGTAATACTTCGTGACTTTTGCCATAACGTGGCCAGCGTTTAACGAGCGAAGCTCAACGACCCAGCGCATGGGACGCAATGATGGCAACCACGACGCTCCTGCCGGGTCCGCTGCAGCGCAGGAAACCACATCGTCGCACTGACTGAACAATGGAAAGCCCGCGCTCGGCGGAAATTCCATGACGCCAAACTCGAAGCAGACGTGATGGGAAGAAAACTCATGGAATACGGGGCAATCTGCTACGCCGACTGCGTCATGGAGGTGCAGAACCCCCTCCAAGAAATCTCTGTTCAATCTCGCGCTTCAAAAACTCCAAAAGCGTCTGGAACGTCCAAGAAACGCCCGGCTTGATAACATACTCCTTCGCCTTCTTCCAAATTTTGCTGTCGCGTGTGGCCCCAAAAAATCGTGACCAGCCCATGTGAGGCGCTGCGGGTAGGCAGCAACCACCCTTCCCTGATTACCCAATGTGAAATGCGCGACAATGAGATTGGTGTCTTCCATCAACTGAAGCTGATAAAGCTTCTGCTCGTCTGGATAGTTAGCAAGCTCTGTTGGTGCTTCTCCGGTCTCTTCGTATACCAATAGCAACCGAATCAACTCCATGTCGCGTTTCATAATGGCGTGGCAATGTGGTTTAACGTCTGGATCGCAAACATCCCAGTTGGTTTGTGAGCGTCTTTATGGGCAACAGATTTGCTGGCATATTGCGGGGTGGAGCGTTGGTGGGCGTGGGTTTTTGCGCAAAGAGCGGGCTGGTGCAATGAAAATGTGGGTGTTTGCGCGCATGGCGGGGTGGATTTTATGAAACAATCCGCGAATCACGGTTGCACGGTGTCGTTCCAGATGAAACAAGGGGGCTTCTGGTGCTGCGAATGGAGGATGCGTGGGACAAAGACTTGGGGCGGGGTGGGCGGGGGCGGTGGTGACTCTTGAAATGGGGCTGCCGGATGCCGGAGGGACGGAGTTGGCTGTCGGACACGGCCTGCCGGGCGTCGAAGGATGGGGTTCGCTATCACGGGAAGGCTCTACCCTGTCGGAAGGCTGCCCCCTTTTGTCACGGGGGTGGTTTTCTCTGTCGGAGGCGTCTCCCCATTTGGAAAGCTGGCTTCCAAATTTCCGGCGGGGTGTTCCTAATTTCTGGCGGGGTGCTCCAAAAACTCGGCGGGGTGCCCCAAACTTCGCGCGGGGTGCTCCAAATTTCTGGCGGGTTCGTCCAAAAACCCGGCGGGGTGCCCAAAACTTCGCGCGGGGTCGTCCAAATTCCCGGCGGGTTCGTCCAAAAACTTGGCGGGGTCGTCAGAAAACTTGGCGGGGTCGTCCAAATTTGGCGCGGGGAAGCCACCATTTCCCGCAGCCAAGCCCCCGGAAGAAGCAGCGAGGGAGTTGCGACTTTGGGCGACGTCATTTCTGTGCGCCGGGGAACCACCCGCCTTGCCGTGGACTGGCCGCGCAAGTGCGCGGACGGAGTTTGAACACTCTTCCGCGCGCCACTGTCTGCTTGCTCCGTGAAAATCTGGCCGGCTTCGCTTACTCGCAGACGCTTTTTGCTCGGTTGTCTCGCGGCGGGCGCGGGCGCGGGGGCTTGGATGCGCTTTGTCGAGCCGTGGTGGTTTGAAGTAACGCGCCACACAGTGCCACTCGGGCTCGGCGGCGAACCGGTGCGGCTGCTCCAGCTCACGGATATGCACGCGGCCCCGATGCCGCTGGATTATCTCCACAAGACGTTCCGCGCGGGCCTCGAACTGAAGCCTGATTTGATCTGTCTCACCGGCGATTTTATCACGACGAAATACGAACGCTGGGAGGAATACACCGCGCTGCTCGCGGAGCTTTCCGCCGCAGCGCCGACGTTTGCCATTCTAGGCAATCACGATGGCGGCAAGTGGGCGAAATACAACGGCTACACGGATACCAGCCGCGTGCGGGCGATGCTGGATGCCGCGCACATCACGCTGCTTCACAACCGGCGCGAGCGGCTCGTCGTGCGAAACCACGCACTGGATTTGGTCGGCCTCGGCGATCTGTGGGCCGATGAAATGGAACCCGTCAGGGCTTTCAAAAACTGGAAGCGCGAACAGGAGGTGCCGGTCGTTCTGCTTTCGCACAACCCCGACACGAAAGATCGCCTGCTCGATTTTTCGTGGGACATAATGCTCAGCGGTCACACGCACGGCGGGCAACTCTCGCTCCCGCTCATCGGCCAGCCTTTCGCACCCATCGTGGACAAACGCTACGTGCGCGGTCTGTATCGCTGGGAAAACCGCTGGCTGCACATCTCCGCCGGAGTCGGCTCGCTGCACACCGCGCGCTTCAACTGCCGCCCCGAGGTGAGCCTGCTCACACTCGCGTAGCGGCGAGCGCTACTTGCAGATGTGGACGAAGACTCCGCGTTTGTTTCTGGCTCCTTTATTGTTGTCATCTGGATTCCCGTTCGTTCGGCGTGGCAGCAGGCCCTTTTTCTGTTCGTCCGATAAAGGAAAGCAATTTCTTTGTGATGGTAAATTCAAGCGGGTTGCTGAGCAAAGGCGGCGTCATGTTTTTCCATGGAGTTTCACCTCCTGTAGCGTCTTCTCCATCGCGATGTCCCAATGGAATCGGCGAGTAGCCGCTAAGGCTGTAGAGCACTTGCAACTTTACCTTGTCGCCCACTTTGACCTTTCCAAGGCACTTGGGTAAATCAAACGCCACTTTCGCAGTCTTAATGAAATCAACAAGTCTGCCTCTCGCCTTTTCCCTGAACTCATTGGTTCGCTTTGCCGCGATGGGTTTGCCGTTCACCCACCATCGTGCCAGCAGAGTATCATCAAACTCGTCCATCATCGGAACCACGGATTCGATCACGAAAGCGTCCCCGTTTAACGAAAGGTGCAGAGGATAGAATTTCCTGCTGACCTTGTGTGGAACCGTGGCGACTTTCTGGAAAAGCTCGCAGCCCTTAAGGGAGATGGCACCCGGCAGAAAGTTTCCGCGCTCTTTATTGCGGACTCCAGTGTCAGGGAATTGTGCAGGGTTTGTATTTTCGTTGATTCTAAAAATCGGGTAAGTGCCGTCGAATCTTGGATGCACGGCAAAGGTATCGCGGTCAACGCAGGTCCCGCTTGTATTATCCTTGCCCGCCAAAAACTGTTGCTCGTCAGCAAAGTTTTGCCAGTAGCACACCGGCTCAGTGGCGACGGTGAACTTCATCTCCTGCAAAACCGTGCCGTCCTGCAACATGACTTGCGTGAGGTGAACGCCTTTGTGCACCAGCAAAATAAGGCCGCAAAATAATTCCTCCTCAGCGCGCAACGCGTCGCTATCTATATTCATCTCAATTTCCACCTTCGGCCGCTCTCGCTCGCGATCGTGATTTACAGCGACGCTGTCATAAAAAACGGGGCCAAGAAATTCTCCGAAAATTTTCCCGCTGATACTGATATGCGTTCCATTTTTCCTCTCTGCATATTTTGCGAGACAATAGATCAGCTTCCATGGGTCGGCATCCCGACCACCTTCCCCAAAGCCAAGACGGATATCGGTGCCGTCCTTGAGGCGAATCGGCTTCAGAGCCCGTAGTTGTGCGATGTCTTTTACGTGCGCAATTTCCTCCGCCGCCTTTGTCGAACCACAAATCGTGAGAACTGCGAGCCAAAGGAAAATGGCAGTCCATCGTGTCATGCTTTTTCCACCGGCTGAGCGAGCCGCGCTACTTGCGGATGTGGACGAAGACTCCGCGTTTGTTGCCGACGACGACATCGGGTTTGCCGTCGCCGTTCATGTCGGTGGCCATGACTTGCGTGCCGACGCCGCTGTTGTCGTCAATGATGTGCGCGGTGTAGGTGGCCTTGCCGCCTTCGCGTTTCAGCTCGAACCAATAGAGGACAGCGGGTGCATTTGGCTCGGGGTCGCCGCCGGGGCCGTGGGCCCAGAAACGTTTGCCGGTGACGATGTCCTTGAGGCCGTCGCCGTTCATGTCCACGAGGTCAATGGCGTGGAGTTGGGAAAAGATGATGCCGGTTTCGCCTTCGCCGGGCTTGGTGCCGGTGATGAGGTGCTTGGTCCAGCCCTGCACGCAGCCTTCGTTCGTCTGCTCGAACCACACGAGGCCGTAGCCGTGCGCGGCGAGGCTGGTGATGATGTCGGCCTTGCCGTCGCCGTTCACGTCATACGCATACATCTGCGCGCCGCCGCTGCCGAATTGCGCGTCGTGCTTGGTCCACGGCGTGACGCCGTCCCAATTGGCGGGCTGCTCCCACCAGCCGCCCGCTTCGAGAATATCCACGCGTCCGTCGCCGTTCACATCGCCCGCGCCGATGCCGTGGGTGAATTTTTGAAAGCGACCGTCCTTGCCGGATATGGCGTGCCATTTCCACTCGGCGTTCGGGTTCTTCGGATCGAACGTGGCGTAGCCGAGAGTGCCGCCGCTCATGCAGAGAAGGTCAGGGATTTTGTCGCCATCCACGTCCACAAACATCGGCGATTCATTGTCGGTGACTTTCAGCGCGGTGTGGCGCTGCCACGGCTCGTCCTTGCCCTGCGGGTTCTCAAACCAGAACGTCTCCGCGCCGGGGAAACCGATGACGAGATAGTCCGGCCAGCCGTCGCCGTTGAAGTCGTAGGCGTAGGAGATGAAGTTGTTCGAGTATTCGTTCACGCCGCCGAGGAAGCCTTTGAAGCCGGGGACTTTTTCCACCGTGCCGTCCTCCTTTTTGTGATCGAAGGATTTGTCCATGTGGTAAATCTCGTGCGCCTTTTTGAAGTCCGGCCCTTCATACCAGAACGCGCCGCTGAGGATGTCGTTCTTGCCGTCCTTGTTCACATCGGCCACGCACGCGCCCTCGGCCCAGAAGGACGAGGTGATCTGCTGCGTCTTCCACTCGCCCGTGAGCGGCGGCGGGGGCGTGGAGATTGTCGCCGACGGTGCGCCTGCGGCGTGGATGGTTGCGGTGAGGGCGAGGAAGAGTGCGATGTTTTTCATGCGGAGAGAAAGAGCGCGCGCAGAGTGAAGGCTTAGGCTTTTCGTGCAAGCGCGGGGTTTGGAAATCGCGGGATTTTTTTGCACACGCACAGCGCACCCCGCACGCAACCGCTTGCCACGCACGCGGGAGACGCTACGTTGCGCACCATGTCCGCCGAATTACCAGACCGACCCGACCCGCTCACCTTCCCTCGGCGTCTGGCCATCGTCGCCAGCCGCTACAACGAAGAGCTGGTGGACGGGCTCATTGATGGAGCCATCGCGGAACTCGGCATCATCGCGCCCGGCTCCGATGTGGAAATCGTGCGCGTGCCCGGTTCGTTTGAAATTCCCTTCGGCGTGCAGACGCTCGTGCTGCGCGGCGGATTGGATGCGGTGTTTGCCTTCGGCGTGATTTGGGAAGGGCAGACTCGCCACGCCGAACTCATCGCCACCGCCGTCACCAATTCCCTCCTCGATCTTTCCCTCCGCTTTAAAGTTCCAGTCCTCCACGAAGTCCTCGTCTTTGAAGAAGGCGAGCAGGCCATCGCCCGATGCACCGCCGGCTCCGAACTCAACCGCGGCACCGAGGCCGCGCGTGCCGCAGTGCGGATGCTCACGATGCTCGACGAACTCCGGGACTGATTCTTTTCCATGAGCAGAAGACGCGAAGGCCGCGAGGCCGCCATCCAGTATCTCTACCAACTCGACGCCCACGGCGAACGCCGCCTCGATTTGCGCACCGATTTCTGGGAACTCCGCGATTCACCGGAGCCCGTGCGCTTGTTTGCCGAGCAACTCATCAACGGCGTCAACCAGCACGTCGCAGAGATTGACGAACGCCTCGCGCGCCACCTCAAAAATTTCATCATCAGCCGCCTGAACATGGTGGACAGAAACATCCTCCGCCTCGCCGTGTATGAAATGTTTTTCTGCCCCGAGACGCCGCCCATCGTCGCCATCAACGAAGCGATAGACGCCGCCAAACGCTTCGGCGGCGACGACAGCGGCAAGTTCGTCAACGGCGTCCTCGACAAAATCAAAACCGAACTCACCCGCCCCCTCCGCACCGCCCTCATCCCTCCGCCGAAAATGCCGGCACCCGCCGCACCAGCACCCGCCGCCAAGGCGCAGTAATTCACCTCCGCGCGCATCGCATCGAGTCTCATGGCATTCGGCTTTCTCAAAAACCTCTGGCAGAAAATCACCGGCAAACCCGTGGATTGGGACGAACTCGAAGAGGCCCTCATCCGCGCCGACCTCGGCCTGCCGATGACGACGCGCATTTTGAAAAACCTCCAGGCGCGCAAAGACCAGCCCACCGGCGACACCGCGATAGAAGTCACCCGCGAGGAAATCACCAAAATCCTCCCGCGCGAACCGTGGATGCTCCGCCCGCTTCCCAATAAACCGAAGGTCATCCTCGTCGTCGGCGTCAACGGCACCGGCAAAACCACCAGCACCGCCAAGCTCGGCGCGCTCCTCAAAAAGCGCGGCCACAGCGTCCTCTTCGCCGCAGCCGATACCTTCCGCGCAGCCGCCATCGAGCAACTCGGCATCTGGGCCGAGCGCATCGGCGCGCCCATCGTCAAAGGCCAATACAACGCCGACCCCGCCGCACTTTGCTTCGACGCCTATCGCAAGGCCGAGGCCGAGAACATCGAATTCATCATCTGCGACACCGCAGGCCGCCTCCACACCAAGCACAACCTCATGGCCGAGCTGGGCAAAGTGAAACGCGTCCTTCAAAAAGCCGACCCCGCCGCGCCCCACGAAACCCTCCTCGTCGTGGACGCCACCACCGGCTCCAACGCCCTCGCCCAGGCCCGCGAATTTCACAGCGCCACTCAGCTCACCGGCATCATCTGCACCAAGCTCGACGGCTCCGGCAAAGGCGGCATCATCGTCGCCATCCAGAACGAACTCGGCATCCCCACCCGCTTCATCGGCACCGGCGAAAAAGCCGAGGACTTCAGCTTCTTCGACCCCCGCGAATTCGCCGAGCAGATGATCTAGGCAGGGCGCACCCCGTTCAGGAGTATGAGGCCGCAGCCGTGCGACGATGCTTTTAGTGGCGGCACCTTTCCGCAAGGAAAGTCGAGCTGACCCTGTTTGAGAGACTGACCTATCCATTTTTGCCGCTGCGGGCACTTGTGTCCACCCG
>CAIYUV010000040.1 GCA_903929475.1 uncultured Spartobacteria bacterium
CCAAACTATCGGAGCCACCTCCGCAAATCACACCCTTCCGCCTTGACCACAATAAAGCATCCCGTCATCACTCACTCACACGCTTTTCCGCCATAGCTTAATTTCTATCATCTCTGGCCGAAGAACGGGGTCCACCTCAGAAACAAGGTGATGACCTCGTATCCGCTGGCGCACGTTCAGCAAGAGCACTGCGAAACATTCGCAATCGGGGTTGAAGTGCGGGGCGGTCGCGATGTGATTGCGCCAGTATTGCACAGCATCCTCCGGCTTGATGCAGCAGGGAAGTTCGTCCGTGGCGGTTTCCCTCAGTGAGACGATCTTCCATTCACACGCTCCCTTCGGCTTTCTACTCCGCATCACCTTCGGCTTCCATGCGAAGAGATCGAGTTGCGTCATCATGTGAGCAACGTAGCAATCTGCTCGGCTGTGAACGCATCGGGTTGCTGGCCTTCCTGCGCGAACTGGTGTGTCCGCACGAAGCAATGAAGCGACAGTCGTGCGACTGCTTTCTCGCGCCCGGCGCGTCCTGCATCATCCTCGTCGAGCATCACCACAATGCGGTCGTCCGGTGTGACAATGCGCTGGATGAGTGCCGCCTGAACTGGCGACAACGTGCTTCCCATCAGTGCAACAACGCGGCGGATGCCGTGTTGCCACAGCCAGATCGCGTCGAAGAATCCTTCGACGATATACAGCGGCGTGTCCTGCGGTTCACGCATCGCGCGGTGGAGATTGAAAACCTCCTGCGCTTTGCGAAACCCCGGCGGCAATTTGTATTTTGGCGTGTCCTCATCCGGCGGTGTGCCCGGCCAGCGTCCCGCGTAAGCGACAAGCTGACCATCGGCATTGTGAATCGGAACGACGATGCGCCCAGTCATGCTGCCTTTGCTGCAATGGCCGATGCTGAACTCCGCGATGGTTTCCGCACTCAACGCACGCTCCAAAAGATACGGATGTTCCGCATCAAGATGCTGCAACTCGAAACCGAGTGGTTTGTTCGGCCCGTCATTGTCGGCATCCGGCCTTTTGGGCCTCGCTGCCTTGGTTGGACGCTCCGCTTTCGGCGGTGCGTCCGTCTTCGGTGTTTCTGTCGCGCCCTTTTCAGGTCGCGGCGATTTCTCCTGCGTAGGCAACTGAAACCAGTTGCACAATTTCAACGCTGCTTCGCGGAGGGTGCATCCTTCCTTGCGCGCAACGAAGTCCAGAATGTTTCCGCCACCATTGCAGGTGCCAAAACAATTCCAGCAGTTCTTTTCCAACGAGACGCGAAACTGCGTCCTGTTCTGTCCATTGTGAAGCGGGCAAGGCCCGCTAAGGCTGTTCCCCGTGCGCTTGAACGATTCGGCAAAGCCGTAGTGTTCGAGCACATGGAGCATGGTGACGGCAGCCTTCACCGCCTTGAAGTCCACGAATGTGGTCATGGCTATTCCTCCTGTGAAGGTTCATGGATGGCCGCGCGACATGCACGGCTGATTTCCATGCTGAACACTAGCACGGAATGTTTTTCTTGAGAAGGGTCGCCAATTAAACTATAAAAACTGCTTCAAGTGTTCCGAAACAAACCCGATCGCCATTTTTCAGCGAGGCGTGATTAATCCGGGAGCCGTTGAGCGTGACGCCGTTGGTTGAATTTAAGTCCCGCAGGACGAAGCCGGATTCGGTTTCAATCAATTCTGCATGATGACCAGAAATGGAATTGTGCGAAAGCTGGATGCTGTTGTCCGATGCATGCCCGATCGAAGTTCGTCCCGGCAGAAGCGCCACGGCAATCATTCCAAAGTCCAGTCGCGGAACGCCGGATGGGACGGCCGGCGTGTCAACGTTCGGTGGGAATTGTTCATCATCGATTTGCACCACGAGCTTTTCGACGGCCTCTACTTCCTCCTGTTTGGACGGTGGTGTTAGCTCCGTGCTATCGACTGGAAGGAGATGGGTGTTCTGTGCAGCCCACTTCCCGGCGAGCCCATTGAGGGGGCTTTTGGTGTTGTATTCCTGATAGGCGATCATGCGCCCGATACGAACGATGAGGTCGTCCAGACCCTCAGAAGCAGCCCAGAAGTCGCCAATACAGACACTGACTTCGTCGAAATTGGGATGGAATATGGGGGTGAGCATCTTGCACTGTGGGGCTCGGCGGGGGTAACCAAGAGAGAGATTGATTTCGACAACGTGCTGGTTGCGTTCGAGGATCTGCCCCGTGGGCGATGAGTAAAGACCCCGGATGTTGTAAGTCACCTGATATTGTTCGGGCGGCGTGCCGCTCACGCCAGTGATACGGATCGCAGGCCAATCGCGAAAGCGTGTGTCTAGACGCTCATGGTCAAGGCGGAGGCGGCGGAGACGCGGGCTGCTCATAAAAGGTGTTTAGAAGTGCCTCAGCGGGATTATCTGCGCGAGACGTTTTTTTGAAGGCTGCATGACAGGAGCGTTTTCAGGACGGTGCCAGGAGACTGAACGGAAAGAGCGGTAGATTGCGTAATAAAGAACCGTAAAAGCCCCTAGCGCAGCCACAACGAGTGTGAATTTGCAGATCACAACAAAACGCTGGGGTTGAATAACAGCAGGCATTATTTAGCTGCGATTGTAATGATTATAAACAGCAGCCCAATAATAAGCGCCGCGTGATACCAAGTTCGTGCGCTATCCGAAGCCTGCCGCGCGCCCGCGTAGTCTCCGGCGTTGAATTTGGAATCCACCTGGGATGCATAAACGATGGAGACGATGCCCAATGGCAGACAACATAGCAAAGTCACAAAAATAGCAGACACCAGATAGTTTTGGGGCTTTTCGACGATGATTGGCTGTGCTTGTTGATATTGCGGGTATGCTCTGGGTAAGCTCGGGTGCTGTGCCGCTCGCATCGGAATGGAAATGTTCCCGATGATTTGTGAGACTGGCACCCACGACGGCATTCCCTGAGACCAGGCAAAGTCAGTGAGAGAGATCCGTTGCTCGGCGACGTAGCGTTGTAGTAACTCGATCGGATATGGGCCGAACTGCTGCCCTTGACGTTGCACGAGATAGGTTGCCTGACTCCCCCCTGATGAATCGGCTGAATGGCCAACCTCACCAGCGGTGACGGCCATTTTTGGTTCATCCGCCGGCGTGTATTCGCAGCCAAAGACAGTGCAGCCTCCGTTTTCAACCCAGCAATCGTAATGGTGTGGGGTATGACAGGCGGGACACTCGGCAAGTTTCCCATCGGCTACAGTTTCACGGCAATACGGACAGGTCTGTGACACGGTTAACGTTGGGCTTGCTTTTCCTGGTATTGAAAGGTGTAGCGGCCAATCTGGATAAGATCACCGCTTCGCAACACACGCTGGGTGACCGGTTGCCCGCCGACAAAGGTTTGTCCCGTAGCAACAAGCGTGGCATGTGGTCCACGCAGCTCGATGGTGGCGTGGGTGGGTGCAATCGAGAGATCCTTAAAAAGGTAAATGTCGTTCGCCTGCTGGCTGCCGAGTCGCGTGAGGGGTTTGTAGAGGATGAATTGCTTGCCGGCAAGCGGACCGCCGGAAACGTAGAGCCACCGGTTCTTGAGTGCGCTCTCGACTAACCCAATTGCGACGCCTGTGCTCACCCCGAAGATCATCATCCCGATACACCTACTGGGACCCGCACCTCCGGTAAGTAGACTGATCGGATCGAAGAGAAGGCCACCTATCCCGGCGCCAAGCACCCCACCCAGCATTCCATATAGGCATTTCTTTCCGGACTGGCCCGCGATTCCATATACAATACCACCTGTCACACCAAACGACATCCATGCGATTGCGCGAACAAACCAAAGAACGGGGTTGCCTGGCACCAGTTTGCCCCCGGACTTAGCAATGAAAGTTACGCCGACTGCGTATATGAAATTCCCAATAAAGTAGAAAACAAACCCCAAGACGATACCGAGCACCAAAGCTAGAAGTCCTCGTGTGACAGCTTTCTGGATCGAGCGCTCAACGAGACTTTCCGCTGTTGCAAATGCCACGGACATAGCGGTGACCAAAAGCGGAAAAATCAGGTAATTCCCCCAGCGGGGTGATTCGCTATCCACAAAACCGGGCTCACATAGTGCCCAAGCAAAGAAGGCACCAGCAAGTCCTGCGAGTCCGAGGTAGACCCAAGCTGTAAGAAAAAAGTTGCCGCCGGACGCGCCGGCTACGCTAGCGCCGATTGCTCCCGGAGCGGCGCCTGAGATGCTCCCCCACTGCCGAGGACCGGAGTCGCTGGTTACATTTGGTGGTGCAGCGACGCCTGGCCAGGGTGGATCAACATGCACACTTTCCAAGTCGTCGGACGTGATGCGGATTTTATTTGGGTCTTCGTTCATTTGGCCTTATGGTTTTGAATTGGTAGGCTTCTCCGCTTGCGGGGTTGGCGGCGCTTCTCGCGATTGCTCTTTTTGTGCTTCCGCAGGCAATGGCAGTGTTTTTGGTCCAGTAGTGCCCCCCTCTGGAGCCTTGGGATAATCGTTGAGCAACGGCGATGTTATGGGTGAGGGATTGTCCGTGCCGTCGGTGGGCGGAGTGTTCCTTTGTGGCGGTGCAGGTGGAGTCCCAGGAGCAGGTTCCTTTGGCAGAGGTTGCCCCGAAGGATCAACCCCAATAATTTCAGATTTCGGCGAGACAGGCGTGGCGGTTGGTGCTGCAGGAGGGGGAAGTGCCATGGGCTGGGTTGGTCTTCTGAACACTGCCGAGATTGCGCCTTTTAACACCGTAAAGTAGGGGTGGAACGCAAAACCGCAGGCAAAGGAGAGAATGCCGATTAGCACAGTTACGGCAAGGCGACTGGGCCGGCGTCTTGCGTTGCGGTTTTTCTCCACACCTGCACGTCCGGATGGCTCTTTGGAGATTTTTGCTTCACGGCTTTCACCTTCCTCTTGCGCCTGTTCTGAAGCTGGTGGGCGGTGCTTTCTGATTACAGTGACTTCAGGCAGCGGTTCGACTTTTTTTGCTACCCACCCGAAGCATCCTTCCTCATCGGAATGTGGATCAAACACCCAGGCCACCTGATGTTGTGCACCGAAAAAATTCTCGTGAATGAAGAGGTCGTAGTCCGAAAGAAATATTCCAAACCCTGGATGAGAGTGATACCAGCCGACAATGGACTGTGAGGAAAACTCTGCGTCCTTCACCTTATAGATATGCTGCCAAGTGTCCTGCGTGAAGGTGACGTGTGCACCACCCTGTGTTGCTCCCTCGCCCGCAATTCGCGCGGTGACGTGCGTCACACCTTCCGCAGCCTTACCAATAAGCACACCACAGATTTCCGCACTCATTGAGCTGCGGGCCTGCTGGCGTATCTGTTGGAGCACATCTCCACTAAATACGACACGCGGTGCCTTCACGGAGTCATCCGAGAAATTAGTCTTCAGCGCGGGTTCCATTTTCGTAATTGATACGGGCCTTTGACCAAACAGTTGGTGTGAACGGTGCCAGAGGACCAAGCACAGCGTCGCGATCACCGGCTATCAGGATTTGCACCTCGCGCGAAACGGTGCGCGCGCTGAAGACATCGAACGCCGGCACACCCAACTCACGCAGAGTTCGACTGCCATAGGTCTCGTCTCCGGTAAAATTGTGGGCGGTCACGACTTCGCGCATTGTCTCACATATAGCGCATCGTCCCTGTGCTGCGCTAATGGTGCCCACCGGCACAAATAGATCTTCCGCTACCTCGCAGTGAGGGCAACGCAATTGGCGGATCACATCGCGACTGAACTCCAACGTCATCGGCCCGTCGGGGCCGAGTTGTTCGCGTGCAAAGCTAAACAACGTTGCCAATGTCGTCCCCTCCGAGGTGCCAGCGAACTCGATGAGATTACTAAATGTCTCGTGACTGAGACAGTCCGGATTCTGTGTGTATTCTACAACATACGAACTATGGTGCAGCCCCTCAAAAACAAAACCACGCCCAGCAAGAATCGGCAGGCCATGGAGTAGCTTCACGGCTTCCTGCACTTCAATGCCAGCAATGACCGAGGAAGTCGTCGGTGTCGTCGGTGTCTTGCCACCGAGCATTTCTTCACGGGTGAGCAGATTGCACGACATGCGGCGCTCTAGGATCGCCCAGTCAGTCTCGCCGAGTGTGCATTCGTAGCACGGTGCATGACCCGGAAGAAAAACCCGCGCAACACCATTGATGCCTTCAATAGCGCCGTCGATCCAAGGACGGTCCATTTTCCAAGCGCAACGGTTGATCCACAAGCGAGCCTCGCGGTTGTCGAGTCCGGCAATAATGACATCCGCCCAGCCAAAAAGTCCCAGACCGGCTTCTGTTAAAACATTGGCATCGAGAGCGTGGACAACGGCGTCATCCGCCAGTGAGCGTGTCGCAAAGGCGGCGGTCTGGGCCTTCGATGAGCCAACATCGTTCGGCCGATATAGGACGCTGCGAGAAAGATTGGAGTATTCGATCCGATCGAGATCCACCACGAGCATGTGCCGCACGCCAAGCAGCGCGAGATTCTTTAGGATTTCATTACCGAGCGCGCCGGCACCAATCACGACAACATTCGCGCTGCGCAACCGCTCCTGATCCCACCAGCCGATGAGGCGGAAGCGACTGAAGCGATCCTCCTTAAGATCGTCTGCCAAAACCCGGACTGTAGTGGGGGCCGCCTCTTGCATGGCTTGTTTTAGAAAGCCCACGCTCCTGCCGTAATTTCCGGCTGGAGGCGCAGGATGTCGCCGCTGCGCACGCCTGCGCCCGAGAGCGTTTGCGTGTCTTGGATTTGTTTTCCGGAGTTCTTGTGGTGAAACTTATAGCTCAGTGGAGCGCCATCGGGGCCGCTCCGCGGAAGCTTCAGCTTCTCGATCAGCACAGCGATGAGCTTGTTCGCAGGGGCGTCGTCGGGAAGTTCGACGGGAACGCGCTTGTTTTCAGTGGAGTCGTATACGGTGACGTCAATGCTTGGCATAGGTAGTTATGGTGTGGGTGAAGGAGGAGCGGTTGGTGGAGGGGGGACTGCACTGGCAGAGACGAATTTTTGAAGCGCCGCCATTCCTGCGGAGTCGAGTTGCCATTGATCGGGATGAAGAAAACTGTCGGCGCGGACAGCGAAGTTTAGATTTTCCGAGTGCGGGCTGAGCTGCTTGTCCACCATACTACTGACGATACCAAGAAGTTGACCGTGCAAGTCGTAGACTGGCCCCCCGCTCGCGCCGGGGCTCACGGGAGCGGTGATTTGGATTTGCCCAGTTGGGTCTTTTCTAGAGACGAGCCCATCGGAAAGCGAAAAGAAAAGGCCCTCCGGATGACCAAAAACCATGATACGCTCCCCGGACGCGATCTTCGTAAAATCGAGCACGGGCTGAGCAAACCGCGATTTGCCTGCTAAGCGCGGCATACGCAGGAGCATGAGATCAAGAGTCTTGTGCCGTCCGGCAATTTGCGAACGCGAAAAACCGCCCCCGCGATCCCATAGCACAGCGTCACCAGAATATGGATCTGAACTCTGCCAGTTTTCACCATCGAGGACATGGCGACTCGTCGCGAGAAGATATTCATTTTCCCCGGCGAAAATGAGAACGCCAGTGCCGAAACCAGAGAGCGCAAGTGTCTCTCGAGTCGGCTTCCGCCACCTGCTGTCGCGTGTCACGATGAATACCGCGCCTTCTACGCGACTGGCCAATTCGCGCGGAGAGAGTAGTTCACTGGATATAGCGCCAGTCAGTTCCACTGGTGTATCGAGGGAGAATGGGACTGTCGGTAGGGATGCTGGGGCAGCGGGCATGAAAAGAAACAATCCAGCGGCGATTGAATTGAGGATGCCGCTAACGACGAGCAATGCACAGCAGTAATTCATCCATGCATGTCGCAGACGTGGCTCTTTTCGCCGTGTCGCCAGCCAGATGATGATCGTTAAAAGACTCAATAGCGGTAGGAGGAATACACAAGGAGCAAGCAGCACTCGAAAAGTTCCCCGCAGAGCAGGAGGTAATCGCGGTGACGCCAAATCAGATGGAAGCGTCTCAGCAACTGAAGCAACCTCTTCGGATGAAATTACCAACTTATCCATGATAAGACTTCAGTGTGTTCATAGCTGATTTAATATGGTAATCAATCAGCATCGCCCAGTGCAAGCGGGAGTTTCCACAAAATGACAAATCCTGCGGATACCCGAGCAGATGATCTTAACTTTCAACTCATGAGACTTCGAAATTTCATCCGTATTACATAGGGTCAGACAGCCTTTGTCCATACCACTCCGGCATTTTCCTCCCCAATGAATACTGATGTCTTTTTGTTCAAAGCGAGTTTGCGCTTCCCATCCTCCTCCAAGTTTTAGTAGAGACAAGTAATAATCCGCGCTTAAAATCCGTGAAAGTTTCCTATTCAAATTTTATAATTTACGATTGCGTCTCAGGGATGCACCGTCAGGTGGACAAGACCCCTTTCAAGATCGGCAGTGGTCCTGATTGCGATTGGCGAATTGATGATTCTGCCGTTGATGAGGAGGCTTGCGTTATTTGGCGCAAGGGGACTGCGTTCCATCTGCTCCACTCGTCTGGCGCGAGTGGAGTATCCTTCGATGGAGTTGTCAATCAAGGTGGCGAAGTCGATGGGGACATCGATCACACGCTGGTGATTGGCAGTCATTTGTTCGCACTCCACACATCATCCGATGCAGAAGAATGGCTGAGCGGAATGAACTCTCAGCAATGGTATATCTACGATAAAGACTTGGAAAAGAAATACGGGCCTATTTCATTTTTAGTGCTCGCAGAAGCCTTGGAGAGCCGCCGCCCAAATAAAAAAAATCTTATCTTACTCTGCGGCGGTTTAACCAGCATGGGGTTTTACGCAGAGCAAGTGCTGCCCTCTCTGCCTAGAAAATCCCCACTTCCCGCGCATAATGGATCATCGTCGAATGGAGTTAAGGAGCCTGCACAACTGAACCTCGAATACGGCGAATTTACGTGTCCGGTATGCTGGCTCAAGTTTGACCGCGGAGATGTCATGAACATCGCTATTCACGCTTCACTGCGCGGCGACCCCATACTTGGCGAAGAGCATATGCAGCGTTTCCACGCCACGCGTTTCAATGACAAGGGCCAGGCGCTGGATGCCATGAATATACCGGCACCCGACATGGCCTGCCCTCACTGCAAGCGGAAGCTGCCGCCCGGTTTTCTCGATATTCCGCACCTGATTTTTTCAATCGTTGGCGCTCCATCGTCTGGCAAGTCCTACTATCTCAGCGTTCTTATCAAAGTTCTTCAGACCACGCTTTTTCAGAGTTTCGGAATCACTTTCCGGGACGCCGATCCAAGTGCAAACGTCATCCTCAACCAGATGAAAACGCAGCTCTTTTCGGCCTCGTCGCCGCAGGAGGCGCTTCTCGCCAAGACAGAACTGGAGGGTGCGATGTATGAGACTCTGCCACGCTTGGGACGAAAGGTTCCGCTCCCAAAACCATTCATCTTCAATCTCTCCAAGTCACTCGATCATAATCAGGATTTCTCGGTGGTGTTCTATGATAATGCGGGTGAGCATTTCGAGCCGACACGAAACAGCGCCGATTCCCCCGGAGCGCAGCATATCGCTGCTGCGTCGGGGATTTTCTTTTTGTTCGACCCTCTCCACAACGCAGATTTCACAAAGCGCCTGACTGGATTAAACGACCCGCAGGTGGAGTCCAAGCGCATGGATCAGCAGGACATCATCCTCGCTGAAACCGAGGTAAGGATCAAAAGCCTCATGGGGCTTGATGTGCGGCAAAAGGTGGCAACGCCGCTCGCTGTGATCGTGGGAAAAAGTGATACGTGGCTGCATCTGCTTGGCGATCCGATTGAGTTCCCGGTGAAAGATGGACAGCTTGATCTCTCCGCCGTAGCACGAAATTCGGCGCGTGTGCGTGCGCTCATGTATGAGATATGCCCCTCCATCGTTGCCAACGCGGAAGAAATTTCTTCGGAGGTTATGTATTTTGCCGCGAGCCCGCTCGGGTGCTCGCCTGTTGAGTTCACAGACTCGCGTGGCGTGACAATGATCGGGCCCGACCCAAAACTGCTCAACCCACAGCATGTGGAAATTCCGACCCTTTGGGTGCTGTCCCGCGTTGCTCCAAATATCCTACAAGGCGTGCAAAACAGTTAGCCTATGGCCTGGCAACTGATCTACACTAGCGCACCGAGATCCCTGGAGGCAGGTCGTTCTGGCTTTGGCACGGTTGCACGCCATCGTGCCATCACCCCCCTGCTTGCCTCTGCGGTTGAGCGCATCAGCCAGTTTTCACGACTGCCCGGCACTGATGCGGATCGCGTCATTTTTTGCCACCGTATTATTGCTGTCGGCGGCGGACGTTTCCATGTTCTGAGTATGATTCGCGATGCCGGTGCCGACTACACAGGACGCACCAATCACATTGCCCATCACCTGATCGCCGAGCCTCGTGAGATTGCCCAACTTGGTGCAGGCGGAATGTCACCCGCCGATGTAATGCTCGCCATGAACTGGGCGAAGTCATGGAATGAACCGCCTCGCCATTTTGAAGCCACGGAAGAGGTGGATTTGTCGGCGATGCACCCGCAAACGACTGACTCCGCATGGCAGTGGGTCGCGGGTAGCGCAGAGCACGCGTGGCTTCTTGCTGTTGGCGATGCGAGCCGTGGTGCCTACGTGATTAGCCCGGGCGGCACGGACTTGCGGGCGATTTTTGGCGAGTCGCTCCGCCTCATGCCGGAACGTCTTTGGCAAATCTCATTTACCACCTCCTTGCAGCCTAGCGATGAACCTGCGGACTTCCGCTGGATCGGCATCGAAGAGCAGTCACCACTCCGCTCCCAGAGCGCCGCGTCGGGTCGCCCTGTTCTTGATCTTTCCGCGCCAAAAACACTGCCTCTTCCCGAGGTGCCACAGTTCTCCCCTGCGGTTCAGCTTATTAAAGAACCGGAGCCAGAGATTTCAGTTTCCACTTCGGAGAAATCGCCCTCTGGAACCGATTTGCGGCTGCCATCTATCAAGATTCGAGTAGGCACAGCACCGACTTATTCATATAATAAGCCGAAAAGCGCGGGACGGGTGCATCAACAAACAAAGCCGACCAGTTCCTCACTACTTTGGCTTTATGTGGCTGGGTTCCTCTTGCTGGCCATCGGCTTCGGCGTCTTCTTCGTAGGCTGGCCAGCTTATCAGAACTATCAGGAATCCCAACGCCGTGAAACTGTCCGTGCTGAAATTGACTTCATCCTTAATGTTTGCAAAGACGCTCTCCCTGATGTCCCCGAAGAGTTGAAGGCTATAGTGCCGACCAACAGTGCGATTGCGAAAGAACTGGCCCTCTCGACAAAAAGTTCGTGGGAGGCCGCTTCTAAGAAAAATTTCGATAATATGCGTGATTTGACAAAAAAACATCAAGGACTAAGCGAACGCGCAAAAAGGGAAGGTGTAACTATCCCAAGCAAGATTACCGTTTTCGAAAAACTCCTCAGCGACATAGTAACAATTAAAGATGAACTTTCGACCTTAAAACCCAAAGAGGCAAAAGACTTTGCTGACTTGAATAAACTGGAAAGCTCAATCAAGAATCAGCGCGAAAAACTAACAGACTTCAAGCAAACCCTCGAAGTGCTTTCCGGCAATATTCGTGCGAAAACGGCGCAGTCTTTGTTTGAACGCAGAGAGAAGCTCGACTCCCTAAAGAATGAAATAAACGATAAATACTTCTCAATCCAAGATGAAGAAACAAAAAAGATAAGGGAACAGGTAGAAAATTGGATCAACGACTGGGAGTTCGTCAATGCGCAGCAACCCACGAAGGTTCTAACCGAACTTGAAGAGCGTATTAAGCAGAGATCTGATTGGCCTCCATGGTTAAAGGAAGAAGCCGAAAAGAAAGTTGCGACCGCTCGCAATGGCCAAAAAAAAGATGGGGGGTTTAATCAGCCACCTCCAGAACAAAAGCCTCCGCCAATTAAACCGACTTCAACTCCACCGGAGATTTATCTCTTCGCGGACAACGATGATCTTAACTTTCCGTTGCCTTCTGGTGATGAACTTTGGATGAATCTTCCAAGCAACCCGCCATCCAAACTGGAAACCACAAAGGATACCGCAAGGTTTGGTCCTAACGGAGAATATTTTAAGCGCGAGAAAGATATAATAAAGAAAGCAGACAAACCTCCCGCCCCTCCTTACAGATTGACCATTAAGCGGAGGGATGTCGTAGTTGCTTATATTTTTGTCGATAAGCCACAGAGCGAAGATTCGCTACTGGAGAGCCTAGTTACTGAGCTTAAACTTAAATCGAATGGTGAAATAGTTGGAAAACTTCCAAAATTAGCACCCGAAAAAGAAGTATTTTTCAAACTAGAAACCCCTGGCGGCATTGATGGAACTAAAAATAAGCATCAACTGAACTTGAACGAAAAGGAGAAGGACAAGTTCGATTTGAAACCAGCTATCGAATCATTAAAAAAAGAAATCCAAAAAAGGGCCGATGAGATCGCTGGAATCAATAAAAAACTGAACCCTGAAAAACAATCTCAACCAGTTCGGAATACCCCAAAAACGGTCGGCGAAAATGCAGTGAATTTTGTCAAAAGATATGATCAAAAAGATATGTTAAATCCATTCGAGAAGCTGCGTGAGCTTGGAAAAAAACTAACTGAACTTCCCGTCGATGAAGTGGACGCTGCCAAAAAAGTCAACAATGACCTCAAGGTCTCTGTGGAGCAATATAGGAAAAGCCCAAACGATAACAAAAGAGGGGATATTCAAAAAGAGTTAGGTAGTCTTAGTGGAGACTGTTTTAGCCTAGACAGTGATCTTAAAGAAAAATTAACTAATAAAAAAAATCTTGAGCCTCAGATTGAAAAAAAAGCGAGACTTACAGAGGAGTGGGATTCTCTGAGAAAACTTCCACTGCTACAGGACGGAGGCGCCCTACCGTCTGGAGAATACACGCTCTGCATTAAACGCATTAACATCTTAGAGCCTATCAAGCTGCGCACATTCATGATCCCCCCAATCCCCAAAAATTAGAACTTAATCATGCAATCGTTCGCCAAACTCGTCAGACAAATTCGTGATGCTCTAGCGGCAAATGGCAGCAATGCACCGGTAGAAAGTTTAGCGGCAGAGTATGCACAGCTTTGCAAAGAGGCGAATCAGCGACTGGAGTCATGCGCGGCGATGCTCGGCAAAGGGAGCGAATATCAGGCGCTGCAACTCGCGGAAACCGAGCCTGTGCTGATGGATTTGATTGCAATCCTGAGTTTTGAGCAGGTGCCGGCATGGGAGGCGTATTGCTTGGCTCACAATCTCCCAGTCGCGCCTAAATTTAACCCGAAAGCGGTGCAGGCTTTGGACGGTCTTTACTCCAAGGGAATCAATGCGAACCACCCACTCTACAAGGATTACCGCGCAGCAATTTCTTCAAGGGACGACCCGAAGGCGCTGCATATTATTCGCTCTATCGTCCGACTGAATCCGAGCGATGCGAATGCCAAAGTGGAACTGGATCGGATCGAGAACAAACTTTTTCAAATCAAGCTGCTAGAGTTGAGAAATATCCTCACGCAGCGCGACGAAAACGGCACTCTATCAGCCCTGTCGGAATTGGAACGCCTGTCCACCCCAGCGAAGCTTGCAGAACTGCCTGAATACGCTCGTGCCTGTGTAGTGCGCCGGGAGTTTGCCCGCCGTGAGGCGATGGCCGTTGCAGACCGACTCTGCGAATCGCTCGACGAAGAGCGTCAAGCAGGGGCGTGGCGCATGATCGTGGGCATTCTTGCGCGACTCAAGACACTTCAAGCCGAGCATGAGTTTAATTTACCGGAAAGCGGTGCGGCCAAATGCGTGGAGATGCAGCGGTATTTCGACACGCAGCGGGCAGCGGCTGAAACGAAAGCCCGATTCGAGCAGGCACTCATGGACCTTGGCGGCCTCGCGCAAGAATTTGACACACGTCTGCTGACCCGCGGATCACTCACACTTGCGGAGGGGCAAAACCTTCATGGTAAGTTTAATCGCAAATGGAAGGAAATTGAGCAATTCCAGCGTCCGGTCCCCGAGGATTTTGTTCAAAAGGTGCGGGCAAGTGCTGCTGCACTTGCAGGTGAATTGGACAGGTTGCAGCGTCAGCGTCGCCACAAGAAGATCCTGCTCGGCACAGCCGTTGCCATTGCGATGTGCGTGGGCGCATGGTTTGCAATCCGGGCGTCACGCGTTCAGGATTATGCGACGCAGCTTAGTGCGCTGCGCGAGGCCGGGCAGGTAGAGGCAGCGGAGAAAATGATTGCCCAAATAAGAAACGAAAACGTCTCACTTTCCAAGTCGCCGAAACTCACAGCGCGATTGGACGAGGTGGAACGCTGGACACGGGACGAGCGTGCCAAGCTGGCTGGAGTCGAAAACAGACTGAGCGATCTGGAGGCGACCGCCAAAACCGGAATGGCGGACTCTGACCCAACAGTATTTGCTACAAAACTCGAAACAACCAACCAGCTCATCGAGGCGCTCGTGGGCGGATTACGTGCGGCACCTGCCGGTAGGATATTGGTGGTTCGCAACCAATTTGAGGCGTATGTCACGACCGTGCGAGAGAAGCTCGTCGCCCAGGCCGATGGCGAACTGACCAGCTTGGAGAATCTTGTTGGATCAAAGCTGGCTTACGATCAGACAAAGGAAAGCATCGCACAAACCCTTGCGCAGGTGGATCCGGTGCTGAAGGGGCTGGAGGCGCGTGCTAAACCTTCGCTTGCAGCCCTTGAGCTACCCTCCGCACAGCAGACTCGCTTGGGTGCGCTGCGCGAGCGGGTCGACCTTTTCCACGATGAGGTGGACGCAATGGGGAAAGTTCATGAAGCAATGCTGCAGGCAAATAGCTTGGAGGCTTATCTGCATGCGCTCGGGGGCTATAAGACATCAAAGCTGACCCAAACGCCGGAGGTAAGCAACGCGCACAAGCTGCTCGCCACCGCCCCGAGTCCTGACAGTCTTCTGGCAGGGCTGCTATTACCCAACGATGCGACCGGGTGGGCGGCCGCCAAATCGGATACTAGTGGAGAGATGTTTGCGCCCGATACCGTCCTTCCTGGAGAAATCACTGCTTTTCGGGCATTGCGCGACGATAGATATCTCAACGACATCTGGCAATTAACCCTCATCGATCTGCAAAAACGAGGGGCAAAACGTGAGTTGTATTCGCGCAGCGAACTCAAAAAGGATGTTCAGGTCAACTTCACCACCGTAGGCGATGAATGGATCGCGTGGAAAGGAGACGTCTATGACCCAAGCACAACGGCAGAGCCGCCCGCCTTTAAGCCAACCAACTATAACATGCGGCGCACAAGAAGTGGCGCAGGTTCCGGGGTGAGCGGCACTGCCGAAGTGAAAGAGCACCGACTAAGTGCCGTCTCGCAATGTATCGTAAGCTTGGAGTTAAACCGCATGACGGACACAACCGAAACAAGTTTCAAAAAGCCGCTGTTGGCCGTTTTTGGAGGCTTGGTGCGCGACAAGACCACAGGGCCACTTTTCAAGGCTTACCTCATGCAACAGCTCGCCTCTGTGCTGAATGTGCGCCCATACGCATGGGGATTCGAATACTGCCCGAGTCTTCGCAATGATCTCGCCGAACTTGGCAAACTGTGTGGCGGCGTGGATCTGCGGAGTCAGGATTGGTTACTGGAACGGAAGAAGGCGCAGTTGGGCCCAAAGCTAACGCTTTTTTTCGCAAGGCTACAGAATCGCGATTATCTGGGCGAAGCACGGCTCCATCGCGAAATATTACGAGCTGTCGTCAAAGCTGGACTACAGTTCGGCGGCTTCATTGATAGCGAAGGCAAAGCCAACCTGCTCGGTGAAGCCCGTAGTGCAAAAATGCTCTGGTCACTCGCAGACGACGGACAAAGTCTTGTGCGCTATTCTCTACTTGAGGACGTGAAGCAAACTGCCAAGCCAGTAACGAAACTGTCGCCGATTTTCTTTGTGCCACTCGATAGGGAGGCCTTCGTCTCGGAAGTGATGCGTAAAATTCCGAAAAAGTCCGATGTTGACTTGAAACTGCCCACGATTCCGTGGCTCGAAAAACCATGAGCACAGATAACGAACAACATTTTATGCTGCTATGGAAAGGGCATCAGTCTGGCCCCTTTGCTATGGCGCTCATTCGCGAAAAGCTCAGTTCCGGCGAGATCAGCCGGATGCATCAAATAAGCTTCAATGGCCGGTGGATCACACTTGGTGAGTTTCTGGATAAACAGTCCGGCCCAAGCCCCGAGGATAGGCTACGCGAGGAGGCAAAAAAACGGGAAAAGCAGTTGCGGCATGAATTCGAGGCCCAACTTGCCTCTGAGCGGGCACGTAAGAGTATTGTAGAGCAACAGCTTTTGGAAGCCGAGAAACGTTCTCGATCTTCCCAACCGCCTCCCCTCCCAATTCCTCCCCCTCCCCCCCCTCAATATCATCCGCAACCAGAGGAGCAATATCAAACGTCACCACCGCAAGTTGTTGTGAAGCCTGATAGTTACATGGCTTCTGCAATCCTCGTGACTTTATTTTGCTGCCTGCCTTTTGGAATCGTCTCCATCGTTTATGCGTCACAGGTGGATTCCAAATTCAACGCCGGAGACTACGCGGGTGCTCAGCAGGCTTCGAATAGTGCCAAAACCTGGTATCATGCGGCGCTAATCACCGGTTTTTTGGCTATCATCTTATATGTAGTAGGCGCAGCGATTCAGCACAGATGACTGACACCGATTCACAACCCCAGCGTTTTGTTGCGATCCGCAAATTCACATTCGTTGTGGCTGCGCTAGCAGCCCTTACGGTTCTTTATTACGCAAACCCCGCAGCGGACTCCCACTTTCCGGCATGCCCGCTTCACAATTTTACCGGTTTGCATTGTCCAGGCTGCGGAACGTTGCGAGCTATCCACTGCCTCGTGCATGGGCACCTGCTCGCTGCTTTCCGTCTCAATCCGCTGATGCTGCTCTCGCTGCCGCTGATTGCATGGCTAAAGCTGGAGCAAGCCTCTTACTCCGGTCGGATACCAGGAAATCTGCGAATCTCCGTTCCCGGAAAAATTATACATTCGCTACCGTGGATAGTCATCGCATACTTTGTCCTGCGAAATCTGCCGCTGTTCCCATTCAATCTACTGGCACCGTCCTGAAAACGCTCCACTCCAAATTTAGTCACTGTGCATTGTTCATGATTGCCGCACTGGCATTGCCAATTTTTAATTCCTGTAAGAACGCCCAAAATCTATGTCCATAGAACCCTCCACTACCTCCACAGAACCGGCTATACCACAAGTTGCCCCTCCTACTGAGCCGCCGGTTCCGCCAATAAATCCGTTCACCGCCGAAGAGTTCCGGCTTAACTGGTCCAAGCGGGACATTGAGCAACGGCTCGGTTTCCGTGGCGGGCGATTCACAAGCGTCAATAAGTGGCTGACTTTTCTCATGGGTTTGTTCGTCACGGCGATATTTTTCTCCATACTCATTTTCGGCCTGCAACGCTGGTCCGAGGCGCACTGGTTCACCGCAATGTTTCTTGAGCGCGGCGTTGCTCCTTATCCCACAATGCTTCTCTTCTTTTGGGGTGTGGCGATCCTTTTTGTGAAATCGCGTAAGCTGAATTTCCAAGAGGAGGCGCTCACCCTTTCCGCAGTGCCGCAGCAGCCAGATTTTCTACTGAACCGGGAAAGTGCGCGGGGGGTGCTCAGTCGCATTCATTCTCTGGTGGATAGCGCCGGAAACTTTTTGCTGCTGAACCGTATCGAGAGGGCGCTCTCCAATCTCCAAAACATCGGTCAGGTGAATGACGTGGCGACGATACTGCGCAATCAGGCTGATTACGATGAGGAGCAAATTGCATCGAGCTATGGGCTCGTGCACAGCTTCCTCTGGGCAATACCAGTTCTCGGATTCATCGGAACGGTGATTGGTCTGCGTGCCGCCATTGGCGCGCTTGGAATCACCCTTCGTGCAGGAGGCGATCTCACAGCAATTCGTGAAGGGCTTCAAGCTGTCACCGCAGGTCTGGCGACAAAGTTTGAAACAACTCTCGTAGCACTCATCTGCGCGGTCATCCTGCAACTCATGCTTGCGTTCTTGCAAAGCAGGGAGGGTGAGTTTCTTGATTCGTGCAATGACTACTGCCACGCGCACGTTGCCTCGAAACTGAAGCTCGCGTGAAATGGGCGGGCGTTTCCAACGCGGGAAGATTGGAGGGATAAGTCCGTTCTTCGCTTTTCAGGACATCATCACTTCTGCAATGGCCGTCCTGATCACCATCGTCATGCTGCTTGCCTTGAATATGGGCGAGCCGGGGCATGGCGAACCGGGCGAACCTGTTCCAGTTCAGTTGGCACAACAACTTTCGAGTTTGCTGGATGAACTCAGCAGAGCAACCGCAGAGCTGAAATCGGCTCAGGAAGCCAGTGCTGCGGCGAAGCTCAATCCGGCTGTGTTAAAAGGTGAAATTGAGATCATGCGAGGGGAACTGGCGAGCATCCAGGCAATCAGTCAGGCCGGCAGTAAGGGATTCACAAGCAAGGAACTCAGTAATGGGCCGAAAATTGTTCTGGCGGAATTGGAGAAGCGCAAGACTGCAAACGCTGCTGTCGCCACTACACTTGCGCGACAGAAGGAAGAAGCCGCACGCAGTCAGGCTGAAATGAAGCGCTCAGAGGACGCGCTCCGGGAGCGGGAAAGCCAGCTCCTCGCAGAGCAGGCCAAGAAAAACGAACTTTGGCTCATTCCCGAGCGGACGAAGACGAGCAAGGAGCCGGTGCTGGCGGTCGTCTCGGCGGATGCCGTGATTTTGCAGCGTTTCGATCACCCTGAAAAATCCGAGTTACGTGGCAGCGGCCTGCCAGCCAAGTTTGGCGATGCGCTGAAAGCCTACTCGAAACTCGATCAATACCTCGTTTTTTATCTGAAACCATCGGGAGTGGATCACTTCGATGCCTTGGTCGAAGCAGCGAAAAGTGCGGGCTTTGAGGTCGGTTACGATGCTGTGGGAGAGGAAATCAACATCAACTTTAGCGCCCCCAAATGAGAAAACTAGGCCGCACCAGCAGCGATGCACTCGAACTATTACTCGACACAGTTTGCAGTATGTTCGGAGCGATTTTGCTCATTGCGATTCTGGTGGCGCTGATGGCGCAGACGGTGAAGGAGGAAACGCCCGCTGACCACGCCAGCACTGAAATGACGCGGCGTAAAATCTCTACAGCCGAGGCCGATCTCGCGGAGACGCGCCGTTTACTTGCAGAAGCCACTGTGCCATCGGTGTCCGGGATAGCGGCATTGACGGAAGAAAAACAAAACCTGGAACAAGCACTTGAAGCGGCCCGTGCACAGAGAGAACACATGAGCGCCGAGGTGCGTGATCTCGTAGCCAGAGAAACCATTGATTTCAGCACAGAATGGAAAAAACTGACTGCCGAATTGCAGGCGATGCAGAGGCACATTCAGGAAGTTGAAAATGACATCAAGACGCAGGATCAGAACAGGGCGCGTCTTGAAGGCAGAATTGCCGAATTGAACAAGCTGATCCAAAAGGAAAAGGAAGCCCACCGTGTTGCACTTCGCTTTCCAAAAGAGCGTGCGCGCTCCAAGCGAACGTTCAATGTTATTTGCAAGTTCGGTAAAGTTTACAATCTGGTTGATGCCAATGGCAGCAAGAACGATACAACGATAGCGTGGACAACCTTGGACGAGGACAGCAGGCGATCCAGACCGATCAAAGAGCTTGGCTGGACAATGGCTGACAACAAAGAGGTGATCGTTCAACTCTTAGGCAGTGTGCCAAAGAGCGAGTTCTATATCACGTTCTACGTTTATCCGGATTCATTTGAGATATTTCGTTCCATGCGTGACCAAGCGGTCATTCAGCAACTCGATTTTGGCGTGAAGTTTGAACGACCAGGGAGCGAGCTTATCTGGGGATCCAAGGGTTCATCCCCGCCCCCGCTTTAGATTAAAGTTGGCCTGCTCCACTTGCACTTGCACTATGGGGTGTTGTCTCGTGCCGATCCGGGCCAAATTCAGGAGGCCTACGGTTCATTTCGGAGATGGGTGATAATCTAGGATTTCAAAGTCTAACTCTTTCACGCTGCTAGCCTCATAACGGCTCTTAAGAACGACTACCAAAAATGATCCTTTGAGCGAGCCACCTGCCTCTACTATCTGCTTCCGAAGGTCTGCCGCCTTGGCGCGCTCCATGTAAAGGTGGCAACTACCCTCCTCGCTTTGTAGCTCAAATGAGTAATGCGTGGGTTCGGCGTCTTTGTAACCGCAATTGTAGTAGCTTGAAACATCAATAGAGCCATTGACTGCAACTGGCTTGTCAAGAAAGTTGAGTTGGTCGGTTCCGACTTCGCGGATCGTATGGACGTTCTTCCAGAGTGCTTCCTGTGCCGCTTGCTTAACGGCGGCATGGGCCTCGGCCTTTATCTTTACCGCTTGCTTAGCGGCGGCATCAGCCTCGGCCTTTATAACCGAGGCTGCGCGATTCGCTAAGGTCATTGGCCATGAAGGCGCATTGAAGAACGCAGGATTTTGCTCCTTAATTTCGGTGACGAGTGAGAGGAACTTGGTGTGGATTGGACTGCCCTCGCGTGAAAGGGCAGGATACTTGGCGATTGCTTGCTTTTGTGAGTCTGCTACTGTCTGCGCCATTGATGGCGAAAGTAGTGAAAGCAAGATGAGCAATGCGACGAGCGGGAGCGTTTTCATGGCGGGGTTTGATTGCCGAGATTGAAACAACGAGAGCGATGAGGGGCAAGAAATAATGTGGTGACTGTTAGTGATTGTTTCGGTTCCGATTGTGTTCAAAAGCAAGGTATCCGCAATGTCGACCAACAGAAGCGCACTTTGTCGTGCGGCAACGGTCAAAATTAGTAATACGAGTGCGTATCCGATGCCGATCAACTTTGGCTGGAGTCGCTCGGTTTCCCTAGTCGCTACGTAGAGAATAAAAGCGATGATCGCAGCGAAAATGATTCCCGCTGAAACATTGATCACCAATCTTAGCGCCTTGTAGCAGGAGCGGCTTCTGATGTCTGCGAGGTGCTGCTCTTCAGTAAGAAAAATGCGGGCACGTTGTTGGGGTTGGGGCGCTGCATGTGGCTGTCGCATTTCTTGCTGTTGCTTGGCCTGAAACCGCTGAATGGCTTGAAGCCGCCGCAAGATTTCCGACAATGATTTCCATTCTTCCGTTCCCTCTTCGCAAACTGGCGTCTCCTGCGTGATGGCTCCCGACGCTAAAAGCTTTTTAAGCGCGCCGAGATCGTGCGGGCCGCTAATTTCGTTGTCGTGGGTGGTGATGTAGTAGTTCATGACGGGCGAATTATTTACCGAGATTCAAAACAGACGGAATCATAAGCAGCGAGCGAAAAAACAGTGGTGTTGCGGTGTTGGATGAAGCACAGCTCCGCAAAAGCTCAGGAGGCCTTCGGCAAAGCCATCGGAGCCTTCTTCATTGAGGAGTTGCAGCACGGATTGGAGGAGTTGAGGATGATTGAGGTGGGTCATGTGTGGTTTTGGTGTTGGTGTTTTCGAGACACCTCAACCTGAACCCATGTGAC
>CAIYUV010000041.1 GCA_903929475.1 uncultured Spartobacteria bacterium
GCCTTGGCGGCTTGGCGCGAGGCCCATCCCGTCAATCCTGCAAATCCTGTGAATCCTGTCCAAAAAGAGAGACAGGAGTTTCGGGATTTTATGGATGAACGGGATTGCGCGTTGCGGCGGCGGGCGCGGGCCGGCCTTTAGGTGATTCATAGCCTTCCCGCGCTTGTGGTGAACCGGTGATGCGGCATTTTCCACCATGAAGGGCAGGAAGGGCTTGAAGGGGGTGAAAGGGGCGGTCTTCAGAGAAAAGGGCCATTTTTCCAGTTTTTATTGGATTGCGTCCCACAGGCGGGAGATTGCGTGACACACATGGGGGACTGCGTGCCACAGGCGGGGGACTGCGTGCCACAGGCGGGGGACTACGTGCCACACGTGGGGGACTGCGTGCCACACGTGGGGGACTGCGTCGCTGAGGGCGGGGACTGCGTCGCTGAGGGCGGGGACTGTGTCGCTGAGGGCGGGGGTTGTGTCGGGGGAGGTTGAAGCCGGCTTTCGCGCTTTGGACTTCGGTTTTCGGGCCTCTCGGCGGTAGCCTTCGCTGAAAAAGGGGCGCTCTTCTCTGTTGGAGGGCTTTCCCCACTTCTTGCGGGGGCGTCCCCGTTTGAAAAGGGGGCTCCCCCTTTTCAAATGGTTGCGTCCAAACTTCCGGCGGGGTCGTCCAAACTCCGCGCGGGGGCGTCCACTTTGGAAAAGGGGGCGTCCCCTTTGCTTGCGGGGGCGTCCCCTTTGGTCGCGGGGTGGCCCCCTTGGGGCGCGGGGGCGTCCACTTTGATTCGGGGGTGCCCCCTTTTGCTGCGGGGGCTCCCCCTTTTCTCGCGGGTGCGTCCAAACTCCGCGCGGGGTCGCTACCTTTTCGCGCGGGGGCGTCCCCTTTTGGCGCGGGGGCGTCCAAGAACGGCGCGGGGAAGCCCCCTTTTGGCGCGCGGTCGTCAAATCTTGGCGTGGGTAAGCCCCCATCTCTCGCCAGTTCATCCACACGGATGTGCCGAGAAGGAGCGAGGGAATGAAGGTTTGGCGCGATGGTCGGGGGGAATGCGTGCTAGGGGGCGCGGGCGAGGTAGCCTTCATGTAGATGACGGGGAAATGCGCCGTCATCGTTTCAGCGATTGACTTTGCGGCGCTGGGAAAGCGGGGCGTTGCCGGCGGGGGTTACTTTGCCCAGCTTTTCTGGGCGATTTCGATTTGGGCGGGGGTGAGGCCCATCCCACGGAGCACGCCGGTGGCCATCATTTCGTTGCCAAGGGTGCCCATGTGGACGCCGTCGTAGGTGTAGTATTTGTCCTTCCTCTCGGCTCCGAGCTTGGCGAGCCCGGCCTGCATGTCGGCGTTGAGATCCGCGAGGAGGCAGTTCTTTTCCTTGGCCAGCGTGCGGAGAAAATCATTGTAGGCGACGAGCTTTTGGTTGTTCTCGTTGGACTGGTCTTCGTTGATCATGGTGGAGGTGAGGATGACCACTTTGATGTAGGCGGCCTGCGCTTTGTCCACGATTTTGGTGATGTTCTCCTTGTATTTGTCGAGCGGCACTCCGTTGACCCCGTGCCAGACATCGTTGACGCCGCAACTCAGTGTCATCCACTCGGGTTTCTTGCTGATGACGTCGCGGTCCACGCGGGCGAGCATGTCGTTGGATTTGTGCCCGCTTCTCCCCGCGGGGATGGCGATGGCCTTCACCCCGTTGGCTTCGAGTCCCTTCATCACCAACGTCACATAGCCATGCGGCCCCACTCCCAGCTCGGTGATGGAGTCTCCGAGAAAGGCAATCTTTTGACCTTCTGAGACGGGAAACTGTGGCGGTGTGATGGGGCTTCCCGTCGCCAGCCCCATGGCGAGGACGGCGAGAACGGTTTGCAGGATGATTTTCATGGCGTTGATGATTTTCGGAAAAAGGATTACTCGTCAGCCTGGCCATTGCCAAGCAGCACAACGGCCCGGCTGCTACACGACTCCCACATTGTTTGAAAGAACTCATGCTCTTGGCGGACTATGCAGCCCATCGTTGGCATTTGCCGGCAAACGAAAATGCGCTCGTCACTCCCGCCTTCACGCCCGACATTTCCACCCACAAACGATGAAGCATTTTCACCCGGAAAAGAAACGTGGGGACACAAAGCATGTGCTTTTTCCAAGCGCGCAAAATGAAACATCAGCGGCGCCCGCCGTTGTTGTCCCCTCCGCTTTTATGAGCACGCTCTATCGCAGGCTTTGTCTGATTGTTTTTTCAATGTTGTTCGCTGCGTCATTGACCAGCATCTCATTCGCAGGGAAGGCGGACGAATCCAGCGCGGCTTTCTTTAAGGACAAAAATATCCCCCACCTCGAAATCACTTTGGAAGCGCCAGCGGATGGTGGCAGCCCGTTCGCCGCCCTGTCCAAAGCTCCGCGCAAATACGTCAAGGCCACGCTCACTGAGGGCGGCACTGTTTATCCGGATGTCGGCGTTCATCTGCGGGGCGGGGCGAGCTTTCGCAAGATAGACGCGAAGGCCGGTCTCACGTTCAACATGAGTAAATTCGAAGCGGGGAAAACCTTTCATGGCATGGATAAATTTCACCTGTGCAACTCCGTGCAGGATTCCTCCTACCTCTGCGAGTTGCTTGGGAGCGAATTGTTCCTTTCGGCAGGCGTTCCGGTTGCGCGGATTCATCACGTGACTGTGAGCATCAACGGGCAGATGCGCGGCCTCTATTATTTGAAGGAGGGCTACGACAAATATTTTTTGAAACGCCATTTCAAAAACGCCGACGGCAACTTCTATGACGGCGGTTTCCTGCACGATGTGAATCTGGGCATCACACTGGTGCGAACCAAGGCGGACGTGAAAAACTGGAACGATCTCCGCGCGCTGAACGCCGCCTCGCACGAGCGGGACTTGGAAAAGCGATTTGAGAAGTTCGAGAAGCTCCTCGACATGGATGAGTTCATCAGCGCCGCCGTCGTGTCGGCCATCATCTGGGACTGGGACGGCTATATGTTCAACGCCAACAATTATCGGCTCTACCACAACCCGAAGCTGGACAAGGTCACCTTCATTCCCTCGGGCTTCGATCAAATCTTCGGCAACTCCGGCAACCTGCTCAACCGCACCATCGGGCCACCCACGCAAGGCCTCGTCGCTCGTGCCGTCTTCCAAACTCCCGAGGGGCGCGCGCGATATTTCAAACGCATGGCGGAAATCAACAAAACGATGATGGACCCCGAAAAATGGAGCAAACGGATTGATGAACTTGCCGCCTGCGTCGAACCGGAACTCACGAAAGTGGATCCGAAAGCCGGTGCGGATTACGCAAACCAACTCAAACGCATCCGCGAGTTTTTCGCAGACCGGCAAAAGGGCGTTGAACAACAACTCGAAACTGCAAAGTAACTGAAGCTGTCCCAAACGGCACCCAATGATACTCCGACATCGTCATGATGTATTTCCTGTCTTGTCCGTGTTCTTCGTGAGCGTGACCAATCGGCACGATTCCACAGAGCGAAGCAGACAGCAGCCTCATATTGTGCTCTCGTGGTCCCAGCGCTAAGCCTCGGCCTCGGGGGTTGGTTCTTCCTCGGCGTCGGCGACGACGGGGGCGATGGCTTGGAGTTTCTCGGCGCCTTTGAGGTCCATGAGTTTCACGCCCATCGTGTTTCTTCCGCATTCGCGGATTTCACTCACACGGGTGCGCACCATCTGGCCTTTGTTGGTGATGAGCATCAGTTCGTCGCTCTCACGCACGGTGAGCGCGCCGACGACGTTGCCGGTCTTGTCGCCGGTCTTCATCGTGATGATGCCCTTGCCGCCGCGCGACTGCACGCGGTAGTCCTCGAACGGCGTGCGCTTGCCGATGCCGTTCTCGCCCGCGACGAGCAGGCGGGATTCGTTGTCCACGAGCGCCGCGCCGATGACGAAGTCGCCTTTGTCGGGCCGAATTCCCCAAACACCGATGCTGTTGCGGCCCTGGTCGCGCATTTCTTCCTCGTTGAAACGTATGCTCATGCCGTCGTGGGTCACGAGCACGATTTCGTTCGTGCCGTTCGTCAGCTTGCAATCAATCAGCTCGTCATCCTTCTCGATCTGGATCGCGATGATGCCGCCTTTGCGGATGTTTTTGAAATCGCCAAGGTTTGTCTTTTTCACGATGCCGCTCTTCGTCGCGAAGACGATGAAGAGCTTGTCCGACCACGTCTCCTCGTCGGTCTTCTGGCCTTGCACGCGGATGGTGGCGGCGATCTTTTCCTCACCGCGAAGTTCCAGCAGGTTCGCGATGCTGCGGCCTTTGCTGGCACGGCTGCCCTCGGGAATTTCATACACGCGCTCGACGTAGCAGCGTCCGCTCTTGGTGAAAAAGACGAGGTAGTCGTGCGTGGTGGCGGTGAAGAGATGCTCGACGAAATCGTCGTCGTCCTCCTCGGTCGCGCCTTCGCGGGTGATCATTCCCTTCACGCCCTTGCCCCCGCGGCGCTGCGCGCGATACGCGGAGACTGCGGTGCGTTTGATGAAGCCGCCGTGCGTGATGGTGATGATGCAGCCTTCGTTGGCGATGAGGTCCTCGATGTTGATTTCGCCTTCGTCGGGGACGATCTGTGTCTTGCGCTCGTTGCCGTATTTTTCGCGGATGACGGCGAGTTCCTCTTTGATGATGGTGAAGACGCGCGCTTCCTTCGCGAGAATGTCGAGCAGGTCTTTGATCGTCTCCAGCAGCGCGTCGTATTCGGTCTTGATGGCTTCGCGTTCGAGGCCGGTCAATTGGTAGAGGCGCAGGTCGAGGATGGCGTTGCTCTGCCGCTCGTTGAATTTGTATTTGCCGTCCACCATGCGCGCGCCGTCGCGGATGAGGATGCCGATTTTCTCCACGCTGCTCTTGGTCCATGCCAGTGCCATGAGTTTCGCTCGGGCGTCGTCGCGGTCCTGCGAGTCGCGGATGATTTTGATGAAGTCATCGAGGTTGTTCAGCGCGATGAGCAGGGCTTCGAGACGCTCGGCGTGTGACTCCGCTTCGCGCAGGAGGAAGCGCGTGCGACGCAGCACGACATCACGACGATGCTCAATGTAGCAACCGATGGCGTCCTTGAGCGAAAGCAGCTTCGGCTTGCCGCGATCAATCGCGAGCATCGCGGCGGAGAATGACGATTCGAGCGCGGTGTGCTTGAAGAGGTTATTGATAACAACCTTCGGGTTCGCGTCGCGCTTGAGGTCAATGACTACGCGCGTCTGCTCGTCCGATTCATCGCGGATCGCGCTGATGTCGGTGATGACTTTTTCATTCACCAGATCGGCAATGCGCTCGACGAGCACCGCGCGGTTCACGTTGTAGGGAATCTCGGAAATGATGAGCTGTTCGCGTCCGCCTTTCACCTCGGCGACGCCGATTTTTCCGCGCACACGCACCGCGCCTTTGCCGGTGTGAAAATACGATTTAATCCCCGAGGAACCGAGGATTTCGCAGCCCGTCGGGAAGTCCGGACCTTTGACGAATTTCATCAGTCCTTCGATGGTGATGTCCGGGTCGTCAATCTGCGCGCACACGCCGTCAATTACTTCGGTGAGATTGTGCGGGGGCATGTTCGTCGCCATGCCGACGGCGATGCCGGTGCCGCCATTCACGAGGAGATTTGGGAAGGCTGCCGGAAGCACTGTCGGTTCCTGCCGCGTCTCGTCGTAGTTGGGCACGAAGTCCACGGTGTCCTTGTCCATGTCCTCCATCAGCGCCGCGCCGAGGTGCTGCAAACGCGCCTCGGTGTAACGCATGGAAGCTGGCGGGTCGCCCTCGACGCTGCCAAAGTTCCCCTGCCCCTCGATGAGCATTTCGCGCATCGCCCAATGCTGCGCCATGTGGACGAGCGTCGGGTAAATCGCCTGGTCGCCGTGCGGATGGTAGTTACCCATCGTCTCGCCGACGATCTTCGCGCACTTGAGCGGCTTGCGCGAAGGCCCCACGCCCAGTTCGGACATGGCGAAAAGAATGCGCCGTTGCGAAGGTTTCAACCCATCGCGGGCATCGGGCAGCGCGCGGGAAATGATGACGGACATCGAGTAGTCGAGAAACGACTTCGACATCTCCTCGGCGACATTGATTGGCAGGACTTTTTCGTTTTGGTGATACATCGGTGGTTAGAGTTGTTGGGAAAACTGGTCCGTTTTAGACAGGATTATCAGGATTTTATGGATTAACGGGATCGGGGTTCGGCGGGCAAAGGCGATTCATTCGCTGAGATCTGGCGGCGGTTTTGGTGTTGTGCGGCGGTGCTTGCGTTTGAATTCCAAACTGCGTGATCCAAAGTTCAAAAGTAGTCCGAAATCCTGACCTATTGCAGTGAGGTAATTCACCGTCTGCACCTCGTGCTCCTTGGTAAGTAGTGAAACTGCCTTCAACTCGAGTATCAGCCAGTCCTCGACAAATAAATCTGCCGAGAACTCGCCGACGATCACTCCATCGTAGCGCACTTTGAGCGGCTTCTCGATTTCCACGCTTAATCCTTCCTTGTGCAGTTCGTGGACGAGCGCGTTGCGATACACAAATTCGACAAAACCCGGCCCCAACTCGCGATGCACCTTCATCGCCATACCGATGATCAACTTCGTCAATTCGTTCTGCTGTGCATCCAAATCCATAGCTCAATGCTCCCCTCATCTAAATTGCAGCCCTCCCTCAAGCTCCCATCCCGTAAATCCACTAAATCCAGATAATCCTGTCCTAAAAAGAGAGACAAGATTTTCAAGATTCGGTGGATTCACGGAATTGCGCCCCGGCAGGCCGCTCATGGCTGCCGTTGATGCCTTAGTGAAATTATACAATATCATCTTTTTGTTCCAGTTGTAGGCCATTCCTCTTTACACAGATGCGAACCAGTCTTCGCTCACGGTAACACGCTCAACTAACTGGTTAGCTACCCCTAGTTTTAGATCTTTTAGTTTTAAAGCCAAACTATCGCCATCTACCAAGTCAATCGGCGGTGCCCCGTCGCGCGTTGCCTCCTTTAGTGCCTCGCGCGAAAAAGTGCCTGTAGTGATAAATAACCCCTTATCAGCGCGCCCTACCATGGCTCCGCGAAAATCACGAATCTGCGCAGGAGAAATGGTTCCCTTGTATCTCTTGCACTGAAAGACAACGTGAAAACTCATAAAACCGTGTAGGCGAGCTATACCCTTGCCATCTATTCCTCCGTCGCCCGTTCGACCAGTAACCTCAACTTGGATAAACCCAGATTCCCTCAGAAGTCGTTGGATCAATCGCTCGAACGCGGCTGGCTCGAGTTTAGTCGTCAATATTGTATGGAGTTTTGTCTGCCATTCGGTTCCGAGTTCATCACCTGTATCAGCAACCAATGCTGACTCCCCGTTTGGCTTCTTGCGATCTTGGCGTAAGCCATGAACAAACTGCACAATTTTTTTAGATTCAATTCTTCCACTTTCACCTTGTTTAGTAAGTGACCAAATTCCTCGTGCCGAGTTTTCAATTAAGCCGAATTTGCGGAGGTATGTCCGAGCCCACGCTAGACGGTATTCGAGTTCTGTCCGACTATCAGTTTCTGAATTATGCATTACCTCAGTTATCGATGCAGGGAGTTTCAATTGCTCGACAACAACCGTTGCTATCTCATCAACAGAACCAGAGCCACCAAGCTTACGGAGCGCTTCCACAACTGGTGCGATCAGAAAGTCGTAAGTAGGTATCTGCTTTAGAGACATACTAGACGTCTAGCCTTGCGTTGAGCGCGTTGTCTTCGATGAACTGGCGGCGGGGTTCGACGACGTCGCCCATGAGGATGGTGAACATGCGGTCGGCTTCGACGGCGTTGTCCTCGTTGAGATCCACCTTCATCATGCGGCGCTTCTCGGGGTTCATCGTAGTTTCAAAAAGTTCCTTGGCATTCATTTCGCCGAGTCCCTTGAAGCGCGAGATCGAGAGACCTTTTTTGCCGACATCGAGAACTTTGTTGAGGATGTCCGGGATGGCGAAAAGCGGATGCTTCACCATTTTTTCGCCCTCGCCTTCGATGAGTTCGAAGATGGGGTTGTCGCTGTTGCTGTAGTGCTCGATCTTCAATCCCTTCTTCGCCAGCTCGGCGATGAGTTTTTCGATGGCGGGCGTTTCGTAAAGTTCGACGAGACGTGCACGACGGCGCGGACCTTCCTCCTTTTTCTTTTTCGCTTCCACGGGCGCGACTGCGACGGGGGTTCCGTCGGGGTTTGTGATTTCGAGCACTGGCTCGGGCTCTGGCTCGAAGAGTTCGAGGTCCGGATTGTTTTCGTGGAACGCACGGAGGCTGTCTTGATTCGGGAAATACTGGATGTGGTCTTCGTTGCCCTCGCGGATGCGGACGAGATACTCGGGCAGTTTGCCGCTGGCGCCACGATTGAGCAGGTAGTTCTCGAAATCGCCACCGTGGCGTCGCATCGCATCGCTGAAACGCGAGAGGCGATCTAGCAAAGTGAGCAACTCTTTCAGCGCAGCAGCAGGAACTTCTTTTCCATCGGCGAGATTTTTCAATTTCAATTCCTCTGCACCGAGCTGGATCAGCATTTTGTTCAGCGCAGCGTCATCGTCCACGTATTGCTCGCGCTTTTTGCGAGTGATTTTGTAGAGCGGCGGGCAGGCGATGTAAATTTTCCCTGCGCGCACAAGTTCCGTCATTTGACGGTAGAAAAAAGTGAGCAGCAGCGTGCGGATATGCGAACCGTCCACGTCGGCATCGGTCATGATGATGATGCGCCCGTAGCGGAGCTTTTCCATCTTGAACGAGCCTTCCATGTCGCCGCCGCCAATGCCTGTGCCGATGGCGGTGATGAGCGTCTGGATTTCGGTATTTTGCAGCACCTTATCGAGGCGCGCTTTCTCGACGTTGATGATCTTGCCCTTGATGGGAAGAATCGCCTGATAACGACGGTCGCGGCCCTGCTTTGCGCTGCCGCCTGCGGAGTCGCCCTCGACGACATACAGTTCCGTCAACTCAGGATCGCGCTCGCTGCAATCGGCGAGCTTGCCGGGAAGTCCGCCGCCGGTGAGCGCGGACTTGCGAACGGTCTCGCGGGCTTTGCGCGCGGCTTCGCGAGCACGAGCGGCCATGAGGCATTTGTCGAGCACGCGCTTGGCGACGTTCGGGTTTTGATCGAAATGCAGCATCAGCCCTTCGTAGGTGATCGAGCCGACAATGCTCTCCACCTCGGGCGAGATGAGTTTCACCTTCGTCTGGCTCTCAAACTTCGGATCGGGGTGCTTGATCGAGACGACCGCCGCGATTCCCTCCAGCACATCCGGTCCCGAAATCGCGGGGTCCTTGTCTTTGATCAAATTATTGCTCTTCGCGTATTGGTTCACAGCGCGGGTGAGCGAGCCGCGGAAGCCGCTACTGTGCGTGCCGCCGTCGGCGTTCGGGATTGCGTTGGTGAAACACAGCAACTGGTCGTTGTAGGTGTCCACGTATTGCAACACGACCTCGGCGATGATTTTGTCCTTCCCACCTTTGATCACGATGGGCTTGGGATGCACCTTATCCTTGTTCTCCGCGAGCGATTCCACGAACTCCTCGATGCCACGCTTGTGCTGGATCATCTCAGGCTTCATCCCCTCCAGTCGCTCGTCCGTGAAATTAAAAATCAGCGGCGCGTTGATGTAAGCCAGCTCGTGCAGGCGATGGCGGATGCGCTCGGTTTTATACTCGGTCGTCTCCTGAAATATCTGCGGGTCTGGCTTAAACGTGATATGCGTTCCGGTCGTGTTTTTGTTTTTCAGCTCGCCGATCACTTTCAGTTTCGACGTCGTCTTTCCGCGCTCGAATGCAATCGCGTAAATCTTTCCATCGCGCAGCACCTCGACTTTGAACCACTCGCTCACAGCGTTCACGCACTTCGCGCCGACGCCGTGCGTGCCGCCCGAATATTCGTAGTTCCCCTGCCCGTATTTCCCGCCCGTGTGCAGCACCGTGAGCGCGACCTCGACGCCCGGCAGGCCCGAGTCCTTGTTGATGTCCACGGGGATTCCGCGTCCGTTGTCTTTGATCGAAATCGAGCCATCGCTGTGGATGGCCACATCAATGTGCGAGCAATGCCCGGCGAGAAATTCGTCCACTGAATTATCGAGCACTTCGTTGATGCAATGATGCAGCGCGCGTTCATCCGTGCCGCCGATATACATACCCGGTTTTTCACGAACAGCCTCAAGTCCCTTCATCGTGCGGAGGTCGTCCGCGTTGTATTGTTTCTCTACTTTCTTGTTAGTGTTTTCAGACGTTTCGTCGGACATAAAATAGTGGGTAAATTGAACGGGTGCGATTGTATCTGTGGGCAGCGTTCACGCAACTCCTGTTTAGGGTATTTCACGCTAAAAAGCGCAAGATATTGGGGTGCCGCACGCGAGTGCTACGCAATTGATTGAAAAGGCGAACAGGGGCGGAATCTCAAAACGATCATACAAATCCGCGTAGAACACGGTGAAAACATTGGGATGAATTTTGAAGGCAGGAAATCAGGAAACCCGAGCTGTGTTTCTCATGCTTTCACGCCTTCCAAATTCCGAAGTGCAAAATCCCTCCGTGCTCTTTGTGGTCGGAATTGAATCGCTCCGATTACGGGAGCAACTCACTCACCATTGCGCGCTCTTCCTTCAACTCATTCAGCGTCGCGTCAATTTTTGCGCGGCTGAATTCGCTGAGCGGCACGCCCTGCACAATTTCCCATTTCCCCTGCCCTGCGGTGCGGATTGGGAAAGAGGTCATTATTCCTTTCTCGCATCCGTAATCGCCGGGCGAGCAAACGGCCACGCTGTTCCAGTCGCCAGCAGGCGTCGGCGTCGTCAGCGAACGCACAGTGTCCACCACCGCATTCGCCGCACTCGCCGCACTGCTCAGGCCGCGCGCCTTGATGATTGCCGCGCCGCGCTGCTGCACAGTCGTGAGAAATTCGCCCTGTAACCACGCGGAGTCGGTGATCACTTCTGTCGCTGGCTTGCCATTGATTTTTGCGTTCGCAAAATCGGGATACATCGTCGCGCTGTGATTGCCCCAGATTGCGAGATTGCTCACCGCAGTCACGTCCACGCCCGCCTTTTTCGCGAGTTGCGACTTCGCGCGATTTTCGTCGAGGCGGGTCATCGCAAACCAACGGTCGCTAGGAATTCCGCGCGCATTGCTCATTGCAATCAAGCAGTTCGTGTTGCAGGGATTTCCCACGACAAGAACGCGCGCATCGCCAGCCGCGTTTTTTTCAATCGCCTTGCCCTGACCGATGAAAATCCTGCCGTTGATGCCGAGCAAATCCTTGCGCTCCATACCGGCTTTGCGCGGCACGCTGCCCACGAGCAGCGCCCAATTTACGCCCGAAAATCCCTCATCTAAACTCGCTGTCGGCACCACGCCTTTGAGCAATGGGAATGCGCAATCATCCAATTCCATCACGACGCCGCCGAGCGCTGGCAGAGCAGGCTCGATTTCGATCAGATGCAAAATCACCGGCTGCTCCGGCCCAAACATCGCGCCTGAAGCGATACGAAAAAGAAGTGAGTAGCCGATTTGACCTGCGGCTCCGGTGACTGCGACGCGAATAGGTGTTTTCATAGGTTTTAAAAAGGGCGCGAAGGACAGCATTTCACTCGCCTCCACGCAAGCGCGGCGTCACTTCGATTCAAAAAACGAAGAAGCCCGGATGAGGCTTCCCTCGTCCGGGCTTCAAATCTTTGGTGCTCCCGTTGATTACGCTTCGACTTCCACGCCCATTTGGCGGGCGGTGCCGGCGATGATCTTCATCGCTGCGGCTTCGTCGCGAGCGTTGAGGTCGGGCATCTTTTGCTTGGCGATGTCGAGGAGCTGCTTCTTGGACAGCTTGCCGACTTTCACCTTGTTCGGTTCCTTGCTGCCGCTGGCGAGCTTGAGTGCTTTTTTGATGAGCGAACTCGACGGTGGCTGCTTGGTGATGAATGTGAAGCTCTTGTCTTTATAGACGGTGATGACGACCGGCAGAATGTCGCCAGACTGCTTTGCGGTCCGTGCGTTGAATTCTTTACAGAAGGCCATGATGTTCACGCCTTGCTGACCGAGTGCCGGGCCGACTGGCGGAGCGGGATTCGCTGCGCCTGCGGGGATTTGGAGTTTAATTTGTCCTACGATTTCTTTTGCCATGATGAGTTAGTTTTGTCGGGCGCGAGAGGCTTCGCGCCCTGTGGGTTGAGTTAGTGCGTAAAGGGTTAGACGTTGCGTTCGACCTGCCAGTATTCGAGGTCCACAGGGGTCTCGCGACCGAAGATGCTGACGATGACGATGAGTTTGCCGCGCTCGGGATCGATTTCCTGCACGACACCGGTCTGACTTTGGAATGGGCCGTCGGAAACCTTGATGATTTCGCCAACGGTGAATTCGATTTTTGGACGCGCTTTTTCGTCGCTCGCACGGACCTGGGCGAGCATCTCGTCCACTTCCTTTTGGAGCATCGGCATCGGCTTGTCCTTGGTGCCCGCGAATCCGAGCACGCCGGGTGTGTCCTTGATGAAATACCAAGTCTTGTCCACGAGTTGCTTATTTTCATCAATGAGCCACATATTCACGATGATGTAGCCGGGGAAAAATTTGCGGGTGGTCTCGGTTTTCTTGCCGCGTTTCACTTCGCTCACGCGCTCGGTGGGAAGGACGATTTCGTAGATGTAATCGCTGAGTTCCTCGGTCTTGATGCGTTTGACGAGGCTGTCGTGGACTTTGTTTTCCTGTCCGGACATTACGTGGACAACGAACCACTGTTTGCGTTTTTGTTCTTCAGTCATGGATTAGGAAAAAAGTGCTTTGTTGACGAACAGCAGGGCGAAATCCGCTATGGCCACGAAGGCGGAAAGGAGGATCATCGCGATAATCACGACGACCGTGGAATCAATGAGCTCCTTGTATTTTGCACCAAAGGCTTTTTCCTTCGGATCCCACGGCCATGTTGCTTTTTGCAGCTCGGTTTTCACCTCGAGGGTGAAGCTTGCAACGCGCGCGCGATGTTTGAAAAGCAACACCAACAGCACGACCACGAACGCCCACACGATGATCGAAAGAAGGATGCTGTCGTTGATGAGAAAAAATTTCATTGATTGATTCAAGCGGTTTCCGGCTGGCACGGCGGGAGGGACTCGAACCCCCAACAGGCGGTTTTGGAGACCGCTACTCTACCAATTGAGTTACCGCCGTATCTTGGTTTTTAGCCGAAAGCGCGGGGAGGAGTAATACTCCACCCCGCGCCGTTTTCGGCAAATGGTTGTTTAGGCAACGATGTCGGTCACGCGGCCTGCACCGACGGTCTTGCCGCCTTCGCGGATTGCGAAGCGCATGGTTTTTTCCATGGCGACGGGGCTCATGAGTTCAACTTCGATGCTGACGTTGTCGCCGGGCATCACCATTTCCACGCCGGTCGGGAGCGTGACCGAGCCGGTCACGTCCGTGGTGCGGAAATAGAATTGCGGACGGTAGTTCGAGAAGAACGGCGTGTGACGGCCACCCTCGTCCTTTGACAGAACGTAAATCTCGGCTTTGAACTTCTTGTGCGGCTTCACCGAGCCGGGCTTAGCCAAGACTTGGCCACGCTCGACGTCGGTTTTCTTGATGCCGCGGAGAAGAACACCAACGTTCTCGCCAGCGCGGGCTTCGTCGAGAAGCTTGCGGAACATTTCGATGTCCGTGACGATGGTCTTCTGCGTGTCGCGAAGGCCGATGATTTCGACTTCCTCAGTTTTCTTGAGGATGCCGCGCTCGACACGACCGGTGACGACAGTGCCGCGACCTTCAATGTTGAACACGTCTTCGACGGGCATGAGGAATGGCTGATCAATCGGACGTTCGGGAAGTGGGATGAATTCATCCACAGCCTTGAGCAGATTGGTGATGCACTGCGCGTCGGCATGGCCTGCGTCGCCGCAAGCGAGGGCCTTCGAGGCCGAGCCTTTGACGATTGGCGTGGTGTCGCCGGGGAATTCGTATTTGCTGAGCAAATCGCGGATTTCCATCTCGACGAGGTCGAGAAGTTCAGCGTCTTCGACGAGGTCAACCTTGTTCAGGAAGACGACGATCGCAGGCACGCCGACCTGACGGGCAAGAAGGATATGCTCACGAGTCTGCGGCATTGGGCCGTCAGCAGCGGAGACGACGAGGATAGCTCCGTCCATCTGTGCAGCACCGGTGATCATGTTTTTCACGTAGTCGGCATGTCCGGGGCAATCAACGTGCGCGTAGTGGCGGTTGTCGCTGCTGTATTCGACGTGCGAGACGGCGATAGTAACGGTCTTCGTGTCGTCACGAACGGTGCCGCCCTTGGTGATGTCCGCGTAGCTGATGGGCTGTGCGAGACCCTTGAGGGACTGGACGTGAACGATGGACGCTGTGAGTGTGGATTTGCCGTGGTCAACGTGCCCGATGGTGCCGACGTTAACGTGGGGTTTATCGCGTTTGAATGCTTCCTTTGCCATGATGGATGAGTTGTGTGTGTGTTGTGTTTAGTTGAAATTGACGCTCTTTCGCGCGGCCATTCGCCGCTGCCGTCAGCATGGAGCCTCAGACCGGGTTTGAACCGGTGACCTCGTCCTTACCAAGGACGTGCTCTGCCAACTGAGCTACTGAGGCACTGTGCCAAAGAACGACCGGCTTGCGCCGGCGCTTCCCATCAAAAGAACGAAAACCCCTGCCCCATGCGGCGGCCATTGTGGTGCCGAATTGAGCAGGGAAAATTCGCGCTCTTTTTGAAAAGCGGGCGCGCAAACTAGCAACCGCCACGGGGGTGTCAAAACGAATTTCCGCTTTTTTAAGGGCCGTTCAGGCGCCCTGCTTCTTTTTGGCGGCCTCGATTTTCTCTCGCAGCTTGTCAGCGTTGTCGGGTTCCAGCTTGAGAGCACGCTGCCAGTGGTTCAGTGCCTCGCGCAAATTGCCCAGTTGCTCGTAGGTGTCGCCGAGGTGCTCCAACACGGTGGGATCCTCCTCTTTCATCTTGCCGAGCGCATTGAGCAGTTCGCGCTTGGCTTCCTCGAATTTTCCGATCTTGAAAAAATACCAGCCGAGTGAATCGAGATAGGCTGGATTGTCGTCGTCCAGTTCAATGGCCTTTTTAATAAACGCGCCCGCCTCTTCGAGATTGAGGCCGCGCTCGACCCACATATAGCCGAGGTCGTTGTAAGCACCGGGCGCGTCCGGATTGCTCTCGATGCTTTTCTTCAAAAGCTCGACGGCCTTGTCAAACTGCCCGGCGCGCTCGGCGGCAAAGGCCCACATTTCAAAAAGACTGGCGCCCAAAAGCGACTCGTTGCGACCGCGCGATTCCTCGGCGGCCTTTTCAAACATCGCAAGCGCATCCGCGTGGCGTTTTGCCGAACTGAGCGCCGAGGCAAGTTGCGCAGTAATCTCGGCGCGATTTGGGAATTTTTTTCGCGCCTTTGTCAGCGTGGCGACAGCGTCATCGAATTTTTTTGCGCGGATTTGCGCGTAGGCGAGACGGATGTGATTGGTGGGACTGCTCACGTCGAGCACGAGAGACTGCTTGTATTGCTCAAGCGCCTTGTCCACCTGCCCAGCCTGCTCGTATAGCTCGGCAAGAAATTCATACAGGTCGCTCCGCATGGAAACAGACGGGTCGCGCGCGAGGCGTTCGAGCAACGGCAGTGCCTCCGCCTTGCGGTCGTTGGCGATCAATGCGCGGATGTGTTTTTCGCGGAGATTCTTCATCGCCTCGTCGGTAGGCGCCTGATTCAACTTCACCGCCTGCGCGTAAAAATCGAGCGCCTCCTTTTGTTTTCGCGCAAGCGTGAAAAAATCACCGGTCTGCGCAAGAACGCTGGCGTCGTCGGGCTTCAATTCCACGGCCTTGCGAAACGCAGTTTCCATCTGCCGCAATTCCTCCGGCGATGCAGTGCCGTCATCCTTCAAAAAAACCTTCCTTAAAAATCCACCAAGCTGCAGCCAGTATTCCGCGCTCTTCGCCGGGCTCTTGACCGCCTTCTCAATGACGTCCGCCGCTTTCTTTTTGTCACCCGCTGCATCGTGCAATTCATACACTGCCGCCCACGACGGGAAATAATCCGGCGCGATCTCCGTTGCCTTTTGTGCGGCAGAAAGCGCGAGGTCGTGCTTGTTCAAGTTCTTCTCATAAACTTGCGAAAGATAGATGTGCGTCTTCGGCTCCTTCGGCGCAACGGCGATGCTGTCTTTGAGAATCCGAATGGCCTCGCCCGGTTCGTTGCGTTTCGCGAGTTCAAAAGCAACCTTCACCGCCAGGTCCGCATTCGCAGGATCGAGCGAACTCGCGCGCTTCCACGCATCAAGCGCCGCATCCGGGTCGCCCTTTGCACTCGCAATCTGGCCGCGCACAAACTCCGCCATCGCGTTTGCACGGTTTTCCGACTCGGGCGCGAGCTGCAAGTCCGCCTCCGCCTTTCGATACTCGGACGGCCACGCATCTGCATACTTCGGCCCCGCTGAAATTGTCGCCTCAAGTTTGTTCTCAGCAGGGAGTGCAGGCTTTTGCGTCAGCGGCCTGACTGTCGCCGGCCCCTCGTATAAATCCTCGGTCGCCGGCGGATGCTGCGTCCGGGCAGCAGGAACCTCCACAGATTTTGCGTCGGATTTTTTGGCTGCCGATTTAGGTGCGGCACGAAGAGATGTTAGCGCAATGCACAGCACTGCGGATAAAAACGCGCTCCGCAGCCAGCGGGATATGGCGGGCAGGCGAAACCTCTTCATGGCGCACAGACTAGCGCCTAGCTCTTGTAGCGCAAACGCTTCTTGTGGCGGTTGAGTTTCATCCGCTTTTTACGTTTGTGCCGATTGATTTTCGATTTGCGGCGCTTCTTGATGGAGCCCATTCGTGGTTATTGTGTTTAAGAGGTTGGTTCTGAGAGCGGCGGAGAAAAGCAGGCTCCTCCGCATCGGGCAATGACTTTCTCACGTAAATAAAATCCGCGTGACGACGGAGCGTGTGCTCTACTTGGCTCCACGGCCAAATAAGACGACTGGGATGGTGCGAAAAAGAATTTTCAGATCCATCCAAAGCGACCAGTTATCAATGTATTCGAGATCCAGAGCGACCCACCGGTCGAAGCTCGTGATGTTGCTCCTTCCAGAAATTTGCCAGAGGCAGGTGATGCCCGGTTTCATGCTGAGGCGGCGGCGCTGGGCGGTGGTCTCAAATTTTTCCACCTCGTAAATCGGCAGCGGGCGCGGACCGACGAGGGACATCTCTCCACGTATTACATTCCAAAGCTGCGGGAGTTCGTCGAGCGATGATTTGCGCAGGAATTTCCCGATGCGGGTGATGCGCGGATCGCGATCGCTCTTGAAAGCCGGGCCGCTGTTTTGATTCATGCGGGCCAGCTCGTCGCGCTGCATTTCCGCGTCCGTCACCATCGTGCGGAATTTCAAAATCTGAAATGGGCGCCCATTTTTCCCGCCACGCGCCTGCCGGAAAATGACCGGCCCCGGCGATGTGAATTTGATGACGAGTGCGATCGCCAGAAAGAGCCATGAGAAGAGGATGATGGCGACAAGAGCGATGGCGCGATCAAACAGGCCCTTGATGTGCAGCGCCCAGGAAACACTCGGTGCCGCACGGAAGACGAGCATCGGCTTATTGCCAAAGGCATCGAAGTCGGGACGCGCGATTGCCGTGCGGAGAAAGTCCGCGCTCAGCCATGCTTCAACGCCTTCGATTTCACACACTGCAATGTGTTCCTGTAGTCGGCCGAGTTGTGTGTGATCGCCGACAAAAATGACACGCCCCACTGCGTGCTCGTGAAGTGCGCTGACGAGTTCGTTGGCGCTCTGCTTCTCAACATTTATCTGCTCGGCGACTTCGATCTCCATCACCTGATCTGCAGTAAAGGAATTACGGAATGCAATCATGTCCGCATCGGTTCCCGCGAGGATGACAGGCTCACGAAGCGCCCCCGATTTTAGCCGCCTGCGATAGCGAGCGATGGAGACTCGTTCGCGCAGGAGAATGAGTGTGGCTGCAAACGTGCCAAAGAGCGGCATGACTGCGCGGCTCTCGAGGTTGAGTTTCAAAAAATACGACGAGCCGGCGATGATGAGGCCGACGACGAGCGCACCGCGGCCAAGCTGTGCGAGCGACTTGGCGAATGTCTTGCGGGCGGGGTGCTCGTAGAATCCCTGAGCTTCAAAACAAATCGGGCCGAAGGGAACGAGGACAAAAAGAAGCCATTGAAAATCGCGGAATGGAGCGATGGATGTTGCGAACAATTTCCATTCAACACCCATGAACCGGAGCGTGTGGGCGCTCCAGAATGCAAAGGCGAGCAAGAGCGCGTCCACGATTTGGAGGAATTGCAAATTGAGTTCCTGGCGGCGTCCGATCATTCTGCTTGGGATGAAGTCACACAAGATAGCCGCGCAAACCACGCCAAGAGCGAGAAAAATAGCAGGCGTGGCTATGAATCGCGTCAACGTTGTTGCGACGGTTCACACGCCTGCGGGCCTGCGCATCGCGGCAAAATTGGACAGTTGCGATGTGGATGTTGTGGAAATCCGCCTCGATGCGCTGGTGGATCGCATGGATGAAATTGAGAGCACGCTCAACTCGCTCAACTCGCTCAAAGTGCCGACGCTTTTGACGGCGCGTCATCCCGCAGAGGGAGGAATGAATCATCTTACCCTCGCAAAACGCCGTTCCCTGCTGCTGCGTTTGCTGCCATTCGCCACGCTGGTGGATGTGGAATTGCGCTCCGTAAAATCGCTTGCGTCAGTAATCGCAGCGGCAAAATCGCACGGAGTTCGGGTGGTGGTTTCGGACCATCACTTTCGTAGGACTCCACCACTCGCAAGTTTGTTGAAACGGGAGCGGGCGGCATTTCGCGCCGGGGCCGATATTTTCAAACTCGCGACGCTCACGGCAACAATCCGCGACTTCACCACATTGCTTGATTTCTTTTCGCAGAATAAAAAGCGTCCGCGCTCCGTGATGGGCATGGGCAATTTTGGAAAAATCTCGCGCCTCACACTGGCGAAGGCCGGCTCTGTGTTGAACTATGGCTATCTCGACCACCCCAATGCACCCGGTCAATGGGAGGCGCGCGATTTAAAACGCCAGATCTCCCAAGGCTGAAAAACCTACGCCGCCGCCGCCTCGTTGGATTTCGGGGGCGTCACGGGCTGTGTCTGGCTGAGGACGCGCATGAGCGCCGAGTAAATTTCCGAAGGCCCGAGGCCCTTGCTCACGTAGCCGTTCGCACCCGCCTTGCGCGCCGCCTGCATCGCATCCTCATCGTAGCCGAGGCCGGTGAACATCACGATTGGTAGTGCGGGAAATTTTTCACGGATCATGGAAATCAGGCTGATGCCGTCAATTTTCGGCATCCCGATGTCGAGGATGATGGCGTCACACCCATTCAGATCAAGCCAACTCAAAACCTTGGAGCTATCCGTGAGCGAAGAGCAACCGTGCCCCTTGCTGCGCAGGTAGGTGGTCAGGAAGCGGTTTAGGAGGCGGTTATCGTCAACAACGAGGAAGTTCATGCGTATATGGGCCGTATTCGGGCTGTGAATTAGCACTGCCCGTGCCACTACACCGAATCATCCCTGTCCCCCCCCTCTCCGATCCCCAAATCAAGCACCCACAAGGAACACGCCGAACAGGCAAATCAACGCTCCCGCTGTTCGCAACCAAGGAGTATGCCCTGCTCTTTCCAGTAACATGCCCAACACTAGCCCCGCTCCCTGCAATATCGCAGTGCATAGGAGAAGCCCTGAACAATAACTCATTTTACCTGCTGCGACCGGCATTTCAGCGCCATGTGCAACTCCATGCATGAATGCGAATGCGACAACAACCCCGAAGGCGATTATGAGCGGCAGGCGCGCTCCCGCCGCGACAAGCACTCCAAAAACAAGCACAGAGCCAATTATACTCTGCTCAACGAGCGGCACGGAAAAGCCCGTAAGACCGCAGGCAACGCCGATGCCCATAGCCCCCACAAATGCGAAAGGCAAAGCCCACCGGGCACGTCCGCCGAGTTGAGCCGCCCACATCCCCACTGCCAGCAATACCAGAAGATGATCCACGCCGAGCAGCGGATGTGCAACCCCTCCTGTAAAACCACAAAAATCATGCCCGGGATGCGCGTGAGCCATCGTAGGAAGGCTGAATACGATGGCGATGGATTTGGCGAAGCGGTTGGTCATAAGTTCGAAAATATCCAACGCTTTACAGCGTCACTTTATTCGAAGCGATAGATTTCCGTTCATTACCTGAATTTTTTAAATTCCATCAAGCCAGGAAAACAAAAGACCGGGCAGCCATAGCCGCCCGGTCTTTGTTGGAATTTTTACTCTTTGGAGCTTAGAAGCGGACGACGAGACCGCCGCCAAATCCCCACTGATCCTTGTCACCATTGGTGACTGCATTGGTCACGCCCGATGCGGCCGTGTTGTCACCAAGGCGATAGTAGGTTGCATTGGCTTTGAGAGCCCACTGTCCGAGGCACTCAGGCAGGAAATGGAGCGGAAGTTCCGCAGCCAGACCAGCCGAGAAGTAACCGAAGGCTTCATTGCCGCCGCCGGTAACTGGGCTTCCGTAGAAACCGCTGCTGCCAAGGCCGACCGTGATCGGGATGCTGATAGCGGCAGGGCCAGCCTGGAAGCCGGGAGCGATGCCGAGTTCATAATAGACGCCTTTGTCGGCACCAGTGCCTGCTTTGCCGTCAAGTTCAAACATCACCGTTGCATGCGGGTGCAGTGCGAAAGCACCGAGAAGGTCGCCGTCATCATATGCGAGGTTGATGTTCGCATTGTAGTTGTCGGCAAACACGTCACTTGGGCTCAGGATGGCGAGGAAGCTCGGCGTGATGCTGAACTTGCCGAACTGGAGTGTAACACCAGCAGAGTAATCGAACTCATACCACTGGCTGGTGGTCGGTCCAGAAAACACGCTCCTGTGATTCTGAACGCTGCTCCATGCACTGAGGTTCACGGTCGCTTTGGTGAGCGCGCCGCTGCCTTCATAGATCTTGAAATACAGATCGAGGTAAGGCTGAGCAATGAGGCTCTGGTTTTCCTGCGGCACGCCGCGGGAGATGTAGTTTGACGTGAAGTCCACGCCGAGGTCACCGGTAATGCAGGATTCCTTGACGACTTCTTTAGGCGCCTTGTTGTCCTTGGCTTTAACGGGAGTTCCGGCGTAGGCGCTGCTGCCGATGAAGGCCGCTGCGGCGAAAGCCGATAACGTAGCGATTGTGCGTTTGGTCATGTTGGTCTTTTGTTTTAGTTTGGTGGTGTCTTGGTGTTTTAGTTTTGTGCCTGTTACGGCGACGGATTGCGTGATAGCAAAAATATGAGCAGGCGTGCAACTGTTTTTTTAACAGGTGATGTGAATAACTGTGAATAACTTCGCTCGATCATTTGTTTTCAGGCCCCGGGGCGGTGAATAACCTTCTGCATTTTCTAGTAAGATAATTACGTCTCCGTAGCTTTCTACACTTCCACCCGGCCGTAAAATACTCATGTCGCAAAAAACCCACCCATGTTCATTTTTTCAAAAAAGCGGAATTAAAACTGAAAATAGATGAATGCTTTGTAGACCACCGGCTTGGCGAATATCGCCAAGGCAGCTCCGGCACCCAGCACGGCAGCGAAACAGAAATCGGGTATTCGACGCCACCAGTGCCCAAGGAACGAACGCGAATTTACCCAGTGCACAATGGCGAGGACGGCCAGAAGAATCAGAAGACCATTCGGACAAACATCCTTTTTTCGCCCGCCCCCATCCGAAAAAGCCAGCGACTTCCAGACTGTGAGTGTATTGGAAAAACTTCCTGCGAGGCGTTGAGCGACAATTTTTCCCGGTTGCCCGGCGAGTTGCCAGTCACCAGTGAGCGGATCGCGTTTCACATCATCCCTGCGGACAAGAAGCTTCTCACCTCGCCGGTCGTAAAAACCATCGCCAAGCAGGCGGATCGGTTTCTGCGCGGCGGAATTTTTGGCGATGTCTCCGAGCGTTTCCGTTTCTTTTTCAGACACCACCACTCCCGCGTATGTATCCCCGGCACGAAACGGCACCCATGCGAACAGCACCCAAAGGAATGTCAGCGGCACTGCGACCCATTTTACCACCGAAACCATCCGCGCGCTGGCCAGCCTCGTCCATTCGCGATGAAAAATCAGTGCGGTTCCGTGCAACCCGCCCCATAGCATGAATACCCACGACGCCCCGTGCCACAGGCCGCCCAGCAGCATCGTCAGCATCAAATTTCGATAGGTGAAAAGTTTCGACCCGCGATTTCCACCCAGCGAAATGTAGAGATAGTCGCGCAGCCACGAACTGAGGCTCATGTGCCAGCGCCGCCAAAAATCCGTGATGCTCGCCGCAAAGTAGGGAAAATTGAAGTTCACACACAGCTCGTAGCCCAGCAGCCCAGCCACCCCCAATGCCATGTCCGTGTAGCCGCTGAAATCACAATAAATCTGCCCCGCATAGCAAAGCATCGCCACCCAGGCACTGAGCGTATTGTAGTCCTGCGGCGCGCAAAAATACGCATCAACAATCGCAGCCAGATTGTCACTCACGCACGCCTTCTTCACAAACCCGATGAAAAACAGCACCAGACACCCGCGCGCATCCACACGCAACCAATCCGTCCTTTTCAACGTCTGCGGCAGGAAAGTCATCGCCCGCACAATCGGCCCCGCAACCACCTGCGGGAAAAACGCGATGAAAAACGCCAGGTTCAAAAAACTCCGCTCCGCCCGCAGATGCCTGCGATACACCTCGATGGAATACGAAAGACTCTGAAACGTGTAAAAACTGATCCCGTATGGCAGGAAAATCTTCAGCGGCTCCCAAGTCGGCGAAAGCCCCAGCCACGCAAACACCGCACGCACATTCTCATCGAAAAAACCGTAGTATTTGAAAAATCCGAGCACGCCCAGATTCACCACCAGACTCCCCGTCACCCACAACTTCCGCCCGCGATCCGTCTTCGCCGCCTCGATCCCCAGCCCCACAAAATAATCCATGAACGTGCTGAACCACAGCAACAGCGGAAACCACCATCCTTCGTGCAACTGCCCCCACCGCCCAGCCGCGACATTCTGAAAAAACTCCACCGGCTCCCCGATGAAGAAACACGTGTAGAACGCATGACTGCACGCCAGCAGCCAAACCTTCCGCACCGTGTTCGTGCGCAGCGCCCAGTGCACCAAAAATATCACCGAAAATATCCAGACAAACCGAAGCTCAATAAACAGAATCGGCTGGGCAGGCGGCAGACTGGCGAGAGCACTGGGCATCACTTTTTCGCCGCCTCCGCATTCAGCAGTGACAACAATTCACGCACAACCAGATGCGTGTAGATATGCGAGCCGGCTACATTCGTGTGTGCGCTATCCGCACGGTTTTCATTGCTGAAAAGCTCGGGGTATTTTTCGGGATCGGAAAAGTCCAATAGCGGAGGCATTCCTTCGCCTTGCTTCGGGGAGAAAAAATTCTCCCCAATGTATGGCGGGAGAACCAGCACCATCCTCCCGCCCGCCTTCTCGATGAGCCGCTGCTTCACTAGCAACTCCGCAAGGCTCACTGGATCACCTCCATTCGCGCGCACCAGCTTCGCACGCATCGCCGCGATGTCTTTCTCATATACGACAATTTGCTCCTCATTCGCCAGACTCGTTCCGGAAAATGGTTTGTAGCCATCGTTACGCTTGCCGAGGTCGGATGCGAGCAACCCGTTCCTCGGAGCCATCCCAGTCCATTCAGCCAGCATATCGTGCCCGCGTCCAAGATTCGAGTTTTGCCACATCCAATACCGGATGTGATCTGGGAAATCCGGCCACTTCTCCAAAACTTTTTTAAACCGCCTCAGCATCCGTTTGTTTCCATCCCCGATCCACACAGCCCGGAGCAGCGTGCCCATCCGCACATTGTCGTGCCAATACACCATCCGTAATGTATCGCGATCCATGCCGCGCTGCTGCAGTCGGATGAAGTTGCATTCCACCAGCACCAGACGCACCGGCTTCGTGCGATGCGCAAGAATTTTCTCCAGCAGATAGGTATCCTCCGGTGGTCGCATCCCGTCCACGCCGGCATTAAAAGATCGCACCGGATGCCCGGCGGCGGCCATGTCCGTGTCGAACATCTCGGGCAGTATTTGATGATACGTCCGGCTCGAACCGATGAATAACGTGTCGTAGTCATCCCCGTGTTCCGCCAGCCAGTCCAGTTTCGTCGAAACAATCGGCACCTTTTGCTCTGGCAGCAGCGCCCCGACTCCAGCACACACGAGCGTAAACGCCGCAATAAAAGCGGCGAAATTTCCCAGCAATGCGAGCGTCTTGGACAGCACGGGCGCGGACAATAATGGCCAAATCGAAAATGACGAACGAAGAATCTTCCCGCCAAAACATTTTTCAAAAATCGCTTCGCCTTCTGAAAAACCACTCTGCCTCCGAGCGCCACGCGGAATAGGCTGAAGCTGTGGAATACCTTCGCTCAGCGGGCGGAAATTCAAAAGGGAGTGGTTCGCGATTGAGAAATATTCTTCGACGAATGAGTATCCCGACTTCGCACTTTCATGCCACTCACCGCACTCATCGCCGACGAGATCGCCAAAAACGGGCCGGTGCCGTTTGCGCGGTTCATGGGGCTGGCGCTTTATCATCCGGTGCATGGCTACTACTCGGGCGGGAAGGCGCGCGTGGGGAGAAAAGGGGATTTTTTTACAAATGTGAGCGTGGGTTCGCTCTATGGGCGGCTGCTGGCGGTGCAGTTTGCGGAGATGTGGGAACGCGCGGGCAGGCCGCCGGATTTCTCCATCGTGGAGCAGGGCGCGCATGGCGGCGACTTCGCGATGGATGTGCTGGGCGCACTTCGCGGAAGCGAATGTTTCGCGACGGTGACTTATCGCATCGTGGAGCCATCGGCTTCGCTGGCGGCTCAGCAGCGTGCGCGGCTGGCGGAGTTTGGAGGGAATGTGGTGTGGTGTGAATCGCTCGATGCGCTCGCTCCTTTCACCGGCGTGCATTTTTCCAATGAACTGCCGGATGCGTTTCCCGTTCACGTGGTGAAATGGGACGGCAGCGCCTGGTGTGAACGATGCGTCGCCGTGGAGAATGATCGTTTTGTTTTTGTGGATGCGCCGCTTTCCTCACCGGTGCTGACTGCTGCGAGCGAACAAATCCCGCAGCCTCTCCCGCCGGGCTACACGACGGAAGTGAATCTCGCCGCGCGTGAATGGATCGCCGACGTGACTGCGAAGCTCATGCGCGGCTGGGTGCTCGCAGTGGATTACGGCCACGAGCGCGCCGACTACTACGCACCGGAGCGCACGGAAGGGACGCTTTCCGCCTACGCAAATCATCGCCGTGAGCCGGATCCGCTTGCGCGCCCTGGCGGGATCGATCTCACGGCTCACGTGGATTTCACGAGCCTCATCGAGTGCGCGGAGACTGCCGGGATGAAGAGCGCGGGCTTTACGGATCAGCATCACTTCATGGTGGGTCTGGGCGCGGGACATTTCGCGGATGGCGCGAATTCCGGCGATGTGCGCGCGTTTCAAACGCTCATGCATCCGCAGATGATGGGGATGGCGTTCAAGGTTGTGTGCTTTGCGAAGGGCGTGGAGCTTTCCCCTCCCCTTTCCGGCTTCCGCTTCGCCCGCTAAATCGCGCGCAGCGCGGCGGCGAGGGCGCTAATTTGCTGCGCAGTGTGGCGGGCGGAAATCGTGACGCGCAGGCGCGCGGCATCGCGCGGGACGGTGGGGTAGCGGATGGCGGGGACATAAATGCCGCGCTCAGCAAGACGCTCGGCGGCGGCGAGGGCGTGATCGCTTTCACCGAGGATGATGGGGATGATTGCGCTTTGGATTTTGCGCGCGTCGGCGAAGTGCTGCGGCATTTCATCGGCGAAGTGCGCGAGATTTTTCCAGAGCTGTTCGCGGCGGCGTTCGCCCTCGTCGGTGAGCAACCACTCGATGGCGGCGGTGGCGGCGGCGGCGAGGGCGGGCGGCGGAGAGGTGCTGTAGATGAAGCTGCGTGCGCGATTCACGAGCAATTCCACGAGCTTGCGTGAACCTGCGATGTATCCGCCTGCGACGCCGAGCGCCTTGCTGAGCGTGCCCATCTGGATGTCCACTTCACCTTCGAGTCGGAGCGCGTCGGCGAGGCCGCGTCCATTACGACCGAGGACGCCGACGGCGTGCGCTTCATCCACGAGCAGCAATGCGCCGAGACGGTTTTTGATTTCGACGATCTCGGCGAGCGGTGAGCGGTCACCGTCCATGCTGAAGACGGCTTCGGTGACGACGACGATGCGCCCGTCGGGATGATTCGTGCGCGCCCAGTCGAGATGGCTTTCGAGTTTGCCGAGATGATTGTGCGGAAAGACACGAATAGTCGCACCGCTGAGTCGTGCGCCGTCAATGAGCGAAGCGTGGCAGAGCTTGTCCAAAACGATCACATCACCCTCGCGGCAGAGCGCGCCGAGCGCACCGACCGCCGCTGCGTAGCCGCTGGAGAAACTCAACGCGGCCTCGTTGCCTTTGAATTTTGCGAGTGTCTCCTCCAGCTTCGTGTGCGGTGCGAGCGTGCCGCAGATGAGACGCGATGCGCCGCTGCCGACGCCGTAGCGATCAATCGCCTCCTTCGCAGCATCACGCAATGCAGGCTCGGTGGCGAGACCGAGGTAGTCGTTCGATGCAAAGTTGAGCAGCGACTTCCCCGCGTGCTCGATCTCGGGCTGCTGTGGCGAATCAAACGTGCGCAGTTTGCGCAGAAGCGAGCGCGAGCGGATTTCGCTGAGGTCGTCGTCGAAAGTTGCCATGACCGTGCGAGGCAGGCCGTGGATTAATTCCCGGCGGGCTGCGTCTTCATTTGGTAGAGCCCCCAATTGAGCATCCGAAAGCTGTCGTTCCAAATATCCTCGCGGTGGCGCTCGCCGAGCACGACGCAGATGACGTGTCTGCCACCTTCGTTCGCGCTGGAGACGAGGCAGTGGCCAGCCGCCTCCGTGTAGCCGGTCTTCATTCCGTTGCAGCAGCCGAGGCTTTTCAAAAGTTTGTTGGTGTTTTCATAGACGTAACTTTTTCCAGCGGGCGTCGTCCATGTGAGTGCGCGTGTGGAGATGATTCCACGGATGACGTGATTGCGATAGGCGTGCAGTGCGAGGCGGGCCATGTCGCGCGCTGTGCTGTATTGGCCGGGTTCGGTGAGGCCGTTGGGATTTACAAAATGCGAACGCTTCATGCCTATCTCGCGGGCCTTCGCGTTCATCTTTTCGGCGAAGGCGTCGTAGCTTCCGGCGCTGTCGCGGGCGAGGCAGCGCGCGATATCGTTCTCACTCTTCACCAACATCAGCCGGAGTAGATCGTATCGCTTGTAAATTTCCCCGGTGTGTAGGCCGAGCTTGGTCTGCTCACACGCGGAGTCAGCGGATTCGGCGCGAACGTTTCCATTGAGATTGCCCTCCTCGGCGATGATGAGGCCGGTGAGAAGTTTCTGCGTGCTGGCGACACCTCGCGGCTCGTCGGCATTTTTTTCATAAAGGACGCGGCCTGTAACGGCATCGCAAAGCAGCGCCGATTGCGCGGAGGTGCCGGGAAAAACGCTCGGGTCGTTCGCATCCGGCACGGTGAACTGGCGTGCAGGTGCGGGCGTCGCGGGTTTTGACGTGGTCGTGCTGCGCCGGGATTTCGCGGCGGATTTTTTTCCCGCAGAGTGCGCGGGCGAAATGCAGACGATGAGTGCGAAAAGGATCGCGGCGAGACGGCTCATGATTCGCGCGGTAGCTACGGTGAATGTCGCCGCGAAGCAAGCGCGCGGGTCACTCGAATTTTTTTGCGAGCGCGGCGTCGGGCGGTGCGCCGAGTTCGAGCGCCTTTTCGTAGTGACGCCGCGCAAGCTCGATGGAGGCCGGGACGCGCTGCATATAGAGGACGGCGAGGTTGTAGTGGGCGTCGGCAAATTTCGGATCGAGTTCGATGGCACGGCGCAACTCATCCTCGCCTGCGGAATACCATCCTTTGCGACCAAGCGTGACGCCGAGGAATTGATGCGCCTGCGGATTCTTTGGCGCATAGAGAACGGCCTGTGCGAGGTGGGCGAGTGCGGCGTCGAGCTTCTCCAGTTGATAGGCGTTGATACCGAGGACGAGCCACGCGGCTGCGTTCTCGGGGTCTTTGCTGATGATTTGTTTGAGGTGGCGATCCGAACTGTCGAATTGTTTCAACCGCTGTTCGACGAGGGCGAGATTGAGGAGCGCCGGGGCGTTGTCCGGAGCGAGTTGCAGGACTTTTTCGAAGCCGAACTTTGCCGTGACGAGTTCGCCCCTTTGAAATGCTTCAAGCGCGTCATTGTGGAGTTTTTGCGCCTCGTCTTTTTGCGCAGCATCGGGCGCGGGCTTTGTGTTCGGAACCGCTGGCGCCGCCTTTGCCGGGGGCGGCGTGGTCTTTTGCGATAACTTCCGTTTTTCCACCGCGGCCGCCGTGCAGCAGAATGCGAAAATGAGCGTCGCTCTAAGGACGAGACCCGGAAATGATGCGATCATTTCGCGGAGCCGAGTTCGCGCGCACGTTGTGTGGCGGCGCGGACGGCGGCGATGAGTGCGGAGCGGATGCCGGCTTTTTCCAATGCCTCAAGCCCCGCGATGGTGGTGCCGCCGGGGCTGGTAACCTGATCGCGCAACGCGGCGGGATGCAGGCTGCTTTTCAAAACCATTTCGGCGGAGCCGGCGACGGTTTGCGCGGCGAGCTGAAGCGCGAGATCGCGCGGCAGTCCCATGAGCACTCCGCCGTCGGCGAGGGCCTCGATGATGGTATAGATGTAGGCGGGGCCGCTGCCGCTGAGACCGGTGACAGCATCGAGCAGTTCCTCTTTCACCTGCACGGCGAGGCCGACGCTGCCGAAGATTTTTCGGGCGACATCCGCGTCGGCGGCGGTGGCGGTGGTTCCGCAGGAAAATGCGGCGGCGCCTGCGCCGATGAGGGCGGGCGTGTTCGGCATCACGCGGATGATGCGCAGTCGTTCACTACCGGCGGCCTCGAGTTTTGAAATCGGGAGTCCGGCGACGATGGAGATGAGGAGCTTGGTCTGCTTGCCGCCTTCGCTGCGCCACGCCCAGCTCATCGAGCTTTCCATTTGCTGACCGGGAATTTGCTGGATGGCGATGAGCGCGTCTCCGGGTTTCACAGCGAGAACGATGGCTTCGCTGGCTGCGAAGACTTCGGCGTTGCTCGCGGCGGCGGTGATGCCGGTGTCCTTCGCAAGTTTTTCCGCGACGCCCGAAATGGCATCGCTCGCGATGATATCGCTGGGCTGGGAGACGCCCGCCTTGATGACGCCGTGGACGAGTGCAGTGGCCATTTTGCCTGAGCCGATAAAGCCGAGTTTCATGCGCGGAGGAGATAGCGGACGCTGCGGGGAATGGAAGCAAATGCCGCCGGAGAATCAGGGCACCCATGCGGTGACGATGCCCTTCGTATTGTCGGTGAAGACCGCGAGCGCTGCGTAGCCGCTTGCGAAATTCGCGGAGTGGCACTGCCCTATCGAGCCGAGGACGGCACCGAGCATGGTGAATGATTTGATGGTCTTCGTCGCCCCGCTCACTTGCACGGTCGCGCCCTTGCGTATAGCGAGGTAGAGCGTGCCATTGCTGCCCTCGGCCCACAGGCCCGTGTCATTGGCGCCGGTGACGACGCCTTTTTGCGGCTTGAGCGTGGCGACGAATGCGACGCCGTCGTTGCCGCTGCCCGTCCATGCAAAGGATTTAAAGAGATTGAAAGCGGCTCCGTTTGTGCCGGGTGCTGTAAATCCTTTGCGAGCCAGGATTCCGAGTGATCCGGCCGGATTGACCCGCCAGAGAATTGTGTCACTTGCAGAAGTTACGCCGCCGAGTTTTGGCAGCAGCTTGCTGATAAATGCGACACGGTTGGAAACTCCACCCACGGAGTCGCTGAAGCTGCCATACGCAGCGCCGCCGAGGTTCTGTATCGTCCTCCCTTCACGTGCGGTGACGCTGAGCACGCCTGCCGCGCTGCGCGAAAGAATCACGCTGTCGCTGGCGGCGGGCGCGACGATTTTCGCCTGCACAGTGATGCTGCCGTCGTCGGAAAACGTGGGCAAATTGAACGACGCGACGGGCGTGCCGATTTCCGGAACGCCGATGCCGGTGCGCAAAATCGTGTCCTTGCTTCCATCGCTGTTGACTCGGATGAGGGCCGAGCTTTTGTCGGTGAAACTGACACGTGCGAGCGCGGCGCCGGTATTGTTAAAGCCGCGCCGCTGATCGAGCGTGCCAGTGCCACCGGGACCGAAGACAACGAAAGTTTTTACCGTTTTCAAAGAACCCGCGACATTGATCTGGCTGCCGTTCCGCATGAGAAGCGCGACGCTGCCCGTGCCGTCCTCGCGCCAGAGTGTAAAGCTGCTGGCGGCGGTGACTCCGCCTTTGCCGGGCGCGAGGTTGGTAGTGAAAATCACCCGTCCGTCGTCCGGCAGTGCGATGTCGAGGAACTTGGAAAATTGCGCCCCTGCAATGCCCGGGGCATTTCCCTGTGTCCGCGCCACGAGACGCATCGCGTTTCCGTCGTGCGCCCAGATTCCATCGCCCGTGCCCTTCGGGGCAGCGAGGAGGCTGCCCGCGAAGGCAATGTCACCGACGGAACTGACGATGGGGTTGCCGAATTTGGAAAAATTCAGCGTGGTTCCCGCTGCGGGGCTTCCTTCGTGGACGAGCATGGCGGGCGCGTCCCCGAAGAAAATGCCACTGTGCATTTTTTTGTCGGGTGAACGATACGTCGCGCTGAACGCGGTGCGGCCATTCGCAGTGATGGACGGCTGTCCTATATTTTGAAATACCGCGCCCGCAGGTTCGCCGGGGACCGCGCCATTTTTTGAAACAATGCCATAGGCGGCGGGCTGCGTGATGCGGACGGTGACGTGACCGACGGCTGTGGTGTTCACCGCGTTCTTCACGGTGTAGGTGAAGGTATCGCTGTCGAAAAAATTCGCGCCGGGTGTGTATGTAACCTGGGTCTTGTCCGCGCTGATGGCGACGGTGCCGCGTGCGCCGTCGGTTACGGAAACGATGGTGAGCCGCGGGGCTGCGTCGGGATCGCTGTCATTGGCCAGCACGCTGGCGGCGACGCCGGGGGCGATGGTATCGTCATGGGTGATGATCGGATCGGCGACAGGCGCAATGTTGATCGAGACGGTCGAGGGGGAGGAGAAGCCGTAGCCGTCGTAGACATTGAAAGTGAAAGAATCCCCTCCATTATAATTAGAGGCAGGCGTGTAGGTGAGATTCGGCGCAGTGCCGCTGAGCATTCCGTGCGCGGGCTGGGTGACGACGCTGAAAGTAAGCGTGTCGTTGTCGCCGTCCACGCCGCCCAGCGTAATGCTGGTAGGCACATCCTCATCCATGTTGACGGTCTGCGGGGTTGCCGTCGGCGCTATGTTCAGCGTGAGGACGGCGTCATTGCTGGTGACGGGCGTGACGCCATTGCTGATGACGACTTTATAAGCGCCGAGATCGCCATTCGTGATGGAAGCGATGTCGTAGGAAGACGAGGTGGCGTTGTTGATCGGCGCATTGTCCTTGAACCATTGGTAGGTGTAGGCGCCGGGAGTCTGGAGTGCGACGGTGAATGTGACCGGCTGGCCGAGATTGTTGTGCTGGCTCTTCGGCTGCGTGGCGATGACGGCGGGCGGGAAGTTCGTGATAAATTGCAGCTCGGTGCCAGTGATGGAAAACGCGCCGGTGACTCCGCTGGCGAGATTCGTCGCAGTGAAGTCAGCGTCAGAAAAATTCGTCGAGCCGAACGTCGCCAGCGTGTAGGTGCGGCCTGCTTCGCCGCCGCCGCCGAAATCAAAAACCCACGTGCCGCTGGCTGGGGATTTTTCAAATAAACCGGAGCCCAGATCGAGCATGTCCGACTGGCCGCTGGCTCCGAGATCAAATTTTGCCACGGCACCACTGCGCCACAGCAGGCTGCTGGCCGAAAGAATACCGATGTCATTCACGCCCGGCTGAAGATTCGAGCCCGATTCGAGGACGATGGCATCCAGCGAACCGTCACCCGCGAGCGTGGATCCGTTTTTTACAATCGTGGCAAATGAAGATGAGTTGTCCGTGGTGACGAGCAGCGTGCCCTCCTCGATGATGGTTGCGCCGAGGTAGGTGTTGCCGCTGACGCTCGCAAGTTCGAGTGTTCCATCGCCGGTTTTCAGCAGATCATTGTAGGCATTTCCGGAGACGACGCCGGTGATGCGGGCGCTGTCGGCGGTCGAACCCGGGTTGTCCACGACGCGGATTTCGCGTGCGTTGTAAGTCGTTAAAGCAACGCTCCCGGCGGACACCACGTCCGTGAGTGAAAGATTATCGCTCCATGTGACGCGATGGGTCGCCGTCTTGCTGCCGAAAATGAGCGCGTGCCCGGCGCGGACAAAACCTACGTCCTCCCATTGAATATTCGTCGACCCCGGACCGTTGAAGTCGAGCGTCACGTCAGCTCCGTATGCCGCAAGACCGCCGCTGCCCCTGTCCACGCTGACCTGGACGTTTGATGCCGTGGTCGCATCGAAGACGACTCCGGACCAGTTGAGTGAGTTCGCGCCGAAGCTGATGCTTCGGCTGAAAGTTCCACCGCCCGCGATTTCGAGCGTGCCTCCGCGCAGACGGATTTCATTCGACGGCAAGCTTGCACCGGGTGTCGCACGCACGATGCCTTCGTTGATCACAACAGGATTCGGCAGCGAGGCGTTGCCCGCGTGGGTGAGCACGAGCGTGCCCGCACCGCTTTTTACGACCGGCTGGCCGGCTGCGTTCTGAACGAGGCTTGCGCTTACGGTGAGGGTTGCCTTTTCCACATGGAAAAAACGAGCGCTTCCGCCTGCGATTCCCCCGGTGCTGCTTGCAGCAATCGTGTAATCCGTCGCACCCGCGAGCAGAAAAGCGGTGCAGGCAAGGTCCCCGGCTCCCGCGATGGTGAGCGACTGACCGGGGGCGCCCGGAACGATGCGTATCGAATTCACCGCGAAAGCCGCCACGGGAGTGGTTGCATTTCCAGTGATCAGCGCGTTGGCATTGGCATCCAAGCTCGAACTCCACGCGGAAGTTGCCACGGCTTTCACCCCGGATGTGTTGTCGTAAGTGGCGAAGCCGGTGCTGTTGACTGTTGCCCATCCGGTGGAGGCCGTGCCCGAGGTTGCGTTGAGCAGACCACCCGGATTCAGCGGCACGAAGAAGGCACCGTTGCTCAGAAAAATGTGCGGGTTGTTGCCTGTATTTCCGAGCGTCAGCGGGTTGCCCGCTCCGTCACAGGCGCTGAAGTCCACGGTCGAGAATTGTTGCAGCGTGCTTTGGTCACGGGAGTAGGATTGGAAGCGCAAGTCCGTGGATGCCGTGCCGCCCGCATTGTGCGTGACAGAAATGTTGAGATGCCCCGAGCGCGGGTTGCTCTCCGTTCCGCCGGTCAATTTCGCATTCAAAGAGCCGAGTTGCAGACGCCCGGTCACTTCACTCGATCCGGATGTGTTGCCGATAAGATTCAGCGTGCCGCCGCCGATGCTTTCCATCCCCGAGCTGCTCGGCGACCCGTCGCGCAGACGCCCGCTCCCCGCTACGTTGTTCGCCGTGTTGTCGAGAATGAACGTGCCTCCATTGAAAATGATCGCGCCATTCGTCACCTGGCTCGCGATGCTCGCGCTGCCCGCAAGCTTCAGCGTGGCACCGCGCCCGACGGCCACATCCTTGTAAATGCTCACCGTTCCGCTCAGCGTCTGCGTGCCCGTCCCGCGCACAGCGAGTTTTCCCGAGTCATTCCCCGCGCCGTAAGGCCCCGGCAGCGTCAGCGCACCGTCAAACACTCCGCTCGATTGCGAATCCGAGAGCGCCGTGATCACAATATCGTAGTTGTCTATCGCCTGCGTGCCCGTGCCCACGGCCGTCGCCAGCACAGTGCCCGACCCGCTCAGCGTCCCGATGCGCAGCGATGTGTCGTAAGCACCGGTCTGGTCTCCGTTGTCGCGCTTAATCGTCAGCACCGCCCCCGCATTGAGAATCACCGGATTGGCCCGCAACGCCGTCGAACCAGACTGCGCGTTGTTATTAAAACGCACCGTCCCTCCGACCGCCTGCAAACGCCCGACCCACCGGTTGTCCGAAGAAGCAATCGTCGCCGGCAGCACCGGCAGCGTCCCGAAACGCAGCGTCGAACTCCCCGTCTTGAAAACATCCCCGAAACTCGTCACACCCCCATTCAGCGTCACCGTCCCCGTCCCGTTCCCTCCCACCGCCAGCGTCGCATCGTTCCCGAACTCCACCGGCGTGTTCATAGTCACACTCCCCGTGTCATTCACCATAATCTGCGAAATCGCGCTCATAAAACGCAGCCCGTTCCCCGTAATCAAATGACTGGCCCCCGACGCCCCCGCGTCCGTCGCAGTAATAATGAGCTGATCCAGTTCAAAAGGCACCGCCGCGACATCATTCGTCGCCGTGTAAGGCAGCGCCACACTCCCGCCAAAAGTCAGTGTATCCATCGCATCCAACCCTCCCGGAGCCGCACCTCCCCAGTTCGCGCCATTGCTCCACGCCCCCGTCACATTGCCCCACGTATAATTCCCCGCGCGCACCGTGCCGCACAAGGCAAACAACACCACCCCCGTCACAAGCGCCAGCAGTCGAAAACGGAGAGATTTACAGGAAATCGTGGGAATCATACGGGAAAAGAACAGCACCAATAGTGCAATATTAAGAATTGGCAGCAAAAAGATGCCACAAATCTCCATGAAAACATCCTCATCCGCCCCTCGGATGCGGCCGAAGACTGCCACTCGAACCGCTCAACTCTGCGCACCCGCACCTGCGGCGGCGGCGGTGTGAAAGGCGGAAGGGCACTTGTGAATCGTGATTGGTGACTGGTGAATGGCAGGGAAGCCGCCTCCGGGAAAGAGCCCGTCCATCCCCGTCCATAAAGACCATCCCGTCCCCAGAGCCACCCCGCCAGCCGACAGAGAGCCCTCTCTGACGTGAGCGAGACCCTCTCTGACGCGAGCGAGACCTTCTCTGACGCGAGCGAGACCTTCTCTGACGCGAGCGAGACCTTCTCTGACGTGAGCGAGACCTTCTCTGACGCGAGCGAGACCTTCTCTGATTCGAGCAATGCGACCACTTGTCAGACCAGTGGGGCCGATTGTCCGGGCAATGGGGCATCTTGTCCGACCAGATGCGCATATTGCCCGGCCAGACGGGCATCTTTCCCGCTTTCACGGGGGGTGCTCCAGAGTCAGGGCGCGCTCGTGCGGGGGACGGCGGGAGGGACGGGCGATGGAGCCGCTACTCCAGGGGCGGAGGGCGGGGGCGGGAGTGCCGGGGTTTTGACGAGTTCCTCAAGCTGGGATGCCCACGATTGTGCCTCGGGGTGATGTGGGAAGGATTTCAGCACGTTGAACATTTCGCCGATGGCACGGTTGCGGAGGCCGAGAAGCAGAACGTCCTGTGCGCGCGCCCAGAATAGCGCCGGACGTTTCACCTGCGTCCATTCGCGCTGTTCGATTTCGAGTTTGCGCTCTGCGGCAGCGTCGGTTTCGCGCTTGATCTTCATTTCCCAGTATTCAAGCAGCCGTGGGTCCCTGGTGGCGCGGAATTGTGGAAGAATGACGGCCTGGTAAATCCCCTCCAGATTTCCCGGCGTCATTTCCCATGCAGAAGGCCCGCCTTTTTTCTTCCCGCTGTCATATTCACTGAGCAATTCGCCGAGCTGCAGCCAGCGGGCTACGGGACTTTCCGTGATGGGTGTGCGCAGCAACTGCTCGTGCATTCGCTTCACGGCGGATTCCTCAATGACCTGTTTTTGCATCGGGCCTCCGCGCTCGTGTTCCTTTTTGATTTGGTCGTCGAGGCGGTCTGCCGCCGCTTGGTCCAATTGGAGTTGCTTGGTGTATTCGATGACTTGCGGCAGCAGTTGCTTCACCTCGACGCCGTTGGAATGCTGGAGCGCAAGCGTGAGCCATTGCAGATGCAGCTTCACTGCGTTTCCGCACAATTTGTTTCCCAGCGCCTCTCCCTCCGCTTCCTTCCAGTTGTGCATCGCCGTGCCTTCGTTCTTCACACCGTCGAACTGCACCGCCTTCACGGCCTCTTTCCAAAATGCCACAGCCTTCTCTGCGCTCTGCGATGCGGCGGAAACCTGGGCGAGCACCTGACTGCGGTGGTTTTTGATCCCCGTTTCGTTGATTTCACGGATTTGTTTGAGAGACTGCAAAATCTGTCCCGAATCCAAGGGCGGGACGTCACTGACTTGCGCGAGAGCCTGTGATGCGAATACGGTGATCGTGGCGAGGAGGATCTTTTTTTTCATGTCGGGAGTGCGGGTGTGCTTATTAAATGCCCGGAGTCTTCATTTACAGCACAACTTCTCTTCTCACTCGATTTTCATCAAGCAGCGCCACACGCGTGCCTGCACTCGGAACATTTTCTTTTTCGCCACCGCGCTCGTGTCATCGAAGCCATTGAGATGAAGCAGACCGTGGATGATGTAGAGGACAAGTTCGTGCTCCGCACTGTGGCGGTGCTCTTTCGCGCAGGCGAACGCGGTTTCGGCGCTCACGACGATTTCGCCGTGGTCGAAGGTGATTACGTCCGTCGCCCCGGGGATTCCCATGAATTCCAAGTGGACGCGCGCAATCGTCGCGTCGCTCACGACCGCGACATCCACCAGCGGGAGTTTTCGCAGCAAAAATTTTCCGTCGTCGGAGTGCAGGACACATTTGGCGAGCGCCACGTTCGCCGCGCGCCTCAGCCATGCGAGGTCGAATCGCACTTTGCGCTGCTTGTTCATCACGGAAATCTCCATCGCCGCGACTTCACGCCAACATGGGCATCAATGCGAGCGCCTTTTCACAAGCAAAGCATGGCATCGCTGACGTGCTTGCCGGAGGGCATTTGGCCCGATACACGGGGCGGCCTATGAAATCGCTGCTCTCTCTTTCCGCCATCTTCGTGCTTACTTTCGCCGCGCGCGTGCTCGCTGCTGATTCCGCCACCGATCCCGCGAACGCAGGGCCGGACTTCGCGGTGCAGGGAGAATACGTGGGCGACAATTGCGCGGCGCAGGTCATCGCGCTCGGCGATGGGAAATTTCACATCGTCGGGTGGAAACCCGGTCTTCCCGGTGCTGTCGCGGAATTTGAAAAAAAAGCCGACGTGGATGCTGCGCGCGAGGGCGACAAAGTGGTCTTTAACAACAACGGCTGGAAGGGCGACATCACCAATGGCGAAATCCACGGCGTGAACGAGGACGGAAAACCGTGGACGCTGAAAAAGACGGAGCGCAAATCGCCGACGCTCGGCGCAAAGCCGCCGGCGGGAGCAGTGGTTCTTTTCGACGGAACCAGCGCGGACGAATGGAAGAACGGCAAGATGGACAAGGACAACAATCTCATCTGCGGCGTGCTGAGCAAAAAGGAGTTTGGTGATGCGACGCTGCACGTGGAATTTCGCACGCCGTTCATGCCGGCAGCACGCGGGCAGGGCCGCGGCAACAGCGGCGTGTATGTGCAGGATCGCTACGAGTGCCAGGTGCTCGATTCGTTCGGGCTGAAGGGCGAGAACAACGAGACGGGCGGCATTTATTCCAAGAGCAAGCCGAAGCTGAATGCGTGCTTCCCTCCGCTGAACTGGCAGACCTACGACATCGAGTTTGAAGCCGCAAAGTGGGATGCGGGAAAGAAATCGAAGAACGCCGTGATGACCGTGCGCCTCAACGGCATCCTCGTGCAGGACAAAGTGGAGGTGAACGGCCCGACCACCGCCGCAGGTCGCAACGAAGGGCCGGGGCCGGGGCCGATTCAACTTCAGAATCACGGAACGCCGGTCGTGTTCCGCAACATTTGGATCGTGGAGAAAAAGCAACCATGAGGAGCATGACCGGCTACGGACGCGGTCAGAGCGTCTATCAAGGAGCGAAGTTCACGGTGGAATTAAATTCCGTGAACCGGAAGCAGAGCGATGTGGTGATCAACATCCCGCGCGAGTTGGCCGAGTTGGAGCCGCGCGTGCGCGATGCGATCAACGCCGAGGTGACTCGCGGTCGCCTCACAGTCGTCATCGCCTTCCACGCCGGAGCGACGACGCAGAGTCTCGCGCTCGACAGCAAACTTGCCCGCACCTACCTGCGGGCGATGCTCGATTTAAAAAAAGAACTCGGAGTGGGCGGCGAGATCAACATCGAGACAATCCTCCGCGCGCCCGGTGTGCTGAAGGCCCCCGAGGAACAACTTTCCGTGGATTCCGCATGGCCGCACGTGGAGGTCGCGCTTCGCGAGGCGCTCGCCGATTTGCTCAAGATGCGCGAGCACGAAGGCGCGCATCTGGCAAAGGACCTTGGCAAGCGGCTGAAGATCGTTCGTGATGCTGCAAAGAAGGTGGGCAAACTGCAGCCGGGCGTGCTGAAGCGATACCGGCAGAGTTTGCAGGAACGCATCCAGCGCGCAGGCCTCGATCTTTCGCTCGATGACGAACGACTCGTGAAGGAAGTCGTCGTCTTCGCCGACAAAAGCGACATCTCCGAGGAACTCACGCGGCTCGACAGCCACTTCGAGCAATTCGCAATTCACCTCGGCAAAAACGAGCCGGTGGGACGCACGCTGGAATTCATGTGTCAGGAAATCGGGCGTGAATTCAACACACTCGGCTCGAAGGCAAATGACGTGGAAATTTCGCAGCTTGTCGTGACGTGCAAGGCCGAGATGGAAAAAATCCGGGAACAAATCCAAAACATCGAGTGAGCACGCGCCATGGCATCGTCTTTGTGATCTCCGCGCCTTCCGGCGGCGGAAAAAGCACGCTGCTGCGGATGCTCGGCGAAGAACCGGACTTCGTTTACTCGGTGAGTTGCACCACGCGCCAGCCGCGCGCGGGCGAGGTGGACGGACGCGACTATCACTTTCTCAGCATCGAGGAGTTTGAGCGTCGCGTCGCTGCAGGAAAATTTCTCGAACACGCGCTCGTTCACGGCAACCGCTACGGCACGCTGCGCCAGACGGTGCAGGACAGTCTTTCCGCCGGACACGACGTGCTCATGGATGTGGACATCCAGGGTGCAGTGCAGATCCGCGCCAATGCCGATGCGAGCATGAGCGGGGCACTGGTGGATATTTTCCTCATGCCGCCGAACATGGCGGAACTCGAACGCCGCCTGCGTCACCGCAACACGGAAACCGCCGAGCAACTTGCGTTGCGTCTCTCCAATGCCGCCGGCGAAATGACGCAATGGCGCGGCTATCGCTACACCATCATCAGCGGGTCGCCGATGGATGACTTCGAAAACTTCCGCGCCATCATGCTCGCAGAGCGGATGCGCAGCGAGCGCATGAACCTGCCTTTCTGATCCAAACATGAGCACACC
>CAIYUV010000042.1 GCA_903929475.1 uncultured Spartobacteria bacterium
CGCTTGAGCAGGTCGTCGTCCTCGACTGAAAGCAGATAGCTGCTCGGTGAGGCGCAGGCCTTGATGTTTTTGTCCAGGCTCTCGCTCAATTTGTCCTGCGCTTCGGCGACCTTGGCCCACACTTCGCCCTGGCACTTGCTCATCTTGGCGGCCATGCGGAGGGATTTATTGCTGAGGGAGGATTTGGCGCTGGAAAATGAACCCGCATCCTCTTCAGCGCGCCGGTGCCAGCGTCCGCTCTCCACGCAGAACGACGGGATTGGCACGCGTCCGGATTTTGCAGGCAGGACGAAATCAACGCCAAGCGTGCGATCCTGCCGTCCACCCTTCACCACATCGCCAGCCTGGATGTAGAGGTCGAACGAGTCGGACAGGTTTTCGACCTCTAGTTGCCCGACGGTCCCGGTCTCGTGAACGGTGACGAATTTCTGCTCCAACGCCTGGTCGAGAGGAATGAAGCGGCTGCCATCCAGTGTATCGCTGCCGCGCAGGAGAAAGATGCTGAGGTTTTCATGGGTGAACGGGCCGGTGACGGTGATGTGTTTTGCATTCATGCCTCCATTTTACACACCCCATGAGACATCCGTGGTCCTACCATGAAAATTCCCGAAGATATATTTCGTCGCTCAAAGCTGTTTTGCCCTGCGGATGGCGGCGCGGAGGAGCGGGAGTTCCGCCCGGATATCGGAGCGAATTCGTGTGTGAAGCTGGAGGTAGTCGTGAAGCACGCGCAGTCCGTCCTCACCCATTTGCCTGCCGGTGAATGCGCGTCCTCAATCTAACTTGAATTGGAGATCGAGTTGCTCATCGACGAATTCGAGCACTGCCACCGCGCTATGCGTCAGATCGACGACAAGATTCCATTCTTCCACAGTGAACCGCTTCGGCTTCTTCGCATCGGGCGTTACGTTGAGGTCTGCGCTGGTGCAGGTTTTCTTTGCGAGGCGAATAGCCAGCATGATGCCGTTTTCACCGCTGATGTTCAGTCTTCCGTCTTGCCGGAAGAACTCGAAGGTGCGTCCGCAGATGTTGCCGCGTTGCGGCTCTACGGCGGCACTCGGCTCGTGCGTGGCGGGCGAGACATTCTCCGGGACATTGATCTTGGCCGGCATGATACCGCCATCCAGCGGACGAACCGCCTTCTGGCCTTTTTTAGTGACTGCTGGCTCGGGCGCTTCTGGCTTTGGCGCTTCGGACTCGGATGCCTCCGGTTTGGTTGCTTCCGGCTCAGGCACCGGCGCAACCGGAGGCGTAGCGGGCTGGCTTTGCGTCAGCTGCATGGTGAGAACCGCCGAGAGGTAATCCGCCAACGAGCTGATTTCAGGATATTCGGAAATCCGGTCGTCGGGTTTCATGCCCGCGCTCTTGCGGCGTTCCTGAGCCTCGTCTCGAGCCTTCTTCGCGCGCTTGGTGTCACCGTCATTATCCATGAAACGCGCATGGCGTTCCTTGCAAGCAATCCACCGTTCGATGGCGTGCTGTCGCAAATTGGTGTCGAGTGATTCGTCCGCGCGGATCTTCTCATAATACAGAAGGGAATAAACGCGCTCACATGCGCGCTCCACGGCTGCACCGAGGTCGATCAAGTCTTCGCCGCCGAGGTTCGGGCGCTCATTCGTGAAAAAGCTCCGCTTCACGAAGTCAGCGAAGAGTCGCTGCTTCACCGCCTCACCACGAGGTTCCCATTTCAAGTCGCCGAGCGATTCAGCGCGAGCCAGCGTCCGCATCAATTCCAAGTCGAGGGTTCGCTGATGCCGGCTCATCCATGCACGCAAGTCGTCCGTCGTTTTTCTGACAAGCGGCAGCGACCTGCTTTCCAAATACGGGAGCAAGTCCGCCCACTTGCTGTTGGCGGCTGTCACCGCGAAAAGCGCGATAGCAGCGCGCTGGGCAACTTCGGATTGTCGCGCGTAGGCACCCACCACGACATCTGCCAGCCCCTGCCCGTCGCGTGCCTCCGCGAGTTGCGCCAACGCGCGCTCGTAGTTACCGCGGGAGAGGAACGCCCGTCCGACCACATTCGCCTGGTCACGCGAAAGTTTCGTCCCTGTGTTCGCCTCATACGCTGCTATGATGTCGTCGGTTTTTCCGAGGTCGCTTAACGCGGTGAGCTTGTCGGGATACGGAGACGAATACGCCCTCGCGATATGATATTCATGCACGTTGCGTTCGATGGGCGGGCACTGGCTCCACAGTTCCACCGCGAGCCCGAGATCCTGCGCGCGGTAGTGCATCATCGCCCGCGCGGTGAGCGTGATTGACAGGCCCGCACCCGCGAGTTTCCCCGCGAGCTGCGCCACCCGTGCCCATTCCGCAGAGACCGGGCTTTCCAATTTCAGCACCTCCCCGACCAACGCTCGCAACGCTGCCATCCACGCCGAACTGGAAATCAGTTGCGCGTGCGTCGCGGCACCACTCAACCGATCCACGAGCATTTGCAGCAGGTCGGTAGCGATGGCCATCGTGAGCTTTCCGGTGAGTCCGCTCGCCAGCTTGTATTCAGGGGTCGCGATGACCTCCGCGTGTTTAGCGGCGACTTCCACGAGCTTCTTCCAACCGTCGCGACCGCCATCCCTCCCGTCCTCCCAATAACACTCCACAGCATGTAGCGCGTTCTGGCATTGGAGATAAAGGTCGCCCGCCTCGATGAACTTGCACTGGATGCGACGTGCCTCAGCCGTGCAACGCGCCGCATCCGTCGTCTGGTTTGCGTTGCTAAAAGACACCGCTGCCTGTTCCAACATATACGCGTCGCGGCGGGCGCGTCCGTCTTTCTCAAGGTTCTTCGCGTTTTCAAGGGGGTCGTTGGCACGGTCGAGCGCGAGGTCGTTCGCATTGCCCATCTCCATCAAGCCCACCGCTGCACCCCACTTTTCCTGCCCGTGTTTCTGTTGGTCCAGCATTGCTTTGGTCGCCGCCAAGTCGTGTGCGAACGGCCAGAAACTGGCGAGTCCCTCCTTGGAATCCACGATGAAGAGCCGTCGCTTCGGGCGGCTCACGGCCACGTAGAGCCGGTTAATGAAATACTGATACGGCAGCGAACGGTCCGGGTTGTCCGCATAAGGCTCCTTGCCTTGCATCGGGGCGAGTAGGCCGTCTGGCGCCCATCGGCCGAAGCCATACAGCACCACGCGCGGGAATTCGAGGCCCTTCGCGCGGTTCGCGCTCAACACCAGCATCTGCGGCACGCCGTTGATCACTTTCACTTTCTCGCGCAGCACCTCGTCTTTCTGGATGAAGCTCACTTCCTCGCCCTCACCGCACGGCACGATGAGCACAATGTCCGTTTCGCCTCTCAGCTTCTCCCACAAAGTCGAATCCTCCCGCTGGAACCGAGTCACCGGCGGCGGATTCAAGTCATGTTCCCACGGCGTCTGAGGCTCCAACCCGGTCAGTTCGAAAAGCCGCGCGCGCAGCGCCTGGACTAGATTGCTGAACTTCACGATGCTTCGCGACGAACGGTAGTTGAACTTCAGCACCTGGTAGTTGAGTTCGGTGGATTTCGGCGGCTGTTGAGCAAGACCGACCACGAACTTCTCCACGAAAAACGCCGTTACCGTGTCCCATCGGAACCCGGTTGGGTTCAACGTTTGAAACTCATCGCCGGCAAACACGAACGGCACGAACGCCACTTCTTCGCGGCTGATTTTCCGTTCGGAGAAAAGCGATAACCTCAGAATCACCTCCAACTCGATGCGCGTGAAGTCCTGCGACTCGTCGCAGAAGATCGCCGGGTGAACCGCCCTCACCAAGTCCTGCTCGATGAGGTAGCGCGCGAGGTCCTGATCATCCCAGCATCCCTCATCCTCACAGAGCTTTTGATACCAGCGCAACCACACCTTGTCGTGGACTGCCTCGTAAGTCTCCTGGGTGACCGTGATTCGGTTCGCTGGGAGCTGCTGGTATTCCTCGGGGTCAATGAAATCCTCGGAACTCAGCCCCTTGATGTAGCTGCGGATGACGTGCCACGAAATGTCAGGCCCGAACGACGCGCGAGCCGCCGGGTCGCGGCTGAAATTATCCTCCCAGAGCTGCTTGAACTGCGCGTAGTTCACATACTTCGCTGTTGCGAACCGCTGACCGCGTTCCACCACTGGCACCAGCGACAGCAGGTGCTGGTGAAATTCCCGGAACGCCTCCTCGATGTCCGCCGCGCGCTCGTCCACGAATTGATCCCGGTTCTTGTGCTTCGCCCATTTCGCATGGCAGCGCAGCAGTCGCGTCACCAATTGCTGTGAACGCCGCAGCAGTTCGCTGTTGCAGGTGAAATACACTGGCGGATGCTCCACCCCGCCGACCGTGAGGTGGTAGTAGAGGTAATCCGCAAACAGGTATTGCAGGATGGTCGTCTTCCCGCTGCCCGCGCGGCCATTGATGAAAAGCGGATACCCGCCGTCGGCTTTGCGCGCGGATTCGAGGAGGTCCAGCTCCTCCTTCGACAACGCCATGTTTGCGTCGTCGTCCTTTTCGATTTCGAGCCACAGTTCGTCGTCTTCCAGCACTTCGCACGGATACGCCCGGCGCGCGCGATTGATGAACGTCTCGATTTCCGCCTCGGGTCGAGTGAGCACGTCGGCGTAGTCGGTGCGGATTTTTGCCAGCCCGCTCTGGTCGTTCCTCAGAACAGGTGCCACGAGAAAGAGCACGCGCTTGGTCGAAAAGTAGCGCACCAGAATCTGCCACTCCGGTTTTCCTGGGACATCGAGCAGCGTGCCACCGAGCACGTCTTCCCATTTGCCCATGTAGATGGCCTGGTGGAGCGATCCCAGCCAATCCTTGAACGGCTTCTTCGCACAGCGTTCGCACCACTCCCGGCTCTCGCAGACGGATTCCTCCGCCCTCACGGCTCCCGGCGTCTCGTGCCGCTGAAGCGCCTGATGGAGATAGCCGTATTCCTCGCTGCTCGGCACAGGCTTCTCCGGTGGCGGATTCTCTCTTAACCGATTTTCCACCCACGCCTTGAGTTCCGCATCCGAGTAGAGATTGTCGAAATACTGTTCGCCGTATTCCTTCGGCTTCTTGCTGAAGTGCGTGTGATACCGCGAGTCCGACCGAATCATGAACGACAGCAGCACCAGCACGGAGTGCGTTTCCGACTCACCGCTCGCTTTCTTCGTCGTCACCAGTTCGAGGCGTCCAATCAGCCGCCCGTTGCGCCTGCCGAATTGCTTTTTCACATGGTAGTTCGCAGGGAATGGGTCGAACCCGCTGAGCTTCTGCGAGCTTTCCATTTTTTCGACCACTTTATCGAGTGCATCGTCGCGCTGATAGGTGTGACATTCCTGCCGGGATTCGTCGGTTACGTAAATGAAGAGGGCCATAAGTTCGGTGGGTTGAGTTGTGGGTAGCGACTAGTTGGAAAGTTGTTTCAGAGGCAAGGGTAAACTGTTTAGTGCCGATAGGAATTTTGCGGTCTAGTCCGGGACGTTCTTGGCTGCTGATCTTGAATGATCTGAAGCATCCTTTGTCGCAAAATGTGGTGCACACTCAAGAGCGCGCCCAGTCCGTGCGATCGCGCCGATATCGAATTCGTCGAGAGGAATGAAGCGGCTGCCGTCCAGTGTATCGCTGCCGCGAAGGAGAAAGATGCTGAGGTTTTCATGGGTGAACAGGCCGGTGACGGTGAGGTGTTTTGCATTCATGCCTCCATTTTACACACCCCATTGGACATCCGTGGTCCTACCATGAAAATTCCCGAAGATATATTTCGTCGCTCAAAGCTGTCTTCCCCTTCGGATGGCGGCGCGGATGAGCGGGATTTCCGCCCGGATATCGGAGCGAATGCGTGTGTGAAGCTGGAGGTAGTCATGCAGCACGCACAGGCCGTCCTCGCCCATCTGCCTGCCGGTGAAAAGCTCCGGCAGTTTGTCCGAGAAGTTGAGCCCGAGTTGCAGGCTCTTTGACGGGATTTCCACGCCGATGTCGTAGTTAGAGAGGAGCAGCCGCTGTTCGGGATGACTTGTCGCGCCGCACGCATCCAGAAACCACGTCATGGAACCGGTGGTATCGGCATGAAGTAGAAGCAGCAGTTTCTTTTCGATGTGCCAGAGATTGCGCAGGGTTTCCTCGGGGATGGAGAGGGCGCGCAGATGCACCAGCTTTGTCAGAAATTCGAGGTAGGCGTCGGAATAGCCCGCGCCTTCAAGCTCGGGCAGATCGAAGCGCGTTTGCAGGCCGCGCAGATAGATGACCGATCGTTTCAAATCGCGGGCTATATC
>CAIYUV010000043.1 GCA_903929475.1 uncultured Spartobacteria bacterium
CCTGCTCTTCGCGTCACGCTGGAGGGTGTATCAGACCCGCGCCCGCCCGCAAGCCACAGCAAGCGGCTTGTGACGCGCAACCGGCCCACGGTGTATCAGACCCGCGCCCGCCCGCAAGCCACAGCAGCCGGAGTTTATTGACCCGCTCACCGACCGGTGTATCAGACCCGCGCCCGCCCGCAAGCCACAGCCATCGTCGTGCAGGGCCGGGAGTTTTGCATGGTGTATCAGACCCGCGCCCGCCCGCAAGCCACAGCCTACCGTGCAAAGGTGCGCTCGGATGGTTCGGTGTATCAGACCCGCGCCCGCCCGCAAGCCACAGCGAAGCGCGGGATGGGGAAAGGCGGGGCGCTTGGGCGGGGGCGCGGGGGGCGGCTTGGAACCACGAAGGCGCGATGGGGGCGAGGAAGTAGAGGAGGGCGCGCGTGCGGGGATGGGGGTGAATCTTGAAATGGATCTGTGGGATGCCGGAGGAATGGAGTTGGCTGTCGGACACGGCCTGCCGGGTGTCGGAAGGATGGGGCTCACTGTCGCGGGGGCGGTTTTCTCTGTCGGAGGGCTGCCCCCTTTTCGTGCGGGAGCGCCACCTTTCGGCGCGGGGGCGCTACCTTTCGGCGCGGGGGCGCTACCTTTCGGCGCGGGGGCACCGCCTTTCGGCGCGGGGGTGCCACCTTTCGGCGCGGGGGCACCACCTTTCGGCGCGGGGACGCCACCTTTCGGCGCGGGGACGCCACCTTTCGGCGCGGGGGCCCCACCTTTCGGCGCGGGGGCACCACCTTTTCGTGCGGGGGCACCACCTTTCGGCGCGGGGGCGCTACCTTTCGGCGCGGGGGCGCTACCTTTTCCCACAGCGAGGCCCCCGCGAAGCGCGGCGAAGTTCCCGGAGGAGGCAGGGCCGGAGTTCCCGGATTCAGCGGGGCCGCTCGTTCCCGCAGCGATGCCACTCTGCCTTTCGGCGGCGGTGTCCCATGGTGCGACGTTCCCGCTCAGACGCGCATCGGCAGCGCTCCGCATTCCAGCGACGCAGCTTCTGCGGACGGAAACTTCACTCCCGGTTTGAACAGCGGCTCCCTAGAGCTGGTGTGGCTCGGAGAAGATGCGGGGTTATTTTTGCGCGGGGACTTCGAGCGGCGGGATGGCGGGGCGCGTGAAGGGGGCGATGATTTCGGGCGCGGTTGCGCCGAGGCTGGCGAGGAGGAGTTGCGGGGCGGGCGCGGGGATGCTCACACGGACGAATGGCGGCGGGGTTTCGCGCAGGCCGAGGGGCGGGTCGAGCGGGAGGGCGCGCGACATTTCGAGGGTGGGATCGGTGGCGAGTTGGGGGCGATCCCATGCGGGCTGGCGTCCGCGCATTTCGGGCGCGGGGCTGGTGGCGACGAAGACGGTGACCAGCGTGGGGTCGGGGCCGGGGGTTTGCGCGAGCGCGGGCGCGGGCAGCATGAGGCGGTCGGGCGCGCTCACGTTTGGCGGAGGCAGTGCCGTGTCCGGCAAAAGCGACGGCGCCGATGTGGCGATGCGGAGGTCGCCGGGGAGTGTGCGCGCGATTTCCAGCGTATCCGCAGGCGGCAGCCACGGGCGGACTGGCATGGGGTAAATGGCGGACTGGCTCCATTGCGAAGGCGCGGCTGCGGCGGTCGCGCCGGGAGCGGCTTCCGTGGCGCCGGCTGCGACGACTGGGACGGTGGGTTTCGATTGCTTGTGAAACTCCTCCTCCATCGCGTTGGGCTTCGCTGCGGGCTCGTCGTCGTCGTCCGCGGTTTTCGGCTTGGTGCATCCGGCGAATACGACGGCGGTGATTGCGAGGAGCGCGAGGCGTTTGCACGAGGGCGCGCGGAACGTCCGGTGGATGCGGGCCGTGGCGATGCGGGTGGGTGTCGCTTTGCGCATGGCTACTTGAGGCCCTCCAGTCCCTTCCTCGCTACTTCGGCCCATGTGCTCTTGGGGTCGGTGTTGATGACTTGATGCCACAGGGCCTCGGAGGCGGTGGGCTTTTTCAAATCAATGTTCGCACGAGCGGCGGCGCAGCGGGCGGCGGCGACCCAGTTGGGGTAGTTGTAGGTGTTCGGCACGATGAGAAGCGCGCTGACGGCTTCATCGAATCGCTTTTGCTCGAAGCGGCACAGGCCGATTTGCAACTGCGCCTTCGCGGCGATTTCGGTCGTGGTGTGCTTGGGCACTTCGCTGAAGGCGGCGACGGCGTTGTCGTAGTTCTTTTGGCTCTGCCACGCCCAGCCGATGCCGTAGCGCGCTTCGTCGAACCACGGGCTTTGCGGGTAGCGTTGGATGAGCAGTTCAAACGTCTGGCGGCTCGCGTCCCACTGGGCGCTCTCCGCGTAGGCGTGGCCGAGGCGCAGCACGGCGCGGTCACTCACGCTGGCGAGGGTCTGGAATTTACTGTCGTCGCGGAAAGGGAGCAACTGCTCGATGGCCTTGGCCCAGTTTTCCTGCTGCATGAACACCTCGCCGACAAGCGCGCGGGCCTCCATGCCGTCGGGACTCTCGGGCGTGGTGAGCAGCGGCTGCAATTGCGTCATCGCACCAGCGGGGTTCTTTTTCGCAAGGCTCGCAGCGGCAAGGCCGAGGCGGACGCGCGGAGGAATTTCCGTGGCGGCGACTTTTTCGACGGAGGCGGTGAGCAGTTCGTGCGCGGCGTCGGTTTCCCCGCGTGCGCTGTAGATTTCCGAAAGCTCGTTGCGAGCCTGCGTCGTGATGGGCGATACCGGCGCTGCGGCGATGATCTTTTTGTAAATCTCGACGCATCGTTGCTCGGACGGCGGGCGGGAAGCCGGGGCCGGCGCGGGTGCGGGAGTGCCGACGGCGGGAGCGCGCTGTGTATTGAGGCGCTCGGTCTCGCCCTCGACGTCGGCGAGAAGGCGGAAGCACCACGCAGCTTCGTAGAGCATCCGCAGATGCGCATCGGAGCCGGGGGCGGCAGTGCGCAGTTGCTCGGCCTGCACGAGGAAAGCATCGGCAGAATCGCGGAGGGCGTCGCACTGCGGATCGAGCAGCTTTTGCGCAGCGACGATTTCCTCCGGCTTCGCGTCGGGCTTTGCGAACGCCGTGCGCGCCGGTGCGAGAAGCGCGGCGATCTCCTCGCGTTTGCACTGGCTCACGCGCCACTCCGCGTTCTGCGCCTCGGGCTTGCCGGGGAATTGTTTCGCGATGGCCTCAAACTGCGCGCGCGCCTCGGGCAGCTTCCCGGATTCCTTCAGCGCGACTGCGTGCTCGTATTGAATCAACGGCACCCACGCTGCACGCGCGGGCTCGGCGGTGAGTCGCGCTTCGTGCTGTGCGCGGCAGTTCGCCATCACGGGCACTGCCTCGGCGGCCTTGCCCTGCGCGCGGAGAAGAACGGAAAGACGGAGCAGCGCAAGCGGTGCGTTCAGATTGGTATTGAAGGGCGCGTTTTGAAACTGCGTGAGCGCGGCGGCGGCGGCGGTGGCATCGCCGAGGAGCGCCTGGCATTTCGCCATCTCGAAAACCGCCGAGGAGCGCGTCGGCTCTTTGTCCGTCAGCTTGATGGCGCGGTCGTAGGCGTCGCGTGCGGCGGCGAGGCTGACGGTGCGCTGCGTCTGCACGGTCTTGAGAGCGGCGATTCGCTGGTGGCAATTTCCGAGCTTCAAAAGCGCGTCCGGGCCCTGCGGGCTTTTGTCCTGCGCCGCCACGAATTTTTCGAGGAGCTTCATGGCCTGCTCCAGTTGCTGAACGGAGTGCGCAGCCTGCGTCGCGTCATCCGTCTCCGGCGCCAGGTCGCGCATCAGGCAGTCGGCAAGCAGATACGGGACAGTTGCGAGTTCGCCCGTGCGATCCGCGTCGGGGATGGTGTCAAAAGTCATCGCGGCCTCCGTGAAGCTGCCGGAGCGGTAGAGCGCGCTCGCGAGACCGTGCCGCGCCATGTTGATGTGAACGAACTCAGGATACTTGCGGACGATGCGCTTGTAGCGCGTGACCGCCTCGCCGAACGCCACCTTCTGCGCGGCGGGATCGGCGATCTTGATTGCGCGAAGGTATGCGCTTTCCGCACTGCGGAAAATCACGAGCGGCAGCAGCGTGCTCGCCGGATAAGTCGTCTCAAACTTTATCGCGAGCGCCTCCGCCTCGGGATACTGGGTCGCCAGATGCTTCGCCGTGACCTCGCGCTGCATCGCCTCTTCGTCGCGCCCCAACTTCTCGTTGATGATGATTTCGTAGTTCGTAATCGCCTCTGGGTAAAGTTTCGCCAGCACGGCAGTGTCGGCGAGTTCCATCAAAATGTCCGTGCGCCGCGCCTTCGCATCGGCATCGGTGGCGGCGAGTGCCTGCACTTTTTGCGCAGAGCGACGCAGCATATCCATCGCAGCGGCGAGCGCCGGATCAAACTCCGCAGGCTTCGTCGGATCGGCGGGGGCGACCTTGGCCCGCGCCATCCACAGCAGCGCCTGATCGCCGAGTTGCGGATGCTCCTTCAGTGGATCCAGCGCGGTGGTTGCCTCCGGGTATTTCTTGAGCTGCACATTGCAAACGCCCGTGCGGAACTGCGCCTCGGGAATCAGCAGCGACTTCGGATACTTCTGCACAAACGCCGCGAAAGCCGTTGCAGCATCCGCCAGCTTCCCTTCATCGAAAGCGAGCACAGCGCTGTAAAACTCCGCGCGGCTCACGTGCTCCGGCACCTGACTGACGAGCGCTTCGAGCGAAGCCTTCTGCTCCGCCTTCAACGCTGCGGGATTTTGCAGCGTCGCCTGCGCCGCTTTCTTTTGCTCCTCGTATCCCGCGAGCACCGCCTTGTATTGCTCCGCCGCCGCCTTGCGCTCGCCGCTGAGATGCTGCGCGCGTCCGAGCAGATAGCGCGCATGAACGCCAAACTCCTGCGTGAAAGGCGCGAGTGAACCAAGTTCGCGGGTGGCTGCTGCGTAGTCCTTCAGTAAAAAACTCGCATGGGCGAAATGATACGTCGCGAGCTGGCGGTTGCGGCTCTTCGTCCACACCGGGTCCGAGATCAGCGGCCACGCGAGATCCGCCGCTTCCTTCGTCTTTCCCGTGCGCAGGAGCATATCCGCCTGATCGCAACGCGAGCGGATGAGCCACTCGGCATCCACCGACAACTCCGCCGCAGCATCTCCGGCAGGCTTCTTCATCCGCGCAGTGAGCAAATCCGCCGCCGCCTGATATGCCTTCGCCGCCTCGGTGAAACTCACCGCCGCCGCTGCACGCAGCGCATCCGCTTCGGCCGGCCTCGCATCAATCTGCGCGAGCGTTTGAATTCCCGTAAGACGCTGCGCCGCCCCCACGTGATAAAGCGCGAGCGGACGCTCCGGAAACTCCACCGCCGAAGCAGGCGTCAAAGTTTCCAGCGCGCCCTTCGGGTCGCCCGTCTCCAGCAGTGCAAGCCCCAGCGCATAACGCGCCGTCGCCGCATCCTTGTGATTCGGAGCCACCCGCAAAAACTCCCGGAACCGCTCCACCGCAACGGGGAACTGAGCGTCGTTAAAAGCACGCTTCCCTGTATTCAGCACCACCAGCGCCGCATCGTCGGGAGTGAGCGTCTGCGCGTGAAGACACGGGGCATATGCGATAAAGAATACGAAGATTGAACAGAAGAGCGGGCGGGCAAAATTCATGACGAACATAGAAACCACCACCCTGTGTTTGCTTAGAAAAATGAAAAAGCAAAATCGGCGGGTGCTTAAACGAAACACACGCGGCGAACCAGCGACATGAGTGTGACCCACAAACCTCAACTTCCCACGTCGAATGGCGTGAAATTCCTATGCGACCAGCGCCTTCACGACGTTTCCGTGAACGTCGGTGAGGCGGAAGTCG
>CAIYUV010000044.1 GCA_903929475.1 uncultured Spartobacteria bacterium
CGACGCGGGCCTTAAATGCGGCTTCGTGCCGCTTACGTTTTTGTTTCATATTTTGGTGGTTCTTTGTGTTGTGTTTGAACACGCCTTCCACCGCCATTTTATAGCTTAGCCCCTGGCCCGAATTTCGGGGTCCACCTCACAGCAACCATCAAAACCCATGGCACTACGCACGACGCTTACGCTAAATCAACCTCAGCACCGCATACACCGACACGGTGGAACCGGACGGTGGGACCGTCGAGACCTTGAGCCGCACGTAGACTTTCGTGGAGGTCTGCGGCACCACGGCGGTGAAAGCCCCGCCCGCATTCGTCCTGACATTGGTCGAGGGCACACCGCGCCATGTTACGAGGTCGGTGGAATACTGCACCGTCACCCGCGCCATCCGCCTGCGCGTGGGGTCGGGCGTGCATCGCACGGACACATTGCCCGAATACCCGGCCACCGGTCCGCCTAGCGTGACCGGGAGTTTACTGGCGTCCGGCGCAGTGGGATTCAGGCCGAGGGCGTATTCCACGAATTGCGGAATCCCGTCTCCATCCGCGTCGCCGATGAATGATCTGCTCGTGATGCCGTATCCCGCGAGCCAGTCGTAGTAGGGCTGGTTGGGATTGATGCGAAGAAGCGTGAGCGCCTCCGCGTCGGTAATCTGCGGGATGCCCGCGTTGTAGCCCGCATTGAACGCCGAGATGATCGCGCGCGCATTCCTGATCTGCGACGCCGTGTTCGGATGCAGACCGTCGCGGGTAAAGGCATAGCGTGGGTTGTTGTCGGCTTCCATGTCGTTCACGATTTCCACCGCGCCAAAGTAATAGTGCACACCTTTAATCAGATTTGCGGTCTGGCCGTATGCATTCGCCACCGGGATGCCTTGCTGCGCGACCAGTGACGCGATCAACCGGTTGACCGCCTGCGTGGCAGACGTGACCCTTGCGCGCTTCAGCGGATCCGGATGCGCCGCCTTTTTCGTTGGCGTAGCGCCAAGGTCGGGGACGTTTACCAGGACGATCTGTGCCCTTGGATTCCGTTGCCTCACAAAATTGATGATCCGCGAAAGATTGGAATTGATGCCGGAAATCAGCGCCGTGCTGCTGCCACCATCGTAAATGGTGCCGTATGCGGCCCGAAAATCGTTTCCACCGAGCCAGATGACCACCCGGCTCGCGGTGTGCGTTAATTGATCCTCAAGCGGCAGCCGCGCGGCAAAGAAAGCGGGTTTCGAAAAGAGAGTAGCAGTCACAAAGTCCCGGTATTGCCCCGATGTGACGCCGGGGATGCCCCAGTTGTATTCGAAGCCGCTCATCCGCGGAACCGACCACATATCCGGCAGCGTCTTGTATCCGCCAAAGTTGAAATACTTCGACCTCGTCCTGTGCATCACCTCGACCCAACTCATCGACTCCCATCCGGGCACCGTCACCTTCGCGTAATCAGTCGGGAGGTTGATGAAATCCGGCACATCCGGGATGGTGTCGTATTCCGCGGTGAGACTGTCGCCGATGGTCACGACATTCGCCCCGCGTGCCGGGATCGCAACAAGGCCCACGACGAAAAAAAGAACGGCCAGCGCTCGCACGCGTTGTCCATTGCACATCGCGATCCAAACGGAGGTATAGCGATCTCTGACCGGGCTGTGAGTAGTCATCACGCTTCTCGAATAGCACAAACTCCGCGGTTCGTCATGGGAATGATGACATTTGGTAGGCTGGCGGGCTGGTTCGAAAGCGGTGCCGGAGACGCGGCTCGGATGAGGATCGCCTCACCTGCGATTTAGAACCATCCCCCTTCACTCCCCGACGCCGATCTCCGTCCGGGCCAGTCACGGTGCGGCGGCGCTATGCACGGGTGCTGCCGTATTCCAGCGCGGGCGGGAGTTCGGCGAAGTCGCGCATGGCGGCATGGAGGGCGGTGAAGTCGCGCTCGAAGAGGTCGCCGATGAGACTGTCGGTGAGCGAGCCGCGTTGGGCCGGGTGCGCTTTGATCATTTTTCCGAAGGAGAAGCCTTCGTCGTAAAATGCATAGACGAGTTTGCGCATGTTTTCGAGGCCGCGGCAGAGCGTCGCGCCGTATTCGGAAAAACGTGCGCCGCTGGTGTCGCCGGCAGTGAGCGCGGCGTCCACTGCGTCGGCGGCGAGTTCGCCGCTTTTCAATGCGAGGAAGACGCCGCTGGAAAATACGGGGTCGAGAAATGCGAAGGCGTCGCCCGCGAGGAGGAGTCCGTCAGCGGCGGGATGGCGGGAGCGGTAGCTGAATTCGCTGGTGACCCAATACTCGCCGAATTGCTGACCGCCCGCGATGTGGTCGCGAATCCAGACGTTGCGTTCGATTTCACGCGCCATGATCACGGCGGGGTCCTTGCTCGCGCTGAAGAGGCAGTCTTTTTCCGCGACGATACCGAGGCTGACGATGTCGTTTTTCAACGGGATATACCAAAACCAGCCGCGCCCGCCGACGTAGGCGACGGTGGTGTTTCCCTCGTCAATTCCGGGGTCGCGTTTCGCACCGCGCCAGTAGCTCCAGATGGCAAGTTTGTTGAGCTTCGGGTCGCGCTGATACCAGCCGTCGCGCAGTGCGGCGACGCGGTCGCGGCCCGAGCAATCCACAGTGACGGGCGCGTGGACGTGGAAGGATTTGCCGTCCGCGCCAATGGCCTCGACGCCGACGACGCGGCCCGAATCATCGCGCAGTAATTTCTGCACGGCGGTCTGCTCGCGGATTTCAGCGCCCTTCGCGTGGGCGTTGTCGAGGAGCATCATATCAAACTCCGCACGTTCGATCTGCCACGTGACGGCGCTGGGGTGATCGTAGTGTTCAGAAAAATAGAACGGCGATGACTGGCGTCCGTCGGCGGTGACAAACTGGACGCTGTGCTTTTTCACAAACGCGCGCTCGTGCATCTGCGCGATGAGGCCGAGGCGGTTCAGCGTGAACCAGCAATACGGCATGAGCGATTCGCCGATGTGGTAGCGCGGAAACTTTTCCTTTTCCAAAACGAGCACGCGTCGCCCGCGCTCGGCGAGCAGTGCCGCAGCGGTGGTGCCAGCCGGGCCGGCGCCGATGATGATGACGTCGTAGCGCTCGGACATGGCTCAGACTGGGCGCAGGATTTCGACGATTTGGGCGAGGACGCGATTGTCGGCGTCGAGGAGTTGATTTGAGCGACCGAAGAGCGTGACGGGCAGCGCGATTTGAAACAACTCCGCGAGATATGCGCACGGTGCGACGCGGAGAAATGCGCGCGGTTCGCTGCGGTATCGGACTTCGTAGCGGTTCAGCAATCCGCCGAGCGGGAGGCGTGCGGCGACGATTTCGGAACGCAGCGGCTCGTCGAAGGCATCGAGGGAAATTTCAATCGCGCCGTATTCGACGGGCAGCGCGGTTTTCACGCACTGGAGCAACACTTCGCGGCGATAGTGCGTCGGCGAGTGCTCGCGCTGGATGACGCTGAGGATCATTTCGTCGGCGAAAAAATCTTCGAGCTTGGAAGTCATATCGCCGGAATGGACGAGCAGCCGGTGCGCTTCGTGCGGCAGGACGGACGGCTCGATGATTTCAAACTCGGGAAGAGTGCGGCCCGCCGCTGCGTAGAAGAGCGGGAGTGGATGGAGTAATTCGAGTGGCGGTGCAGCGGTCACGAGTAGCGGGCGTTTTGGTGTTGCGGCAAAAAGAACGCGTGGAGGATGACGTCCACTTTCAGCAGCGCGGAGCGGTCGAGCACGAGCCAGTCGCCCTGTTCGACGAGCAGACCGCGGCGTTTGAGTTCGGTGAATTGCGCATCGAAGCGCTCGCTCACATTCACGCCGAACTTTTGCACGAAGTAGCTGCGCGAGACGCGACCGAGTTTTAGTTGCAGAATCAGCTCGCGAATGAGGCGTTCCTCGGACGTCGTTTCGAGCGCGCGACCGATCGGAAGTTCGCCCGCGGCCACGGCGGCGGTGTAGCTCTCGAAGTCGGGCAGGTTTTGAAAATGCACGCCGCCGAGGTGGCTGAAGCTCGCAACGCCGAGTCCAAGAAGGTCCGCGCCCTGCCACAGTTCATCGCGATAGACGAATTTCGTTTTTGCCGGATCGCGCACGGCGGTCGTTGCGCTCGTCACGGTGTATCCGTTTTTCTCCAGCGCGCTGAACGCCTCGTTCACCCAGCGGCGTTTCGTGTGCCAGCATGCGACAGGTGCGACAAGTTTCCCCTCGGTTTTCATCTGCTCGTAGATGCCCGTGTTGAACGGCACTTCCATCTGGTAAATCGTCACGCTGTCCGGCTGGAGTTCGAGCGTGCGCGCGATGTTGCGCTGCCAGTTTTCATCCGTCTCCTCCACCATGCCCGCGATGAGGTCTATATTGATCTGCGGAAAACCGACGCTGCGCGCGAAGCTGTATGCGCGGTAGATTTCGTCCTCGCGGTGAGCGCGTCCGTTGATTTCGAGGATGTGCCTGTCGAAATTCTCCACGCCGAGTGAAAGGCGCGTGATTCCGATTTCACGCAGCGCGCTCAATTTCCCCTCGGTGAGCGTGCCCGGTTCGGCCTCGAACGCAACTTCCTCCACTTCGTCCCATGGCAGGATGGACTTCATGCGGTCGGTGAGCGCGGTGAGTTGCGACACGCTCAAATAGCTCGGCGTGCCGCCGCCGAAATAGACGAACTTCGGCTTGCGCCCGGCGATGCGCGGCGTGCGCGCGTAGGCCTCGAGTTCGCGCATTCCGGATTCGATGTAGCCTTTGATTTCCTCGGCGTTTTTGTCCGTATAAACGCGGAAGTAGCAAAAGTGGCAGCGCTTCCGGCAAAACGGGATGTGAAAGTAAACGCCGAGCGGCGTGCCTGCTGGCGGTGGAGTTTGCAGCACCCGCGCGACCTCTTCGGTGTTCTCTTTTTTCCAAAAAGAAAACGGCGGATAATTGGCGACGAAGTAATTGCCGGCGGTGGTCTCGTCGCCATCGCTCAGGAGACGGTCAAATAGCTCGGTGGAATTCGCAGGCATCGGGTTTGGAGTGATACAGAGGAATACCCGCGAGGCAACGAGATATTATGTATGCGTAGCATTTTCGCCCGAGGCGTGCTGCGTGAAAGAGACGACAAAATTGTGCGCGTAGCATTTCCCGTTTGGCATTTTCCATCCGCCAACGCACAACGCGCCGCATGAAAGATGAAAACATTCTCGTCGTCCGCCGTGAGTTGATTGAGCGCATCGGCATGTTCCAGGGGCTTTGCTTCGATGTGGAGCGCTACCTGCCCGCGCTGCTCGCGAGGGAGAACAATTTTTTCACCCCGCGCGCCCCGGCGGAAACAAACCCGTCGCTGAAACAAATCATCCCCTACGTGCTCATCGTCCATGGCGACTCGGTGTTTCATTACGTGCGCGGGAAAAAATCCGGCGAGCAGCGCCTCGTGGCGAAAGGGAGCGTGGGCATCGGCGGACACATGAATGACGGCGACGAGGGTCTCTTTTCCCTCGACTACGACGCCTACAACACCGCCGTGCAACGCGAAGTGGCGGAGGAAATGTTCATCGAGACACCCTACACGAATCACGTCGTCGCGCTGCTCAACGACGACTCGAACGATGTGGGCAAAGTGCATCTCGGTGTCGTCCATATTTTCCGACTCGCCAGCGACGCGGCGCACAAACGCGAGAGCGTGATCACGGAAGCGGGCTTTGTGCCGATTGCGGAATTGCGCCAGAGACGCGACGCGCTGGAGACGTGGAGCCAGTTCTGCATTGACGGAATTGACACGCTGCTCGCTGCGGCGAAGTAGCGTCAATTCGACGTAGGCACGCCAAGCGACGGCATGGTGGCGAGTTGATTGATCTGTGAATCAATGCGGCGTGGTTCACGTCGAACTTCAGCTTGCACGCCGTCAGCGCGGCGAGGCAGATCGCGACATTCGGAGTGCGCGCCTCGGCGTCTGCGTTGCTGCCAAAAGCAGCGTGCCAACGGCCCTGCTCACGCCACATCAACAGTGGCCCGTGCGCACTGCTTGCCTTGTCCACGACGATCCAAATCGCGGTTGGGTCGCTGCAATAGAGACGGAAAATTTTCACCTGCCGGACGACTGTCTTCGTCCAATCCACATCGGGCAGGAACTGCTGGTAATAGGGATCAGCTATCGCAATGAGAGCCTCGGCCTCGGTCTCGAATTGAAAGTGGCCATGCGAGTCCTCCCACATTAGCTCGGGCGTTTCGTCCGTGACGTGGACACCGACCAGCGCGTCGAGTTCGGCGACGCTGGCTATTCGGATTCGGTTCGGTTCGTTCATAGGGAAGTCGAAAGCTGCAAAGTCGCCGCGCGGAAAACAATCCGCAAAATATACTAAATGAAAGCTGTCACCTACGGCTTGCAGCGCCACGAAACGCCCGACAGTCTCCGCCCATGCCGCGCAAAGCCAAAACCCTCGCTGTCGTCGCCCATTCACCCGCCGTCATCCCCGCATCGAAGCGCACGCTGAGTTTCGGCGCGAAGTGGCAGTATGCTCCCGCGCCCGAGTCCGTCGTGGTGAAGCCCGATGCGCGCTACGAACTGTTCATCGGCGGAAAATTCGTGAAGCCAAAAAGTGGTCAGTATTTTTCCACGCTCAATCCGGCCAACGAAAAGCAGCTCTCGGAAATCGCGCTTGCGGAGCAGGCCGACGTGAACGCTGCCGTCTCTGCCGCGCGCCGCGCCTACGACAACGTGTGGGGAAAAATGTCGGGCCGCGAGCGTGGCAAGTATCTCTTCCGCATCGCGCGCATCATTCAGGAAAAGGCGCGCGAGCTGGCCGTGCTGGAGTCGCTCGACGGCGGAAAGCCGATCAAGGAATCGCGCGACTTCGATCTCCCACAAGTCGCCGCGCATTTCTTCTATCACGCGGGCTGGGCGGACAAACTCGACTACGCATTTTCCGGAAAAATGCCGCGCCCCGTGGGTGTGTGCGCGCAAATCATCCCGTGGAATTTCCCGCTGCTCATGGCCGCGTGGAAAATCGCCCCCGCCCTCGCGTGCGGCAACACCATTGTCCTCAAGCCTGCCGAAACCACGAGCATCACCGCCATGCACCTCGCGCGCATTTTGCAGGAGGCGGAGTTGCCCGATGGCGTCGTGAACATCGTCACGGGCGCAGGTGAAACCGGACGCGCGCTCGTCGAGCACGCGGGCGTGGACAAGATCGCGTTCACCGGCAGCACCGAGGTGGGCAAACTCATCGCGAAGGCAACTGCTGGCACGAACAAAAAACTCGCGCTCGAACTTGGCGGTAAGGCCGCGCACATTATTTTCGACGACGCACCGCTCGACCAAGCCGTTGAGGGCATCATCGGCGGAATCTTTTTCAATCAAGGCCACGTCTGCTGCGCAGGCTCACGGCTCTTTGTGCAGGAGGGAGTCTATCGCACAGTCATCAAAAAACTACGCGACCGCATCAGCACCCTGCGCGTCGGCGACCCGCTCGACAAAAACACCGACATCGGCGCGATCAACTCCCGCGCACAGCTCGATAAAATCCGCTCGCTCGTGGACGCCGGAGTCGCAGAGGGCGGCGAACTTTTACAACCCCGCTGCACATTGCCCGAACGCGGATATTGGTTCGCGCCGAGCGTCATCACCGGCGTCACCGCGAGCCATCGCATCGCGCAGGAGGAAATTTTCGGACCCGTGCTCAGCGTGCTCACTTTCCGCACGCCGGATGAAGCCGTCGAGCGCGCCAACAACACGCCCTACGGCCTCAGCGCTGGCGTTTGGACGGACAAGGGCAGCAAGATTTTCAAAACGATCTCCAAGCTCCGTGCCGGAGTCGTGTGGGCGAACACCTACAACAAATTCGACCCCACCTCACCCTTCGGCGGCTACAAGGAAAGTGGCTTCGGTCGCGAAGGCGGCATCCACGGCCTCGCCTCCTACGTGCGACTGGATTGATGTTCGAGTGAGAGCATAAGTATGAAAATCCACTCGCTGGAACACGCGCTATTCGAGGGGCCCGGACGCATTGCCACTTGGGCGGCGGAGCGTGGGCACACACTTTCGCGCACGGCGCTGCATGACGGGGAAACGCCGCCCGCGCTGGATGCATTTGATTTGCTCGTAATCATGGGCGGGCCAATGAGCATCCATGAGCATCGCAATCATCCGTGGCTGCCGATGGAGAAATGTTTTCTCGCGGAGGCCATACGAGCGCGAAAGCCGATCCTCGGCATCTGCCTCGGCGCGCAGCTTCTTGCGGATGTGCTAGGCGGGAAGGTGTTTCAGAATCCGGTGAAGGAGATCGGCTGGTTTCCCGTGCGGATGCTGGATCGCTGCGCGCCATTCAGCGCATTCCCCGAGCGGCTAGTCGTGATGCACTGGCACGGCGACATATTCACAATTCCCGAAGGCACACGGCGTGTGGCAGAGAGTGAGGCGTGCGCGAATCAAGCATTCGTCCACGGCGACCGTGTGGTGGGGCTGCAATTTCACATCGAGCTGGAGAAAGTGGGGATCGAGGATCTCGCCGCCGCGTCGCTCGACGAAGCTGGCGACGCGCCTTTCATCCAGACGCGAGAGCAACTCCTCAATCCGCCGCAGGAGAGCATCGCTGCAGCGGGCGTCGCGCTTTACTCCCTGCTCGACGAACTCGCTGCACTGACAAACTGAGGGGTGGCTCAGGAAGGCAGGAAATGAGGAACGATTGGCGACGCTGTCTTTTTCATGCCTTCCTGCCTTCCTGATTAAAAATAGACAGGCGCCGCACCGCAGGCGGCGGCATTGACAAGAACGGAGCGGGCCGCAAATCTCCGCGCCCTTTTTCAATGAGTCTCATCGTCCAGAAATACGGCGGCACCAGCGTGGGGAATCCCGAGCGCATCAAGAACGTCGCGCGCCGAATCATCGCCACACAGGAGGAAGGCCATCGCGTCGTCGCAGTCGTCTCCGCCATGAGCGGCGTCACAGATTCACTCATCAAGCTCGCCCGCGAGTGCTCCCCTGCCCCCGAAGAACGCGAGATGGACGTGCTGCTCGCCACCGGGGAGCAGACCACCATCGCCCTCACGGCAATGGCCATCAACGCGATGGGAAAGAAGGCAGTTTCGCTCACCGGCGCTCAGGCGGGCATCGTCACGGACGGCGTCCACACGAAGGCGAAAATCGCCGACCTCACGCCGAAGCAACTCAAGCAATACCTCGATGACGGTTACATCTGCATCGTCGCCGGTTTTCAGGGTCAAACGAAAGATCACCGTATCACTACGCTCGGACGCGGCGGCAGCGACCTCACCGCCATCGCCATCGCAGCAGCGGTGAAAGCCGATTTGTGCCAAATTTTCACTGACGTGGACGGCGTTTATACCTGCGACCCGCGTGTCGTCCCTACCGCGAAGAAACTCGACGAAATCAGTTTCGATGAAATGCTCGAAATGGCTTCGAGCGGCAGTAAAGTGATGCAGTCACGCTCCGTCGAGTTCGCCAAGAAATTCGGCGTCGTTTTTGAAGTCCGTAGTTCATTTAACCAAAACCCAGGCACCATCGTGAAAGAAGAAACCAAAAGCATGGAGGCCGTGGTCGTCCGCGGCGTCAGCATCGAAAAAAACCAGGCCAAAGTCACCGTCTGCCGCGCGCCCGACCGGCCCGGCACTGCGGCCCAAGTTTTCAACGCCATCGCTGCGGCGGGCATCAGCATTGATATGATCGTGCAGAACGTCTCGCACGAAGGCACGACCGACATTTCCTTCACGCTTAGCAAGGACGAGCTGGCGAAAGTCGAAGCCGCGCTCGCGCCCGTGGTAAAATCCGTCGGTGCCGTGGGCCTTGAAAGCCGCAGCGAGATTGCGAAGCTGAGCGTCATCGGCGTCGGCATGAAGAGCCACAGCGGTGTGGCGGCGAAAATGTTTGAGGCGCTGAGCAAGGCGGGGATCAACATCCAGATGATCTCCACCTCCGAAATCAAAACCGCAGTCATCGTGGACGAAGCCAAGATCGCCGAGGGCGCAAACGCAGTGCATGAGGCGTTCGGGCTCGCGAAGTGAGCCATGCCCATCTACGAGTTCATCTGCCCGAAGAACCAGCGCATCTATTCGTTCTTTGCGCGCAGTATTTCCTACGCGGACAAAGTCCCGAAATGCCCGGACAACCCGAAGTGGAAACTCGAAAGGCTGCTGAGTAATTTCGCCGTGACCGGTCGCGCGAAGGAGCCATCCGCCGTGCCGACGGGAGACATGGATGATTCCAAAATGGAAGCAGCGATGGAGGCGATGGAGCGTGAGTTCGGCGGCGTGGCCGAGAGTGACAATCCTGACCCGCGCGCACTCGCTGCGATGATGCGGCGCATGGGCGAACTCACCGGCGAAAAAATGCCCCCGCAGATGAACGAAGTCATCGCCCGTCTCGAAAAAGGCGAAGACCCGGAGAAACTGGAGGCCGACTACGGCGATGTTTTCGACGCGATGGACGCAGCACCCGATGAATCCCCGCTCGGCGAGATGAAACGTAAGCTACGCCGCAAACCACGCATCTCGAGGGACCCCGCCCTCTACGAGATGACAGATTATTTGTGAACTGCGCTCAAACGGAATTGCAGCATCAATCGCTCGCCCGTAATAGCACGTAATGCCCAATCGTATCCGCACCGATTCGTCGGCCCGCCGCCCATGAACGCCGCACGTCTCTGGCTCTGGTCACTCGCGCTCTTCGTCACCACGTTGTTCCTGCATACGCGGCTTAACACGTTTCCATTCTACTATCACCCGGACGAGCCGGGTAAGGTCGAGCAGGTGCTAGAAATGCGAGCATGGAATTTTCACCATCCAATGCTCCTGCTCTCCGCGACGAAACTCGTATCATCGAGCGCACGCACCGAGCAGACTGTGGTCGAGATCGGACGCTGGGTTTCCGCAGTATTCACGGCAGGCGCCATCGTTGCACTCTCGTTGCTCGCCTATGTCTGGCGCGGATGGGTCGTTGCAATGATCGCGGGGCTAACACTCATGCTGCATCATCAACTCTTCGAGTTGTCGCACTACATGAAGGAGGACACCGCTCTGCTCTTTGGTGTCTCAGTCGCTTTTCTAGGCGCATACGTCTTTTCAAAAAAGCACGGCACTGCGGCGGCAATGCTGCTGGGGACGGGATGCGGTCTGGCTATTTCAGGGAAATACCTTGGCATAGTCACACTCGTCCTCGCCGTGCCTGTGCTCTGCAATCGCGACGTAAAAGGCCGGCCCTGGCTTGCCGCCCTCTCCGCGATGCTGCTCGTGCTCATCGCGGTAAATTTTCCCGTGCTTCGCGATTGGCATACTTTCACATCGAGCTTCACGAGGGAAACACGCCTCGTCGTCGAGGGGCAGGGCCAGATGACACAGAACGTGCCGCACACACGCTACTGGAATGTCTTCCTCGCCAACACCACACCCGTCATGTGGCTGCTCCTGCTCGCGCTTCTGTGGTCATGCGCGCGGCACCGTCGCGAATGGCGCGCGCTCGACTGGATGACGCTCGCATTCCCGTTTGTATTCGCTATCGCACTCTCATTTTCACCGAAGGACAACGACCGCTATTTTCTCCCTGCCACTGCGATCTTCACGCTGCTTGCCGCCGTCGGCATCTGCGAAGTTGCACGGCATTTTGGCGGACGCGAGCGCATGGTGGAAATCATAGTCGGCTCCATTCTCATCCTCGCGCAGTTGCCGAGTTGGACGGCAGATCGGGGTGGTCTGATCAAATACTGGCAGGCATTCCAGCGCGACGATACGGCTGAACTGGCTGCATGGTTGCGCGCTAATACAAAGCCCGCCGATATTATCGCCAAGGATGACAAAGTCCGGCTCCCGGATACGAAGCGCCACGGCACCGGCATCAATGCCCAGCCTTTGCCAAACCAGATCCTCAGCGATGACTATGTCGCCGACATCGGCACCATCACCGAGCTTCAAAACATAGGCGTGACGCACATCATCATCACCGAAAGCACCTACAAGAAATTTGAGCGTGCAGGGCTCAAGCCAAAGAAGGACGAGGCTGACAACTACGATCGACGCAAAAGATTTTACTCCGATCTCCGTAGGGATTTTGAACCCATCCGGCTCTGGCCGCGTGGCACAGTCCTCTACCTCCACCCCGGCCTGGAGATTTATCGCATCGTGCCTTAGTGGCGCGGTGAAGATATTCCGCTTTCCCACGGAGGGGCGGGCCTGCTTTGGTGGCAGGTCACAACTTTCTCGTCGAGATGGCCTCCGACTTCATCCGCATCGTTGGCGCACGCCAGCACAATTTGAAAAACCTCACGCTGGAAATCCCGCGTGAGAAGCTCGTCGTCATCACGGGCCTGAGCGGGTCGGGAAAATCCTCGCTCGCCTTCGACACGCTGTATGCGGAGGGACAGCGGCGCTACGTCGAAAGCCTTTCGGCATACGCGCGGCAGTTCCTCGACCAGATGCAAAAGCCAGACGTGGATCACATCGAAGGACTTTCCCCGGCCATCGCCATCGAGCAACGCGGCAGTGGCGGAAACCCGCGTTCGACCATCGCCACGACGACGGAAATTTACGACTACCTCCGTGTGCTCTATGCAGCCATCGGTGTCCCTCACGATCCGAAATCGGGCCGTGTCATCCGTCGTATGACACCGCAGCAAATCGTGGACGCTATCCTCGCGCTTCCTGCGGAGTCGAAGATCGCTGTGCTCGCGCCGATTGTTAGCGGTGAAGCAGGTGAGTTTCGCGACGTGCTAGAGAAATTACGACGCGAGGGCTTTGTGCGCGTGAGGCTCGATGGTGAAATCGTCGAACTCAGCGGAACAGCGCCCATGCGCTTGGAGAAAGGAAAGAAGCATCGCATCGAAGCCGTGGTGGACCGTCTCGTCGTGCGCGACGGCATCCGCCAGCGACTCAGCGACAGCGCCGCCACGGCGTTGAAATGGGGCGAGGGCACGCTCACCGTGCTCCAGCAATCCGGCGAGATGTGGATACCCATCAATTACTCCACTCATTTCGCCGATCCCGACTCCGGCTTCACGCTGCCCGCACTCACGCCTAAACACTTTTCATTTAACAGCCACCATGGTGCGTGCCCCGCGTGTCAGGGGCTCGGCAGCGAACAGTATATTGATGGCGAGCTGCTCGTGCCCGATGCCGAATTGTCCCTCGCTGATGGAGCCATCGCGCCGTGGGCGAAGGCGAACCCGCGCATGAAAGGCTACTACACAGGCCTGCTGGCCTCGTTGTGCAAGGCATTCAAAACGAAGACCGATGTGCCGTGGTGCGATTTGCCCGAAGCGTTTCAACAAGCCGTGCTGCATGGCACCGGCGAGCGCGAAATCGAAATTGCGTGGGGCGAAGGCAGCAAACGCGAGGCGGTGAAAAAACCGTTTGAGGGCGTCGTCGCGCAAATGCAGCACCTCTACGAAACGACCGACAGCGAACTTTCGCGCCAGCGACTCCGCGCCTACATGGGCCGCCGCACTTGCTCCGTCTGCAATGGAGCGCGATTGCGCCCAGAGATTCTCGGCATCACGCTTGCGAGCGCGGAGAGCGAGAAAAGTATCCGCGCTTTCTGTCAGTTGAGCGTCACAGATGCGCGCTGGTTCATCGAGCACCTCGTCCTCGGCGAGGAGCAAAAGATCATCGCCACCGAAGTCGTGCGCGAAGTCCGTGCGCGTCTTTCTTTCATGGAAGAAGTCGGCCTCGGATATCTCTCCCTCGACCGTGAAAGCGGGACACTCAGCGGCGGCGAAGCGCAGCGTATCCGTCTAGCGACTCAAATCGGCAGCGGCCTCGCAGGCTGCCTCTACGTGCTCGACGAACCAAGTATCGGCCTGCATCAGCGCGACAATGATCGGCTCATCACCACGCTCCGCCGCCTGCGCGATCTCGGCAACTCCGTCATCGTCGTCGAGCACGACGAAGACACCATCCGCTCCGCCGACCATGTCCTCGATCTCGGCCCCGGAGCCGGCCATCGCGGCGGACACCTCATCGCACAAGGCACACCCGCCGAAGTAGAGAAAGTGGAAGCGTCCCTCACCGGCCAATATCTCGCAGGCACGGCAAAAATCCCCGTCCCAAAAAAACGCGTCGCACCACAAACAAATCCGCAATCCGCAATCCGCAATCCGCAATCCCGCGGCTGGCTCACCGTCGTCGGCGCGGAGGAAAACAACCTCAACAATGTCACCGCACACTTTCCCCTCGGCTGTCTCACGTGCGTCACCGGCGTGAGCGGCAGCGGCAAATCCACGCTCGTGGATGACATCCTGCGCCGTGCGCTCTTCCGCCATTTCTACCGGAGCAAAGACAAGCCGGGCAAACATCGCTCCATCGTAGGCCTCGAACAAATAGACAAGGCCATCGTGATCGATCAGGCACCCATCGGACGCACGCCGCGCAGCAACCCCGTGACTTACACCGGCGCGTTCGGCGGTATCCGCGATCTCTTTTCCGGCCTGCCGGCATCGCGTGTGCGCGGATACGAAAGCGGGCGATTTTCCTTCAATGTCAAAGGCGGTCGTTGCGAGGCGTGCGAGGGCGACGGCGTGAAGAAAATCGAAATGCACTTCCTCGCCGACGTGTATGTGGAGTGCGAGATCTGCCGCGGCCGCCGCTATAATCGCGAGACTCTGGAGATCACCTACAAAGGCAAAAACATCGCCGACATCCTCGACATGACTGTGGACGAAGCCGCGCGCTTTTTCCGAAACATCCCCGGCGTCCACGACAAACTCGTCGCGCTGGAGGACGTGGGACTCGGCTATCTCCACCTCGGACAAAACGGCACGACGCTCAGCGGCGGCGAGGCGCAGCGCATCAAGCTCGCTGCCGAACTGTCGAAAAAGGCCACGGGACGCACCGTGTATATTTTGGACGAACCCACGACCGGCCTGCATTTCGCCGACATCCACAAGCTGCTCGAAGTGCTGATGAAACTCCGCGATTCGGGGAACACGCTCATCATCATCGAGCACAATCTCGAAGTGATAAAGTGCGCCGACTGGCTCGTGGACCTCGGTCCCGAAGGCGGAAATGCCGGCGGGCGCATCGTGGCCGAGGGCACGCCGGAGGAAGTTGCAAGAGTGGACGCGAGCCACACGGGGCGCTATCTAAGGAGGATGCTATGATGAATGCCGAATACCGCATGACGAATTGTAGAAAATTGCGCCTTCTTGCAGCAGCCATTGCACTCGCCCTTGCGTCATCCGTCATTCCACATTCGTCATTCGCCGAGTCCCTCGTGATTTCCCAATCGCGTCAGGCCATCGCGGAAAACATCCCGCAGGTGGCGATCTTTAAACTGTCCGACGCTCTCTCCGCGTCACCGCTCACGCCGGACGAGCGCATCGCCGCGCTGCGCCTGCTTGCCGAGGCGCAGATCGCGACCGCCCAGTATGAACAGGCCATTAAGTCGCTGGCGCAAATTCCCGATCTTACGGATTCCGCCGCTGCACTGCTGCGTGCCCACGCACTGGCAGGAGCCGGGCGATGGAGCGAGGCGCTGCCAGTCTATAAATCACTCGGCGATCTGCCTGCTCCCCCGCCCGCGGCGATACTCGGCGAGGCGGAAAGCTTACAGGCGCTTGGACGCACTGCGGAGGCTGCCGACACTCTTAAACACTTCGTAAAATCCGCCGGCGCGACCAATGCGGCGTGCCTGAGACTTGCAAGCCTTTACGTCGAACTGGGAAAAACGGACGAAGCCCGCAAACTCTTCGCAAAAACACAGGCGAACTCGCCGGCCGATGAAAAATGGCGCGCATACATCGGAGCGCGCATCCTTCTTTTGGAAAAGCAATCGCAGGCCGCACTCGGGGCACTCGACCAAATGCTGCAATCTGACAGCAACCATCGCGTCGAAGGATTGTCAGAAAATCTCTACGCCGCTGCCGCACTTGCCGAGGCGGAAGCCCGGTTCGCGCTAAGTGGTCCAGACGCGGCTGAAAGGTCACTTGAAACTTTCATCCACAAAAATCCCGAGAGCCCGCACCTTGAACTCATTTTCCGCCGCCTCGATCAATTTTACACCGTGGACAAAACGCCCACCGAGGGAGCGCTGCACAAAATCGTTCGCGACCTCCCTCCTCGGGCTGGCGCGCTTGCACAGTTCTACGTCGCACGCCTTCAACTCCGCGAAAAACGTTATGAGCGTGCGGAGACCGCATTGAAATTTTTTCTCAAGCAATTTTCCGGACACACGCTGACGCCCGACATCTACGCCATGCAGGCCGAACTCGCACTCGCCACTGCCGTGGCACCAGACACAAAAAAGGCCCTCGCTGAGGCCGAGGCTGACTTAATCGCCGCATCCCGCACTGCACGCGACGACGAACAGCGCGCCGAGTTCGCACTGCGCACAGCGCTCGTCAATATGCAGCAGGGCGAATTCGTAAGTGCAGCCACGCACCTCGAAACCGCCAAACGGTCGCCACACCTCCGCCAGAACGCTGCCTATGACACCGCACTCGCGTGGCTGATGCAGAAGAATTACGAGAGATTTCAAGAAGACATCGCCAGCCTCTCGGATCATCAACTCACAGGGCAGCTCTTCATTGAGGCGGGCCTCGTGCAGTCCCGCACCAGCGATCCGAGGGCCGCAAACAGTCTTCGCACATTCCTGAAGACCTTCCCTGCTCACCCGCGCAGGGCCGAAGCACAGATCGCCATCGCCGAACTAGATTTTCAACAAGGAAAAACATCGGACGCGAAGACACTCATCCAGACTGTCGCGGACACCACCACCGCACCCGAACAAATTGAGCAAGGCGAGTGCCTCGCCATTTTTCTCGAAGACGCCAAACAACCTCGTGACGACGAAAAAGTGATCGCACTCGCGCGTGCTTTTATTATCGCGCATCCAATGTCGGCACATCTCGCCGATGTGCGAATGAAACTCGGACAGATCAATTTTCACCGTGAAAATTTCCTAAATGCGCAGGAGCAATTTGAAAACGTCGCACGCACCGACAATGGCTTCACCGAGACAGCACTCTACCTCGCAGGACAGTGCGCGATGAAGCTCATTAACGGCGAAGCTCTCAACCGCGCACTCGAACTCTTCGACAAGGTCGCCGAGCGCAAGGGTCCGCTGGAAGCCCACGCACGACTCCAGCAGGCCATCATCAAAAGCAAACTCGGCGCTGAGGATGATGCAGTGAAAATTTACGACAGCCTCCTCGGCGCGCCAAAGCCGCCCGAGCCCGACGTGCGCAACGCCGCACTAATCGGCAAGGGTGACAATCTCATCGTGCTCGGGAAAAAGGATCCAACACAAACCGAAGCTGCACTATCAACCTATAACCAACTCCTCGCCCTGCCGGAAACCACCTCCGCATGGCGCAACCAGGCCGCCTACAAAAAAGGCAAGGCACTCCAGCAACTCGGACGCAACGACGAGGCGCTCGCGCTTTTCTATGACATCCTCGACCGCAACACCACAGGCACCCACGAAACATTCTGGTTTGCAAAATCCGGCTTCGACGCCGCCGGAATTCTTGAAGCCCGACAGCAATGGCGCAGTGCCGTCGGAGTATATGAGAAAATGTCCAAACTCCCGGGGCCCCACATCGAGCAGGCCAGACAACGGGTGAAAACGTTGCGACTGGAACATTTCCTCTGGGACTAAATCAGCCTGAATTTTCAGTTTCCACGCGGCGGTTTTCCAATTATCTCCGCGCTCCCTCCGGGACTCATTACAAATATCCACAATGCCAAAACTCTTCATTCCAGGTCCTGTCCAAGTCTCCGAAAAAACTTTCCGCGCCATGTGCCGGCCGATGATCGGGCACCGCAGCGGCGATTTCAAAAAACTCTACGGCGGAATCCAACCGCGGCTGAAGGAACTCTTCGGCACGACGCAGCCGGTGATGCTTTCCACGAGCAGCGCGTGGGGCGTGATGGAGGGCTCGGTGCGCAATCTCGTCGGCTCGGGCAAGGTGCTGAACTGCATGTGCGGCGCGTTTTCGGACAAGTGGTTCGACGTGTCGAAGAAGTGCGGGAAGGACGCGGTGGCATTGCAGGTGGAATGGGGGCAGCCGGTGCGCGGCGAGCAGATCCGTGCGGCGCTGAGTGCGGGCGGGTTCGATGCGGTGACGCTGATTCACAACGAGACTTCAACGGGCGTGATGTCGAACATCGAAGAGATCAGCGCGGTGATGCGCGATTTTCCCGACGTGTGCCTGATCGTGGACACGGTGTCGTCGTTCAGCGTGGTGCCGATCCCGATGGATGCGCTGGGAATTGATGTGCTGCTCACGGGATCTCAGAAGGCGCTCGCGATGCCGCCGGGGCTCGCGCTTTTTGCCGCGAGCAAGAAGGCGATGGATCGCGCTGCGACGGTGAAGGGGCGCGGCTACTATTTTGATTTCGTGGAGTTCGCGAAGAACCAGGCGGAGGACATGACGCCGAGCACGCCGAGCATCAGCCTCATCTACGCGCTGGAATCGAAGCTCGACGACATTTTCACCGAGGGCGTCGCGAAGCGCCATGCGCGGCATGCGGAGAACAATGCGATCGTGCATGAATGGGTGCGCAAGCAGGGCCTCGACTTTTTCGCGCCCGAGGGCTTCCGCTCGATGTCGCTGACGTGCATCGCGAACAACAAGGGCATTGATGTTGATGCGCTCGGGAAGAAGGCGAAGGAGCGGGGGTTCATCATTGATGGCGGCTACGGGAAGCTGAAGGGGAAGACATTCCGCCTCTCGAACATGGGCGACGAGACCCCGGCGACGATGCGCGAGCTGCTCACCTCACTCGACGCCTGCCTCGCGAGCTAGCGCGGACACCGCTCTCGACATTTCGGTTTTTCGCCAAGACACTCTCCGACCGTGAGCGCGCCCAAACGGCCAAACACCAAAAACCGACGCCCGCCGAACAAGGACGAGGAGCAGGACGATTTGTTCAACAAGCCGCTGCATCGCATCCATGCGAGCACTGCGGATGCGGCGGAGGTCGAGTTCCCGCGGGGAGGAGCGACCCGGCCTGCGCGGCAACTCCGCCGCCATCGCCTCTGGAATTTCATCATCGGCCTCAGCCTGGTGCCGTTTGCAGTCATTCTCACATCGGCGCTTTTTCGCGCGCTATCCCTCGCCTCCGCGCAGCAGCGGAACATTCCGTTTTGGATGACGCATGAATTTCTCATGTTCGGAGTCGGCGGTGCCGCGTGGCTGTCATGGACAGTCATCAGCCTTCTCATCTGGCGCGAGCCGCGGCCCGTGAGCCTGTATGTGTGGGGACACGAGATGACGCACGCCATCGCAGCCATGCTCTTCAACGGTAAGGTGAAAAAAATCCACGTCAGCAGCGAGGGCGGCTACATCATCACCGACAAATACAATTTCTACATCGCGCTGGCACCCTATCTGTGGCCAATCTACAGCGCGATTGTGCTGATGTTTTGGGGCTGCGTGGGCTGGTTCAAAGAGGCGCTTTACCATCGTGAATGGTTCCTCGGCGCGCTCGGATTCACGTGGATGTTTCACCTCACCTTCACGCTATGGATGCTGCCGAAGGGACAGTCGGATTTTCACGGGCCGGGCAAAGTGTTCTCCTTCTCGCTCATCTACTTTGCGAATGTGCTACTGCTCGGGCTCGCGATCATTCCCCTCGCGCCTGATGTAACGCTCGTGAGCTACTGGGACGCACTCAGCTCGAGTTTTGTTTCATTTTACGAAACGGCAATCAGCGTCATCGCGAAGATTCTCCACGCATTTGGCATCCTCGGCCACGGCCACTCACGCTAGAACCGCGAGAAAAGAATGATCCGCCCAAGGCACGGGCACGCTTCCTGCATTTTGCCCCGCCCTAAACAGCCCTATGAAACATCTCTTCTTCGCAATCACTGCCGCCATCAGCCTCTGCTCATGCGCTGGCACACGAGTCACCCACACGCAGGTCGCCACCGGCGCCATGTCTCCCAAGAAAATATTCATCCGCCCATTCGGCGCTGGTGAATTCCGCGGCGCACACGGCGGCGAGGCGATGAAGACCATCCTCCGCGCGCAGGCTGGAAATGAATTCGCGGAGGTTCTCAAGAGCGAACTCGCCAAGATCGCTCCGACGACAGTCCTCGCGGATGACGAAACTGCTGACGGCGGATGGCTCGTCGAAGGCGAATTGCAAGTCGTGGACGCCGGCTGCCCGATTGCCCGCACCCTCTTCGGACGTCTCGGAATCGGTCGCAGTGGAATCCTTGTCCACGTCCGCATCACCGATGCAGAACGCAAGGCCGGACACGATGGCAAAGGCGGATGCGGCAACACACTCTATGAATTTGACATCGCTGGCGGCAGCCGACTCACACACGGCGCTGGCGACGAGCACGCACCCGGTGTCGGCTACGCGCCTATCTTCGACTACCGTAATGCCGCAGAGCGCATCGCGTTTGTCCTCGAGCCAGACCGCTGCGGCTACGGCATACGCACCGCATCGCTGCGCCGGTAAAAAACTTTGTGATGTTGGTTGGGAAAAAAGGTGGATGGAGTCCAAGTGGCTTCATCCATCTTCTCCTTTTGCGGAAAAAGCCCCCTACTCGTCCTTCGGCACCTTCTCCAGAATCATCCGCGTGATGTCGTCGCTGCTGATGCCTTCGCTCTGTGCCGCGAAATTCGGGATAATGCGATGGCGCATAATGCTCGGAGCTACCGCAGCTACATCGTCGCAACTCACGTAGATTTGCCCACGTAGAATCGCGTTTGCTTTCGCGGCGAGGATGAGATTCAGCGAAGCGCGCGGACCCGCTCCCCAACTCAGCCACTTTTTGCAGAAATCGAGCGACTGCGGACTTTTCGCGCGCGTGGATGCGACAATTTTTTGCGCATAGCGAAGGACGTGTTCAGCGACAGGCATCCGGCGGACTGTGCCCTGCAAATACATGATGTGCTCCAGCCCCAGCACCTGTCGCGGCGTCGCGGTCTTGCCTCCCGTGCCACGTCGCATGACTTCGAGTTCCTCGTCGGCACTCGGGTAGTCCACGTAGATCATGAACATGAAGCGGTCGAGTTGCGCCTCGGGCAGCGGATAGGTGCCCTCCTGCTCGACGGGATTTTGCGTCGCGAGGACGAAGAACGGATCGGGAAGTTTGTGATCAATCCCACCCGCAGTGATTTTGCGTTCCTGCATCGCCTCAAGCATCGCAGCCTGCGTCTTCGGCGGTGTGCGGTTGATTTCGTCTGCGAGGATGACGTTCGCAAAAATCGGCCCCGGCAAAAATTTGAACTCACGCTCGTTGGTCTGCGGATTTTGGTAGATGACCTCCGTGCCCGTGATGTCGCTCGGCATGAGATCGGGCGTGAACTGGATGCGTTTGAATTGCAGATTCATCGCCTGCGCGAGCGTGGAAATCAGCAGCGTCTTCGCCAGACCGGGCACGCCCACGAGCAGCGCGTGCGAGCGTGTGAAAATGCTGATGAGTAGTTCATCAATCACCTTCTCTTGCCCGACGATCACCTTCCCGATTTGGTGCCTGAGCAATCCATGCGCTTCTTTAAAATAAGTGATGGCCTGAATGTCATCCTCTTGGAATTGCACGGACTTTTCCTTCGGCTCGGTATTCTCGACGGGCGGCGGTGGAGGCGTGTCGTTAGTCATTGGAAAGTGCGGGCGAGTAGAGCAGCGATAGCGCAGGGTGCAAGGCTGGCGAATGCTTACAGGCCGAGGCGGTATTCGAAACTGTCCACCAGTGCGAGCCAGCTTGCCTGAATGATATTGTCGCTGACGCCGACCGTGCCCCACGATTTTTTGCCGTCGGTGCTCGTGATGAGCACGCGTGTGCGCGCAGCGGTGCCTTGCTGGCTGTTGATGATGCGCACCTTGTAGTCTTCGAGCCGGATGTCGCGGATGCCGGGATGAAAAGGCGCGAGCGCCTTGCGCAAAGCCGCGTCCAGCGCGTTCACCGGGCCGTCGCCTTCCGCAACAGTGTAGCTATCCTCGCCACCTACTTTGAGTTTCACGGTCGCCTCGCATTTGTCCAATCGCGAATCGCCCGCACGACGATAAGAGCAGTGGTATTCGAGCAGTTCAAAGAGTGGTTTATATTTCCCAGTGGCCTTGCGCATCAGCAATTCAAACGACGCCTCTGCTGCCTCGAACTCGTAGCCTTCGCTCTCGAGTTGCTTCATCGTAGTGAGCACCGCCTGCACTTCGGGCGCGCCCTTTTTTAACTCAAAGCCAAGCCCCTCCGCCTTCGCGAGGATGTTCGACTGGCCGCTCATGTCGCTCACGCTGATGATGCGCGAATTGCCGACGAGCGCGGGGTCCACGTGTTCGTAGGTGCGCGCGAGTTTTTGCACGGCGTGGACGTGAAGCCCGCCCTTGTGCGTAAAAGCGGCATCACCAACGAAAGCCGCGCGGATATCCGGCGCGACGTTGGCGAGTTCCGCGACAAAGGTCGCCAGTTCGCGCAGGCGCGTGAGATCGGGCACGACGTTGATGCCGAGCTTGAGTTGAAGGTTTGCGATGGCGGTGATGAGGTTGCAGTTCCCCACGCGCTCGCCGTAGCCATTGATCGTCCCCTGCACCTGCACCGCGCCAGCCTCGACCGCAGCGAGCGCATTGGCGACGCCTAGGCCACAGTCGTTGTGCGTATGGATGCCCACGGGCTTGCCGAGATGTGCGATGGCCTTGCCCGTGACGTCTGCGATGAAGCCCGGAAGATTTCCGCCATTCGTCTCGCATAAAACGACAAGGTCGGCGCCCGCATCGCTCGCCGCTTTGATCGTGGCGAGCGCGTATTCCGGCGCTTCCTTGTAGGCGTCGAAAAAATGCTCGGCGTCGTAGAGCACCTCGCGCCCGTGCTTTTTCAAATGCACCACCGTATCGCGGATCATCGCGAGGTTTTCGTCGAGCGAGACTTGGAAAACTTCCGTCACGTGCAGCGGCCACGTCTTGCCCACGATACACACCGCAGGCGTCTTCGCATCGAGGAGCATCTGCACCTGCGCATCGTCCTCCACGCGCAGCTTGCCTCGGCGAGTCATGCCAAACGCCGTCAGCTTCGCGTGTTTCCAATTACGTTTCGCAGCCTCCTCGAAAAAAGCCGCATCCTTCGGATTCGATCCGGGCCAGCCGCCCTCGATGTAGTCAACGCCAAAATCATCCAGCTTTTCCGCCACGCGAATCTTATCGAGAACCGAAAACGAAATGCCCGTCCCTTGCGTGCCGTCGCGCAGAGTGGTGTCGTAGATGGTAACTCGTTTGGTGCTCATGGAAAAGGCGCGGAACGTAGGCGCACCGCAACTACTTGGCAAGGTGCTGAGGTCTCAAAATTCAAAAACCCGCTCGCATCAGCAGTCGATGGAGCAGGTTTTTGAGAGTTAATATGCTGTGCAGCTACTGCATGGTAAACCGCTTTGAACTGAGAATGCGGAAGCGATAATAGGGATCGAGACCCTTTGCTTTTGCATCCACAGCATCGTAGGGGGCCCCTCCGCCTGCAGGCACCAGTGCAGCATCATTCGCATCAAGGTATCGCTCAATCGTCGTTGATCCGCGGTATTCGCCGGTGATCCGATCCCGGGTTTCATCAAATTTCTGCCAGTCAGTGCCTGTCGAATTGGGATTCTTCAACAGCGACTGCGACCACACATGAACCGTGTAAACATTCGATTTCGTAGTGAGCCTAGGATAGATTAACGAATACGTCTTCTCGCGGGCATTGTCGCCTGTCATGCTGTTTGCCTGCCAGAATAGAGCCCGAGTTGTAAGTTTTGGGTCGGCCGCCCATGCCGCTCTTAGAGCTTCAACCGAGGGATCATTGAACACGGTAGGATTACCCAGTGCATCCTTGCTGTTAATGAGAAGATCCACTTCGCAAATTTCCGATGCGCACTTGAAGAATCCGTTGCCTCCCACGTCGAAGCGGGGAGTAATGGCGTTTTCAATCGTGAGAGCCGGATCGATATCAAAACGGAACTCAACATTATTTGTCGATCCGGTAAGCGGCTTTTCTGCATGACCGCTCTCCTTCGTCGTGTTTGATACAATAAGTTGCTTAATACCTTTGAGCACTGCAAACAGACCTGTGTTGCGTTCGATATAGCTGCGCTGTTTTCCTTTTTGGTCTTTGACTTTGGCGTAGCCGAAAGGCGCCAGACGGGCGTTCAAGTTAATCCGCCCCATCGTGGAAAGCGGTTCCGTGATTGGGAAGGGCTCAATGACGGGCATCGAAAAGAGATCGAGGAGGTAATGATCCGCAGGCGAGACTGCGCCCTTGTGACCGGCGGAGGTGGGAGGGCTGAAAAGCAGCGTCTCCCAAGGTCGTTTGGAAATAATTCCTGTAGGTAGCGAACCGAACGCCAAAGGCGAAGAAAGAACACGGTTCGGCGAAAAGTATGTATCACCTACAACTTCGGTTCCGTTGTCTCCGCGAAAGTAGGCAAGTCCGCCGCCGCCTGCAAAATCATCTGCGGGATCATTACGTGCGTTCCCTTCGTTGGGCTGATTGATGAAGGGGCCGTCTGTTTGCTTGGAAATACCGCGATCCGCATCGCCTGCCGCCGTGCCGTCCACCGATGGGGCTCCGTTGATGGTTTTGGGGACATCCGGCATTTTCTCCAAGGAACCTTTAAAACGAATATCCGCGTTCTTGGTGATTCTGCCGTAATATTTTTTTGCCTCTGGAAGATCGGCACCCCAGCTACTATGCAAATTGTGAACCCAGCGCTTGGTTTTATCGAAATAGTCCAATGAATCTCCGGAGGGTTGATAGTAGGTATCCGGTGGATTTGCGAGACCGGCAACGTGACGATTATCACCTTTGGCGATGCCGTTGATCTCCATGGAACGAATAACATCCGAGTCGTATAAAGCGGTTTCTCCGGGATCGAGCAATGGGTGAGTAGGTGTGTTTGTCCCTCTGAGACCGCCGGCTGCCTCTGCCTTCATTGTTGCAGGGCCGCGTAGCTGCAAAGGTTTTTTGATCGGCTGCTGCTGCTTGGGTGCTGGCAAGGTTACCTCAGGAAAGGTAATAGTGAGCGTCTGTATGGGCTGATTCAAATTTGCCTTTGCATAAATCGGCGGGGAGCCCAATGCCGATGCAGGGACGTCTAGTGGGTAGATATCTATGGTGAATGTTCCTTTGCTCAATTTGAACTCCGTAGGCGCAACCCCAGCTTTTTTCGGCATGTCTATGCGTTTGGAATAAAATGGATACTTGCTATACTCAGCTTCTATCCCTGCATTGTTGGAGTTTGGTTTGGAAAAAATCTTTCTGGCAGGATCCGATGCCTGACCTGGAAGTGAGATTCCTGCGTCATAAACGAACTGATTCGATATCCCCCGTGTTGGCATAAAGAAACGTCCCGAATCACTCCGCCATGCATCCACTCCCACATAATTGATGTTTCCGCCTCCCGTTCGATCTTCTGCTATAGACAAGGTAAATGGGCCGAATGGTGCTTGATTCGGATCGCTGCCAGTAACGGTAAACGGCGTTGTTTCGCGAATCTTGTAAGCGTATGCCTCCGAAAGCCCCGCATACCCAGCAGAAACCGTAAAGAATTCGGGGACAATGGCGCAACGAAATGAGAGGTAATCTGTAGTATTTCCCGGAGGAGCTGACTCAACGACGCCGGTCTCTGTAGGAAGGGAAGATGTATCCTCGTAAAAAACCAAAGCGAGTTCAGAGAGAGTAACATAGCGACCAAAACCCTTTATCGTTGGCTTTCCAGTTTGGTCGTAGTGAACCGTCGGGCTGACTTGGCCTGAGCCGGGGTTCGGTTTGGTGTTTCCAGTTAGATCGTTATTTGGACTATAGCCTAGTGTGTATGCCAGCGGGAATCCTTGATTCGGATTATCTGTCCGTCCAGTGTCTACCATGTTCGTGCAACGAATATAATCGAATATCTCGAGGAATATCTGATCCATTTCCGTATATCCACCCGGAGCGACAGTGCCGTATTTCCCGCTAGCTGTAAATCTGTCACCGTTAGGAGTTGCCGGAACCGGCATATTTGCAAGCCGCATGAGATATTTTTCCACCAGATCCCGGTTCCTATTGGCGTTGATATTCAAAGATGGACCACTGTATGTCTGAGCACCGGAGATTTCGTAGTCGTATGTAGGGCTCCACGGATTCGCCCTCGAAAAAATGTAGGGCTTGGTCGCGATGGTTGAGCAAAATACCATCAAATCATCGAAGCCGCTCCGTTTACTGCTGGACGAAACGGGTTCGTCTTTCTCATGCACAGGCCAAATGCAGACGCGCGGCATTCCGTATAAATTCAAATCAGGAGCACGACTGACAGCGGTAAGAAAAAAGCGGAGTTTTTCGAGTGCAGACGGGGTAAATTTGGCCGGGTCGAGAAATTTTGGATCTGTTTTATAAGTTGGACTGTCCGTAATAAACACGGGGTAAAAACCCTGCGCTGAAATCGGCGAGCGATCCGGACGGAACCAGTATTCATCCAGCGTTGCAAAAAGCCGGTCCCGATCAATATTGCTATAGAGAGCCTTCATTGTTTTGTAATCAATGCCGGCATCATTTCTGGAGGTTTCCATGCTTGTTGCATATCCGCCGCCCATTCGTGGAGCTAAGCGGTATATGGCCTCCTTAAAGACAGAATCCATATAGTCTTTTGGGTCAGCAGCGGGAAAAAGCCAGCGCAGGGCAGGGCTAAGACACGTGGTCGCGGGATGGCCCGGATAGCGCTGATATTCGTTATGCATGGGCTGTGAAATCGAAAGCGCGTTGGTTTTAGCACCACTGTTATCCACCTGACCTGCGTTATCCATTTTGCCGCTCTCATTAATAGAACTTGCCAGCGGAACATCCCAGTAGGTGCCTTCGCCAGCTGTATTGACGTTGATTTTGGCCGACTCATCGTCCGCCCAAAACGCCAGTCGGGCAACCGGGGGGTTATCTTTGGATGCACCCTTGAGTATGTCGGATGCATCCGGGGCAACTACTGAACCATCCTTCAATTGATAGAGCCAGCGAACACGCATTGGTGCCAAAAGCACTGGGACTGTATTCCCTCCGCGAGTTTCCTTCAAAGTCGCGTGAGGGATATTGGCCGCAAAGAAACCAGTCACGATCCCCGTGCCGGGAGTTGCCACTGCAGCACCGTTGGCATCGAGTGCAGCTCTTGGGTCAACAATTGGATAATGCGGCTCCACTTCGCCGTTTTTAGCTCCCGGTGCAGGCATAAAGAGCGGCGAGTTAATATCCACAAACCCGGGTAGAGTAGTGGCTAGTTTCGCCGGATCCGGGTCAAAACCGGACTCTGCAGTTGTTCCCGGCTGCCACTGTGCTGCGGGCTGCTGCATGAGCGTAGCCGTATAAAGTTTATATACCATGTTGGCATTTTTTCCCGAGCCGAAAGTCTGAATCGCACCCGGCTGACTGGCCCATCCCACCGATCCGTCATCATTTTTGGTCGCCTCGCGAATTTGCGAGATGGCTAGATTCACTGCAGTCTCATACGCCTGCTTGGCTTCAAAGCCTGCCGTCATGGATCTTGATGCTTCACGCTCGTTTGAGACGGTGCCCATGAATGCCACAAGCAATCCGGACATTAAAAGCAGGATGGCCAAAACGATGATCAGAGCAACAGCCCTGTTGTTTTGTTTTACGAACGGACGAAGGCGTGGATTTGCTTTCATTATTTGCTCCATTTTGAATTACGGAGGATGACATCTGTGGTGAACACTCGATAGTTCATCCTGGGGGTTGGTTGTTTATTATCTACGTTGGAAATATGCCCAATGAGCGAATCGGAAGCCGGCCCTGATGGATCGCCGAGCTCCTTTTGAAAATCAGCAATATTTGTAACCGTCTTGAACATGCCCTGACACCATGTGGGCGGTGCGAATGCATTGCCCTTGGTGTAATCGTGCAACTTGACCGCCGACGGTTCATCTATCGCCACCATGGTCACTTGAAGAATCGGCGGGAGTTGATGAAGTTGTTTAAGTTGTTTTGGACTCAAAACATTCGCGAGGTTCTTGAGATTGGCAGGCACCACTTGAGCCTGACTTTGGAAGGCCGGAAGAGGGCGTGAATCATACTCGAAATTATCAGTGAGATCGTTGAGTGCATCTGGTGCAGTGCGGTCTTTCTCAGCAAGCTTTGGAAGGATAATCATCGCTACAATATTTTCCGCGAGAATACGCGAGTTATCCTGCTGCTTGATCGTTGGAAAAGCAGTGGTCAACTGCGCTGCCGGGGGCAATTTTCCAGTAGCAACGCGCACCCAGTCCGTCGGCAATTTGAACGGTGAGGCGGGTGTGCTTGATGTGGTGACATTGCCATTATTATCAAACTTCAGATTTGTGTAGTTGATATTGTTATAAACCATCATCGCCTCCCCCGGCTGCATTACCTCCATCAGGCGGTAACGGTAACGTCTTGGGACGAGATTTTTATCCGGGTTAGCCAGATCGGGAGTGATGAATTTCGGCAAAAACCGATCCTCATCCCATACAATATAATAGCCAACGACAGACAATAAATTGGAGAGCGAACGATATTGTCGTGCTTGCACTGCGGAGCCTGTTTCCACGAGCGAAGTCATGCCAATTGGCGCCTGAAAGAAGATCGTATGCGTCGGGTATTTTGTCTCATCCGCACTGCCGAAAAATTGATCGTCAGCATTTTTCTGCGCGGCTTTGCGCAAGACGAAATGGAGGTCCGACTGGCGGCGATAACCAGTCGGATTGCCGGTCGTTGAGTCCATATCAAGATCCCAATAAGTATTCAGCGTCGCCTGACTGAGATTGCGCGTCATCGCGTCAAAACCGGCACGCGCAGCCTGAAATTGGGTAATCCGATTCGTGGTGCTGTTCACAACACGGCGGGTTTGATCCACCGAAGCTAGCAAAAGACCGAGAATAGCCACGATCAATGCGGAAGAAACAACTACTTCCACAAGGGTGAATGCGCTTCTAGACTGATGATGATTTTTCATGACTGGAGGCAGGTTATTAAGAAGCATCATTTTATTTCGGAGGATTCCCGTCTGTCTTTGCTATCAAAATTGGCAGCACCCTGTATCGGGCATTGGCTGGCATCTTTGCGACATCGTCTGATATCTTGAGCCCCCGGAGGAAATCCAACGATGGCGGGTTGTATCTTCCAACTACAACCAATGCTTTGGAGGCTGATTTATCCTGATCGTAAAACTGGTCGCCTGCAATGGCGATGTTTTGCTTGTCGAGGACAACGCGAACCGCATAAACGCGGTTTTTCTCATAGGCGGCAACTGGCGCATTATCGCTGTCAAGAAATCCACCATCCGCATCGTAATAGTAGATGTTGTATGCGAAATTCGGGTCTGAGAGCTTCAAATACTCTGTGGACTGCAACATCGAGGTAACATCCGTCGTAATACGTGTGATGTTTGTCGCATCCACAGTGGTTTTAAAAATTTGCAAGCCAGCGGGAAGCAAACCCAGGAGCGCGATAAAAGCTGTGGCAATAATCGCAATAGCGAGCGTCACCTCAATGATACTGAAGCCTTTTCGGCTTTTCAGCGGAGAAAGGCTGAATTGTGAGTTGCTCCTCTCTGGGAAGATATCGAGTTTGTGCATACGGTGTATTTACAGGGTGAATTTGAATACGGTCAACAGGAAATCTGCCAGCTAACAAGAATTTTTTGAAAATGACACATACGGCTACTTTGTCGGCAACACCGCCCGACTGACACGTAGTTGGTCAAAATTTGGGAAAAACGCCTCAATAATATAGGCCTTGCCCGCCACCATGTCGCGCGTGGCGATGGTTGCCGTGTATTCAAGCCGCTCCCCGGGATTGATCACGAGGAATCCCTGTTCCTTGTCCAACTTTTGGTCGTCGGACACACGTAATATCGCTTTCCCGTCCTCGTTTTTTACAAGCACTTCGATCCGTTGCGAACTGGGAAATTCGAGTTGGATGGCCTGCTTACCATTATTGACCACTTGAACAGTCACCCTCACCGCCCGTGTATCCGGCAATTTCACGAGACTGGGATCCAGCGTCATGCTCATCGCGAGTTGTCGCCATCCCGATTTCTCAACTACGCTCTTATTGCCGCCGCGATGGAAAGGCACCTTCACCATTTCCGCAGTTTTTTCACCGGCATGCTTCGTGGAATCCCAAATTCTGCACGTCCCTTTCTTCGCACCGGACCAGGCCCTCTCCCAAAATCCCGGAGTTGGCTGTCTCGTGCCATCTTCAGCGGGCGGCGTTTTTGAGAAAGCGACAGCAGACAGGCATAGGAGCGCGAACAGCATCTTCATTCCATGGAATGTGCGCCCGATGCCTGCCGTGTTGCAAATCCCAATTCGCACGACAAAGCTGCCTCCCATGCAAATCCGCACACTCTTCGCCGTGCTCGCGCTGACCGCCACAAGCGCACTCGGCATGTCACAAAAAGTAAAAGTCACCGTCCGCTTTCACACCGAGACGAACAAACAGGACGGCGACACCTTCGCAATGCCGGTGCATCTCCAATACCAAAACCGCGACACACACCTCGACCGCATCCCCGCCCTCAGCGAAAAAAACATCAAGACCATCTTCCCATTTCGCGCAACCGATGGTTCATGGGGCTGCTCTTTTCAGCTCAATGAAAGCGGGCGCATCCGTCTCGAAACCTTGAGCAGCGAAAGTCGCGGCACCTCCCTCGTCGTTTTCATCGGGACGAAAACCGGCCAGCATCAAGTGGTGGACATGATCATAGACCGCATCGTCACCGACGGCACCATCACGATCCCGCGCGGGATCACCGACATTGAGATACTCGTTTTGCGCCAGCAATTCAAAGTGCTTGGCGACGAAAAACCCAAGCCCGCGAAAAAAGAAACGAAGAACGACATCACCGACTGGCGCATCAACCGCGACAGAAGCCCCACTCCAAAGCCTGCGCCGCCGCCACGCAAGGAAACCCCTCTGCCGCGCCTGCCGGACTAAAGTGGCACCTGCAAACCACTCCCTATTTCCCCGCAGGCGAAGATGAACACCGCCTACGCATCACTCCTCACCGCAGTCGCGCCGGCCTTCGTCGTCATCGCGTGCGGCTTCGGCCTGCGGCGTCTTGGAAAACTTCAGCCGGCGGCGGATGCGAGCCTCCTCACGCTCGCCATCAATTTTCTCTACCCGTGCTTCATCGCCGACGCCGTGCTCGCCAACCGCGAATTGCGCGACTTCAGCAACGTCATCATCCCTCCCATCGCCGGTGCCGCGCTGCTCGCGTGCAGCTTCGGCATCGCCGCACTCGTCGCACGCGCGATGCGACTCCAGCGTCCGCATCCCGCGCGCACATTCACATTCACCGCTGCGATTCCGAATTGGGGCTATCTCCCCGTCCCTCTCGTGCAGGCGATATTTCCGGCGAGCACCACAGGCGTCCTCTTCGTCCACAACATCGGCTTTGAACTCGTGCTCTGGAGCCTCGGAGTCTGGCTCCTCGCCGGAGAAGGCTCGTGGCGGCGCGTATTTAATATCCCCTTCTTCGCCATCCTCGCCGCACTCGCACTCAATCTCGCTCATGCTTCCGACTGGCTCCCCGCCGTCGCGCTCAACTCCCTGCATTTCCTCGGTCAGGGCGCAATCCCGCTCTCACTCCTCCTCACAGGAGCCATGCTAACCGACTCCGTCGCCGCAGGCGGAATCATGCAAAACACTTCGCGCACACTCATCGGCTGCATCGTGAAACTCGCCATCCTCCCTCCGCTGATCATCCTCGCCGCGCGATGGCTTCCATGCTCCCTCGATCTAAAACGCGTCCTCGTCGTTCAGGCGGCCATGCCCTGCGCGATGGTGCCCGTCGTCCTCACTCGACTCTACAACGCTGACACCGGCACCGCCGTCCGGCTCGTCATCACCACCACCAGCCTCGGCCTTCTCACCATCCCGTTTTGGCTGCGTATCGGCGCGCACATCGTCGGGCTTTGAAAAATCACGCGCACCGCGCGCGGCACATCATGAGCGCGCCCGCCACCCACATCACCGCGAGCGGCAGCACACTCCATCGTCCATCGAGCCAAAGCATCTCACCAACATTGAACGCCCCCCATCTCGCTGCATCCGAATGCGCCGGAAATTTCTGAAAATAAGTCCCGTCCCACATCCCCATCGGATTCACCGAAACAGGCCCCGGCATCGCCGCAATCCAAAGTGGCTCCTGTTCGCCATTCACAACGCGCGACCAACCCTCCGCGCGGATTTTCCCAAGCTGCCGCTCACGCTCCGCCACATCCGGCACTTCCTTCGTCAGCTTGCGCTGTTGCCCCTCCATCCATTCCTCGAACTTGTCATCCACCACCGGCCACGCACGCCCGCTCACAAACAGCGGCCACGCATAACGCCACACCAGACTGTTTCCCGCCAGCTTCTCCTTCCACTCACCCGGCTTGTTGCGCCACGCGTGCGCGCCAACGCCCAGCGGATTCAGCGAGTCCGTCACCGTCAGCAACGACTGCTGCAAAATACTGATCCCAACGAGCACGAGCGCCGCCCGTGGCCACTGCACAAACGCAGGCACCAGCGCGAGACACCCGAACGGTAGCATCGGAATCAAATACCTCGGCCCCGCCGCAAACCCACCGTGAAAACCGTTGAAACAAATGTTCACCGTGAAAAAAAAGACAGCGACTCCGATTACAATCCAGCGCTCCGCTCGCAGCGCATCACGCCTGCACCACTTCGCCAGCGCGAGCACCGCCAGAACCAGCACCGGCGACAGCACAAACAAACCGCGCCACGGCGAAATCGTGATCGCCAGCGCCGCAAACCACGAAGGCTTTGTGAACATCCCGAGAAACGCCGGGGCCGTTTCCTTGAACACCGGATTTTGAAAACTCGTATTCACCACGAACGGCGAACCAAACGCCGCCATGTTGTAGCACAGCAGCACGACAAGACACGGCAGCACCCCCAACGTGAAACGCCCCGCATCCCGCAAATTTCCGCGCCGCAACAAAACCCACAGCCCAAACATCGCTCCCGGAACCGCCGCCAAATAATTCGTCACCGCAGCCACGCCCGCCCAAATCCCCGCACGCATCGGACGCTCCACGCGCACCTCTGCAAACGCCGCAAGCAGCAGCACCGCCGTCAGATTGTGATCAAACATCAGCGTCGCAAACGGAAAGAATGTCGTCCCGAAACCAAGCGCCAGAGCCGCACCCAGCACTGCACACAGATTTCCCGGAAACATCGCCGCCGCCACACGCGCAAAAATCACGACGCCCAGCGCCGATGCCAGCCCCACCGTCAAAGCCGAACACAGCCACCCGTTCACACAAAGCACCCACCAGTCATCGAGACTCAACCCCATCCCCCGCTCCACGAGCGACGCGATGAAATAAACCGGCACCGCAAACAACGACGCACCCGGCGGTTTGTTCGGGTGAAAATGACCATCGGGCGCAATGCCCACATCACCCGTGCAAGTATCCCATCCAATCACCACCGGCTCCGCACCATCGTCCAGCGACTTCCCATTCACCGGAGCCAGATTGTAGTCCCAAGGATCATTCCCCCAGCACAGCCGATGGACTTTTCCATCGCTCACAAATTCCCCATCCTTCACCGACTCTCTCACCATCACACGCCCCTCGCCCGGCTGATACACCATGAAATCATCCACCGCAAAAGTCCCCCGCTCCACTATCGCCCGCACCTCCGCAAACCGCGCATTCTGATTCCACCCGCCGCCTTGGTGAAACCATGCGAACGTCACGAACGAGAGAGTGAACAACAGCAATTGAAGACGACGCGACAGCATGAAGATGGAATCAATGACGGAATTTCGCTGACGAATGAAGCCCTAAAGTGCCGTTCTTAATTGCATTCGCCATCCGTCATTCGTCATTCACACCCATGCCCTGGCAGCAAAACTACGACCCGCTCCACACCCTCGCCGGTTCCGCGCTCGCTGCCGCGATGCCGATTGCACTGCTGCTCGTGCTGCTCGCATTTTTTCATGTGCGCGCGCACCTTGCCGCGTTCGTCGGGCTGGCGGCCGCACTTGCCGTTGCAGCACTCGTTTTCAAAATGCCAGTCTCCCTCTGCATCGCCGCAGCAGGCTATGGCGCGGCATTCGGGCTTTTTCCCATTGGGTGGATTATCCTCAACGCCATTTTCATCTACCAGCTCACCATCGAGACAGGAGCTTTCGATGCGTTAAAAAGACAAATCGCCTCGCTGAGTGCCGACCGCCGCATCCAGGCACTCCTCATCGCGTATTGCTTTGGCGCGTTTATCGAGGGTTGCGCGGGCTTCGGTGCGCCCGTCGCCATTTCCAGCGCGATGCTCATCGGGCTTGGATTCAAGCCGCTCGAAGCCGCGAAGCTCGCCCTCATCGGCAACACCGCGCCAGTCGCATTCGGCAGCGTCGGCATCCCGATTACCACCATCAGCAGCGTCACCGGTCTCGATCTCCACGCGCTCAGCTCGATGGTAGGCCGGCAGCTTCCTTTCTTTTCGCTCATCATCCCGTTCTGGCTCATCGCCGCGCAAGTCGGCTGGCGCGGGATGCTCGCCGTCTGGCCCGCGTGTCTCGTCTGCGGCGGTGCGTTCGGAACCACGCAATTTCTCGTAAGTAATTTTCACGGCCCGTGGCTTGTGGACATCGCCGCAGCAACCGTTGCCATGCTCGCGCTGATCGCCCTGTTGAAATTCTGGCGCCCGCAGGACGAAAGAGCCGCTAACAAAACGGAAATCACAACACAACACTCGCTCCGTCCATGGCTCCCGTGGCTGCTGCTCGCTGCTTTCGTTGCGCTCTGGAAAGTGAAACCTGTCGAGTTGTTGCTGAAGTCCGCCGCTGACTGGCGCTTCAATGTCCCGCTGATTTTCCAAGGCGTGCAGCGCATCCCGCCCGTGGTCTCCGTGCCAGAGTTTGAAAAAGGCGTCTTCGATTTCCAGATCCTCGCATCCACCGGCACCGCGCTTTTCTTTTCCGGCATCATCGCAGGGCTGCTCCTCGGAGTGCGCCCCGCTCACCTCGCACACATCTACTGGCAGACGTTACAGCGTGTGCGCGTCTCGCTGCTAACCATCTCGCTCATGCTCGCATTTGGCTACACCACTCGCTACGCGGGCACCGATACCACGCTCGGTCTCGCCTTCGCCGCCACTGGCTCATGGTTCCCATTTTTCTCCCCGCTCCTCGGCTGGCTCGGCGTCGCGCTCACCGGCAGCGACACCTCTTCGAATGTTCTCTTCGGCAATCTCCAAAAAGTAACCGCCGAGCAGACTGGCATCTCCCCCATTCTCACCTGCGCTGCAAACAGCTCCGGCGGCGTCATGGGAAAAATGATTGACGCCCAAAGCATCGTCGTCGCCCAGACTGCCACCGGCACCGCGCCCGATGCGCCCGATGCGGGAACCATCCTGCGCGCCGTTTTCTGGCACAGCCTCGCACTCGCTGCGCTCGTCGGCATTTTCGTCTGGCTGCAGGCTCGCGTCTGCCAATGGATGATTCCGTAGCCCCCTATTCGTCTTCCGCCAGCGAATTCACGGCCTTTACACTCTCTACATAAAACAGCTCGCATGCACCGTTGCCGGTATCATCGCGGCGGAGTGAACTGTTCCAATTAAAGCCGCCGGTTTTCGCCGCATTCACGAGATAGCCTTTCATCGTCACAAGCTGCCCGACGCGTAACCAGCGGATCGCACTGCGCACTTCGTTATTCGCGGCGATGACGTGGTTGTTCGCTGCGGAAACTTTGATCTCGTCCTGCGAAATCGGAGGCGTGTCGCTCCATTCATAAAAGAAAAAACGGTTTCCCATTGAGAGCGACAAATGATCGAGCACAGCCGAATCACTCATCCTTTGCCAGCCAACCGCCACATCGGTCGGCACGAGGCCGGATTGCGGGCCGCTATGATAGGTCTTCGTTCCAAGCACGCGCGCATGGAGACGGTATTCCGCAACCGCTGTGAGCTTCCAGCCATCCATATCCGGGAGTGATTTCGGTGCGATTTCCTTTTGCTGAGGGGCACCTTGGATCAACACGCCCGGCAGCTGTTTCACTGCACGCCACGGCCAGAACACAAACGCCGAGACGAACAGTGCGATTAAAAGTATGAGTTTGGCGGCACCACGAAAAGACACACCTCCTCGCAAGCAACGGAAGTGCCACCGCGCAGAATTGCTGCCCGCAGACTACTTCAGTGCATTCTTCAAAAGGAAATCCACAATCGGTTTGGGATCTTTCAGCGAGTGCGGATGATGATTCACGCCGGGCTTGGCGATGACTTCGATTTTTCCACCTGCTGCGGTGTATTTTTCCGCGAAGAGTTTCGTATTCTCGGGAAATGGCACCGTGTCATCCGCATCGCCGCAGACCGAGATGATCGGGATACCTGCCTTCGCGAGAGCCTCTGCAAAGTCGAGCGGGTTGCCTTTGAAAGCGGGCACTGTCTCCTCCGTGAGGTTGTAAATTTTCATCGCCTGCTGCCAGCATCCCTTGTCTCCCCTGCCCTTGCCTTTACCGCCCGGCCACGAGCGGATGTCGAGCACCGGCGCATCGAGATACAGCGCGGCGGTTTTGTCGGGATGCGCTGCGGCGAAGTTCACCGCATACAATCCTCCACGGCTGAAACCTTCCAGCGTCACGCGCTTCGCAAGTCCCATCGTGCCCGTGACGTTTTCATAAAATTTCGCCATCAACTCAATGGATGACGGAGCACCATACATATCGCTCACTTGAAAATAGGCGACGTGCCAGCCAGCCGCGAGCAACGCGATATCGCCCTGCGGCTCGTGGCCGAAAAACTCTGTTCGCCAAATCCACGGCTTCCCCTCTGCCGGGGTTTTCGGTTTCACGATGAGTCCCGCGTGGTCGGCGACTTTGAAATCGAGACGCTCGTAGCCGTTCCATGCGGAAACGCGCGGAGCTTCGTCGGCGAAGGCAAAAGTGGCAAGGAAGAGGAAAAGTAGTGCGCGCATGGAGGCTTTGTGCCAGCAGGCTGCACGCGACGCAAGCACAGCGAACTACGGCAACCGCAAGACTGCGATGCGCGCCATCACCTGCTCGCTCAGGCGCTGATAGACTTCGCGCGGATCACCGGCGACGTCCGCCTTCGTGAAACGCAGCGGTTTTCCGATGACGACGGAAATCGGCACGCGTCGCGGAAATTTCCTGCCGCGTGGAAAAGCATCGAATGCACCAAAAACGCGCATTGGGACGACTGGCGCGAGCGTTTTGGCGATGACGAGGCCGACTCCGGCTTTCGCCGGTTGGAGTTGTCCGTCTCGCGAGCGCGTGCCTTCGGGAAATATGATCGTGCAGCCGCCATCACGCACGAGGCGGATGACGCTTTTCAGCGCACTCATATCCGCGCCATCGCGATCCACGCCGATTACATTCAAGTGCCGCAGCAATTTCCCAAGATACGGAATATCGAAAAGCGTCTTGCGGGCGAGGAAGTGGATCTGACGGTGGCAGCAAATTGAGCCGAGTGGCGGATCGAGAAAGCTCTGGTGATTCATCGCCAGGAGCGCCGGGCCGTCTTCGATGATGTTTTCCTGTCCGTGAATTTGCAGCCGGAAGAAATCGCGTGCGGCGAATCCGGCGAGGTTCCAGCAAAGATTGTAAATCAGGCCCATGCGCTGCGACTCACACGTTCGGCGATAACGCGAGGCCCTTCATTTTCAAGCGCCCGACGATCTCGCCGACGACTCCATCAATCGTGAGATTCGAGCTGTCCACGACGTGCGCGTCCTCCGCGATGACGAGCGGACTTGTTCGCCGCGTGGTGTCAATTTTGTCGCGCGCCGCAATCGTGTCGGCAAGCCCCTGACTCGCACGGCGGCGGGCGCGGACCTCGGGACTGGCATCTATGTAAAATTTGTAGGGTGTCTCGGGAAATACCACGCTGCCGATGTCGCGACCCTCCATCACGATGTCGTTCGCTTCCGCAAATGTGCGCTGCTTTTCCACGAGGATGCGCCGCACCTCGGGGATGCTGGCGATGGCCGAAACGTTCGCGTTCACAGCCGGCTCGGTGAGGTGCAAATCGGGATCGGCACCATCGAGCAGGATCGTGCTTTCTCCATCGCGCATCCCGCAGGAAAAATCCGTCGTATCGAGCAGGCCGAGCACTTTCCCCGCATCATCGCACGGCACACCGTGCGAAACGGCGAGCCATGTGACCGCGCGATACATCGCTCCGCTGTTCACATAGAGCCAGCCGATACGGCGCGCGAGTGCTCGTGCGACGCTGCTTTTTCCGCTGGCGGCAGGTCCGTCTATGGCGATGACCATGGGCATGCTACTTCTTCGATTTCACCACGCGCTGGAGTGTTTCGTAAAAGCCGGGGTAGCTCGTGGCGACACAGTCCGTGTCGTGGATAATCGTCTGCTCCTCGGAAAAAAGACCGAGAATCGCGGCGGACATGGCGATACGATGATCGCCGAAGCTCTCGACTTCTGCCCCATGCAGAGGGCAGCCGCCAACGATTTCCATTCCGTCCTCACGCTCGTCCACCTGCACACCGAACGCACGCAGGTTCATCGCGACAGCAGCGATGCGGTCGGTTTCTTTTACACGCAATTCCTTCGCATCGCGAATCACCGTGCGCCCTTCCGCCAGTGCTGCTGCAACGGCGAGGATGGGAAGTTCATCAATGACGTTGGGAATTTCCTTTCCCCCGATTGTTGTCGCTTTCAGCCGTGTGCCGCGCACTTCGACGGAACCGCGTGGTTCGCCTTCGCTGCTCTCGATCATTTCATTCACGTGAGCGCCCATGCGGATCAGCACCGCGAGGATGCCGGTGCGCGTGGGATTGAGGCCCACATTTTTTACCATCAAGCGCGCTCCGGGCTGCGCTGCTGCGGCGACGAGCCAGAATGCTGCGCTGGAAATATCGCCCGGCACATCGAAGTCGCGCGACTCCAGCGACTGCCCGCCTAGCACACTGACGGTGAGTCCGTTTCTACGTGGATGTGCGACATGCCACGCGAGCATCCGCTCAGAATGGTCGCGAGATTGCTCCGGCTCCGTGACGCTGGTCGTTCCCTTCGCAAAAAGGCCCGCGAGCAGAACTGCGCTTTTCACCTGCGCGCTGGCGACTGGCGAAGTGTATGCGATGCCGTTCAGTTCCCCGCCTTCGATCACGAGCGGCGCGCGGCCATCGCCACCCTCCGCCGTGATGCGCGCTCCCATCTGCGCCAGCGGCTGCATCACGCGCTTCATCGGGCGCTTGCTGAGTGAAGCATCGCCAACGAGGCGCGAGCGGAATGGCTGCGCGGCGAGGATGCCGCTGAGCAGCCGCATTGTTGTGCCGGAGTTTCCGCAATCAATGTCGCCACTCGGCGCAGTAAATTTCCCGCGCGTTCCGTGGACGATCAGCGTGGTTTCGTCCACGCGCTCAATTTTCACGCCGAGCTGCTGAAATGCCTTCATCGTCGAAAGACAATCCTCGCTCGGAAGAAAGCCGGTGATTTGCGCGGTGCCGTTTGCAAGGGCGGCGAGCATGATGGATCGGTGTGAGATGCTTTTGTCGCCCGGCACTTTGATTTCTGCGTGAATCGTCGGTGCGCGGCGGATTTTCCAGTCGGTCATTTCGGGAAAGTGATTTGGTCGCGTGTGTGTTTGGCCCCGGCGAGCAAGTCGTGAAGTGCCTGCGGGTCGCCTTGGGGCGCGAGGGTTTGGCGGAATTCGGCGAGCTTGGCAATCATGGCATCAAGCGCAGCGACAACTGCGGTCGAGTTTTCACGAAGAATCTCGACCCACAGCGGAGCTGGCCCGCTCGCTACGCGGGTGGTGTCGCGAAAGCCGGGGCCCACGACGTTGAAAGCGTGCGGATTGCTTGCAGCCACCGTGCGAACGAGAGTGCCGGCGACAAGGTGCGGCAGGTGGCTGATGAGCGCGACGCATTCATCGTGCTCCGCCGCTGCCAGTCGCACGACGCGGCATCCGAGACTTTGCCAGAAAGCGGAAACTTTTTCTGTGGCTTCACCAGAGTTGTCCGATGTGACGATGCAAGTTGTGCCTTCAAAAAGATTCGCGCGCGCCGCTTTTAGCCCGGTGAATTCGCAGCCTGCCATCGGATGACTGCCGACGAACTGCGCACGTCCGGCGAAAATCGCACTCAACTCAGCAACCACCGTCGCCTTCACGCTACCGACATCGGTGACGATGGTATCCGCGCGAAGTTCGCCGACGATTTCACGCGCGAGCGCAGGCATTGCGCCGACCGGCACGCTAAAAATCACGACATCTGCACCGCGCACAATTTCACGGACATCGGTGGACGCCTCGTCCGCACAACCACGCGCACGGATTTCCTCCACCGCCTCGGCACGACGCGCCCACAGTGCGACATGATTGCCGCCCAGCGCGCGTAATTTCAAAGCTATGGAGCCGCCGAGAAGCCCGGGTCCTAGAATGGCGATGTGTTTCATGCGGAGAAAAAATACCCCGGCTTGCGGTGCGACCGACAAGCCGGGGACGAAAGAAACATGGCGAATCCGGGCCTACGGAGGGACGAGGAACGTGCGGTGCGTGTAGGGGCACTCGGCCTCGGTGCCGGGAGGCAGACCGCGCACATCAATGAGACGACCCTGCGCATCGTAGGGGCTCTTCACATAGCCTGCTTTGCCTTCGACTTTGATGGCGTATTCGGGATTCCGCTGGCCGGGAGGCTCGGGAATTTTGTTTTTCGGAATCGGATCGGGATCGGACGTCTTGGTGGTCGGTTCTGGATTGCCGGGATCAATGGTCGGGACGTTCGCAGTCTGCGGGTTTTGCGCGGCTGGATCATTGCCGGGCGCGGGTTTTTGGCGTGGTTTTGGTTTGGGGTCGCAGGCCGACAGCGCGACCGCTGCAACGAGGACGGAACCCAAGAGTGTGATTTGCTTCATAAATCGGCGGGACAGATATGCTATCCGAAGGAAAACGGCAATGCTAATTTTCTAGCATTTGAAAGAGCCACTCACAGCAGCTCTCCATAGTGCTCCCGTGCGACCGCATCGCAGGCTGCCTGAATGGCCGCGCCAGAGTCGCAAGCAAGCGCGACTGCGGCGAGCCGCTGGCAAATCCCGGTGTCCAGTGAACGCACGGCGCGCTTCACACGTGGCAGCACCGATGCACCGCAACTCAGTTCATCCACGCCGAGTCCGAGAAGGAGCGGCGTGAGCGTGATGTCACCGCCGGTCTCGCCACAGACGCCGACCCAAATCCCGGCGGCGTGCGCGGCGTCCACTGTCTGCTTGATCAGGCGAATCACGGCGGGATGCGTCGGCTCGTAGAGGTGGGCGATGTGTTCGTTCGTGCGGTCGGTAGCGACGGTGTATTGCACGAGATCGTTTGTCCCGAGGCTGAAAAAATCCACCTCCTTCGCGAGAACATCCGCGATGATCGCGGCGCTCGGCACTTCGATCATGATGCCCACCTCCATCTCCGCGTCGAACTGATGCCCTTCCGCACGCAACTCGGCACGACACTCCTCGATGATCGCCTTCGCCTGCCGGATTTCGCCGACGCCGGAGATCATCGGAATGAGCAGCTTCACATTTCCGCGCACGCTTGCACGGAGGATTGCGCGGAGCTGCGGCTTGAAAATATCGGACCGCTCCAGACACACACGGATCGCCCGCCAGCCGAGAAATGGATTCACCTCCGGCGTCGCGTGAAGTTGCTCGTGTAATTTATCGCCGCCGAGATCGAGCGTGCGGAAAATCACCGGATGCGGCCACAGCGCCTCGGCGACTTTGTGGTAGGCGGCAAACTGCTCATCCTCGCCGGGCATATCATCGCGATTGAGATACAGGAACTCCGTGCGAAAAAGCCCCACTCCCTCCGCACCGCTCGCGCGCACCTGCTCCGTGTCCTCGGGTGCCTCGATGTTTGCAGCGAGCACGACGTGCCGTCCGTCGCGCATCGTGGACGCCGTTTCGCGCAACTGCCCCAGTTCCGTCTCCACCGTGCGGCGGCGGTTTTGCTGCTCGCCATATTCAAAAAGAGTCTGCTCGTTCGGGTGGACGATGAGCAGACCGCTGTAGCCGTCGAGCAACACCGGCGCGCCGTCCTCGATTTCCGCCAGCGCAGAGTGGAGGCCGACAATTGCCGGGATGTTCAGCGAGCGCGCCATGATCGCCGTGTGCGAAGTCCTCCCGCCGACCTCCGTGCCGAAGCCAAGAACGTGCGTGCGATTCATCTGCGCCGTGTCGCTTGGCGTCAGATTGTGCGCGAGCACCACGTGCGACGAAGTCAGCCCCGCGAGGCCTGCGTGATCTTTGCCGAGCAAATTGTGAATCACGCGCCGCGCCACGTCGAAAATATCCACCGACCTCTCGCGCAGATACACGTCGTCCATTTCCGCGAGGGTCTTCGTGTATCGCTGCGCGACGGTGAAAAAAGCGTGCTCCGCGTTGCATTTCTCGGCGCGGAGAAGTTTCTGCACTTCGTCCATCAGCACGCCATCCTCCACCACCAGCAAATGCGCATCGAAAATCGCCGCATCATGCGCGCCAAGTTGATCCGCCACTCGCTCCTGCATCGCCAGAATCTGTCGGCGCGTGTCGCCGAGCGCCATCTGCAAACGACGAAGCTCCGACTCGACATCCGGCACGGTGTGTCGCGGTGGAAGCTCTTCGTCAGGGCGATAGATGTAGGCGGTTCCTCGTGCGATGCCCGGGGATACAGCCACACCTTGGAATCGCCTCTCAGTCTTCATCAAATTTCGAGAGCACGAGTTTTTCCAACGCGGCCAGCGCCTCCTCGGCGTCGGCCCCTTCACAAGTAACCGCCAGTTTGCTCCCCTGCCCCGCCGCCAGCATCATCAGCCCCATGATGCTCTTGCCATTCACCGTCTGCTCGTCCTTCACCACCCACACCTCGCATTTGAACTGTCCCGCCAGCTTTACGAATTTCGAGCAAGGTCGCGCGTGCAGACCGAGCTTGTTGATGATCTCGATTTCCCGACTGACGGTGATTTTTGGTTTCAGAATGCTCATCGGTTACTCGTCCTTCTTCTTTGGCTGCATCGCATTGAGCAAGCGTTCATTGAATTCAACTGCACTATTATGCCCGAGGCTCTTCAATTTTTGATCGAGCGCCGCCACCTCCACGAGCCGCGCCAAATCACGCCCGGGACGCACCGGCACCGTCACGTGCGGCATCAAAAGACCGAGGATTTCGTAATACTGCTGCTCAATGCCCGTGCGTTCGATTTCCTCGATTTCCTGCCAGTCCTTCAGCGTCACCACGAGGTCGAGCCGCTTTTCCAAACGAATCGCGCCGACGCCAAAAATCGCTGTCACATTGATCACACCGATGCCGCGCACCTCCATGTGATTTCGTGTCAAATCCGCGCTCGTGCCCATCAGTTCGCGCCCCTCGACCACGCGGAAATTCGTGATGTCATCGCTGACCAGCGAGTAGCCGCGCTCGAGCAGTCCGAGCACGCACTCGCTTTTACCGATGCCGCTCGACCCGCGAACCATCACGCCGATGCCTTGGATGTCCACCATGCTGCCATATTCGCTTTTGCGCGCGGCAAAATCGAACTCCAGCGCGAGCGTGGCCGCATTGATGAAACGCATCGTCACCATCGGCGTGCTGAACACCGCGATCTCGCGATCCCGCGCCGCCGTCACGAGAGACTCCGGCACGCGGTGATGCCGCGCCACCACGATGCACGGGATGGGATGCTCGCACATCGCCTCGAACCGCTGCGCCACCTCTTTGTCCGAAAGACTTTTCAAATACGACAGCTCCGCCGATCCCAAAACCTGGATGCGCTTGTCCGCGAAATACGAAAAGAAACCGCACAGCGCCAGGCCGGGCCGGTTGATCGTGGGCTCGCGGATTCGTCGCTGGAATCCAATGCCGGCCTCCGTGAGTGGTTCGAGTTGCAACGACTCCGAGTGTCGTGTGTAGAACTCGCCCACGGTCAGCGTCGGGTGCTTTTCAGGCGAAGTCATCGCCCTCATTTAGCCCAGACCCCACACACAGTGGCAAGGTGGAAACCTCACTTACTTCCGCGCGGCATGATCCTCTGCGCGTTTTTTGATCACAGTAAGAATCGAAGATTGCACCTGATTCATCACCCAGCGACTCCACCAACCGGCGTAGGCATTGAAGCGCGTGGAAAGCCGGTGCGTGCTCGTCAGCACCAGACGGCATCCACTTTCCTCCGTCTGGATGACGTAGCGCCCGTCGAGCACATCATAAAAACGCCCACCAACGATTATGTGCTGATCAAATGCTGTGTGCGGGATGAAATCCGGATCGGCCTTGATGGTGAATGCAATCGAACTCTCAGGCTTCCATTCGGTGACAGTCTCATAAAACGACACGCCGCGTTCGAACGTCGCGAGCCTCCGAGCCCCCACGCCTTCGTGATCCAGCGTTGCCGCAATGGGTCGCGGAAAATCGAGAACGTAGATCCATTTGAATGGCACCTCTTCGTGCGATATGGCGCGGACATTCGCAATCTCTGCCCAAATTTCAGCAGGCGATGCATTGATTTGAATACTGTCCTCAATGGCCACGAGTTCGGGTGGCGCTTTCCACTGCGCCTCAATTGGCGCGACTGCAAACGGCAGAAGAACGAAAATGCTGACGTAAAGTCGGTTTGAACGATGATAAATCAACCATGCCATTGCACGTCCGCCCAACATTGCCATCGGAAGCATAATGGGAGAAGCAACCACAAGGCACAACAGCGCCTCCAGATGGACGATAAAGGAGGTGGAAAATGCGACTATAGTTACGAGCATTGGTGCCACATTCGCCCAGAACGACGACGGCCCGCAAAGTCGGCAACCCAGAAAAGTCGTCAACGCACCAAACGCCATTGGCACAAGCGTCAAAAAAGAAATAGAAACAATAGGCAGGTAATCTTTTAAAACGTGCCACCCAAAAAGAAGTCGCACCGTGAGCGCGTAGAGTAGCGCCACCGCGAAAACAATGAGCGTCGTCATGATTGGCCGCTTTTTCGGAGGTTGTGCCCCTGTAGGAAGATCAATTTCAAACGCCATGCGCAAAACCTCAGCGGTGCGCTCTTGTCATCACAAGAAGAAACTTAAACGAGCAGTTACTTCCGCGCCTCGGGTGTCGCGGTGATTTCCACGCGCTTGCTTTCGCGCTCCACGATGACCTTCACGGGCTGGCCGATTTTCACTGAGTCGAGCGCGTAGGTGTAGTCGTAGATGTTTGCAATTTTTTGTCCGGCAAACTCCACAATCACATCGCCCCCTTTCAGCCCGGCTTTCTCGGCGGGACTGTCGGCGCGCACTCCGCTGAGCTTCACGCCTTTCACTTCGGTAGCATAATCCGGGATGCTTCCGAGATAGGCGCGCATCTGATCGCGCCCGCCGCCTTGATCCTTGCGCTCGACGCGCGAAAACTCGGGCCGCTCCGGCGACTGCGCCACATCAAGCACGATGCCCTTCGCAAACGTCGCGATGCGCGCGATGCCATCGGCGTTGATTTTGTCCGCCGTATCCGTCGGGCGATGATAGTCTTCGTGGCTACCCGTGAAAATATTCAGCACCGGGATGCGCTTCGGGTAGAAGGAAGTCACGTCGGTCGGCAAATACGGGTCTTCCTGCAACGTGAGCGCGAAACCCGCTGCGACATTGCGTTTTTCAATGATGCGCGGCCAGGACTTCGAAGACCCCACCGCCTGCACGAGCAACTTATTTTCGCGCAGCCGCCCCACCATGTCGGCGTTGATGTAGGCGACCACATTTTTCAAATCGAGCGGCGGCTTTTCCACGAAAGCATTGCTGCCCAGCAATCCCGACTCCTCGCCGCTCCACAGCGCAAACGCCACGTTGCGGCGGAATTTCTCCGGGCGCTCCGCGTGCTCCTTCGCCAGCGCGGCGGCAATCTCCAAGACCATCGCAGTGCCGCTCGCGTTGTCATCCGCGCCGGGATGGATTTTTCCTTCCTCGCCAGCGCGAGCGAGCGAACTGCCGCTGCCTTTTCCACGACCGAGATGATCGTAGTGCGCGCCGAGAATCACCCATTCCGTCGCACCCTTCACCGGGATGCAACCGATCACATTTCGATCCGTCTTCTTTTCGTGAATCACACCCGCAGCGAAAGTCGCGGACGCGCCCGGCACTGCAAACCCTCCCTGCGCGTGCGGATTTTCATCATCAAGCGCCGACTGCAATTCCTTCACAGTCTTCCCCGCCGGCTTCAGCAACGCATCGGCAAACGCCCCGCTCACACTCAGCGCAGGCAACCCGCTGTCCGCATTACTCCCGTCGCCGCTCAGCGGCAAAAGCTCGCCCGCATTCGGCGAGTTGGGTCCCGTCACCACCAGCACGCCCTTCGCGCCACGTTCGCGCGCCATCATCACTTTGTAGCGCAGGCCGGCGTAGCGATTCAGATGCGCACGACGCGGCGCATCCACGCCCTCCGGCACGTAGCGCAGGATGAGCACCACCTTGTCCTTCACATCCAGCCCCTCGTAACTGTTGTAGCGTCGCTGCCCCGCCCCCTCCGGCACGCTCAGCCCATAGCCCGCAAAAACCACCGCACCACGCGCCTCCTCATTCGAGCTGAAAGGCAGCGGACGAAAATCGCGGTCGAGCACCGCAGGCGCACCCTCATTGATTTTCAGCGCCGACTTCCCCGCATCCACACGCTCACCCGAATTAAATTCAAACGGATGAAAGTATCCATCAACGCCGGGCAGCGGTATCACCCCCGTCTTTTTAAAATACTCCGCCAGCCAATCCGCCGCCATCCGCGCGCCATCGCTACCAACCGCGCGGCCATCACGTTGCTCATCCGCAAGCCAGCTCACTTCGGCCTTCGCATCCTCCTCCGAAATCTCTGTATGCAGTTCGTGTGCACCAGCACCCGGAACCTCTCTCAATAACCAATCAATATTTTGTTCAGTAATCCCCCTGCCTGTTTCGACAGACTTGGTTTTTATTTCTACATCTTGCGCGCCCGCTGCTTCCCGCTTCGGCGCCGCCTCCAACGCCTTCAACGCCGCCTCGTGATTCCAGTCCGCGAGGAAAATCTGCGACTTCCCGTCCGACGTGCGCCCGCTCGCCCACGACAGCTTTTTCCCATCCGGCGAAAACACCGGCAGCCCGTCGAAGCCCGGTGTGAACGTCACCCGCACCGGCTCGCGCCCGCCCGCCGCATCCACGAGGAACAGCTCGAAATTTTCAAACCCCAGCTTGTTCGACGTGAACACCACATACTTTCCGCTCGGATGAAAAAACGGCGCCCACGACATCGCCTTAAAATCCGTCAGCCGCCGCACATCGCTGCCATCGAGCTTCATCGTGAAAATATCAGCATTCATCCCGCTCGCATCGAATCGCCGCCAGAGGACCCGCTCCCCATCCGGCGAAAAGAACGGCCCGCCATCATAGCCCGGCGCATTCGTCAGCCGACGCACATTCGATCCATCCGCATCCATGATGTAGATGTCGCCGAACCACGACGGTTCCTTGTCATAGCGCGCCCGATTTTCCGCCGAGAGATTCTCCAGCGGAAAAGCCCCGCGCAGCGAACAAAACACAATCTTCTTCCCGTCCGGCGAAAACGCCCCCTCCGCATCATAGCCCGGCGACTTCGTCAAATTCACGAGCCCCGTCCCGTCCGCATTCGCCGAAAAAATATCCATCGCCGCATCGTAATCCCACGAATACCGCCGCTGCTTCCCGCTCGCGCGAAACTCCAGCTCCGCCTTTTGCTTCGCCACCGCATCCGCATCCTCATGCGTGCTCGCAAACAACACCCGCCCCGTCCCCGCTTGAAAAAAACCGCACGACGTCTTCCCCGTCCCCGGCGACACGCGCGTCGTCTCCCCGCTCTCCAAATCCAGCACATACATCTGATAAAACGGATTTCCCGCCTCCCGCTCACTTTGAAAAATCATCCGCTTCCCATCCGGCGAAAAATACCCCTCCCCGCTCCGCTTCCCCTCAATAATGAGCTGCCGCGCATTGGAAACAAACCGTCCCTCCAGCGCAGCATCCTCCCCCGCAAACACAGCCGAAGCCACCAGTGCAAAAGCAAAACGAAAAATCATACCGCCAAGATGTTTCCCCCACCGCCCAAGTGCAAGCCCACCGAGAACCCATTCGCCCTTCCGACGCTGCGATTGACCCTCTATCCGCAGCGTGCCAGCCTCCACACATGAGTTCTCTTCCTGTTGAACTACCAGCCAGCACAGACCTCCACAGTGGCGATGAAGTGACCATTCACGCGCACGTCGTCGGCAAGCAGCTCGTAGCTGACACGGTTCAAAAGCCCCCACAACCGACAGCTCCGATACACGGCAGCGGCACGAAGGAATGATGCGATAGAACCATCCAGCCAATGAAGCCGCGCCTCTATCTCGAAACCACCATCCCCAGCTACCTCGTCGCCCGTCGCAGCCGCGACCTCCGCATCACTGCCGATCAAGAAACCACCACAGAATGGTGGGATACCAAACGGCATGAATACGATCTTTTCACCTCCGAAATCGTCATAGCGGAAGTCTCCGAAGGAGACGGCTCCATGTCGAAGGCCCGGATGGAAATCCTCGCCAGTGTCCCACGGCTGTCTGCACTGCCCCAAGCGGATGAGATCATCGAACTACTCCTGCGCGACGGCATTATTCCACCGAACGCCACTGCAGACGCAGCACACATCGCCCTCAGCATCGTCCACGCGATGGATTTCCTCCTTACGTGGAACTGCAAACACATCAGTAACCCACACAATTTTCGGCGCATCGAGCGCATCTGTGCCAGACGTGGATACGCCTGCCCCGTCATTTGCACGCCAGAACAACTCCTGCCACTATGAACACCATGCAACCGAACTCGATACTCGCCGAAATCCGCCACACACGCGATGAAATGGCCCGTGCAGCCGATTACGACGTAAAGAAATTCATGGATGCAATCCGAAAGCGCGAACACACCTCCGCCGCACAAGGCATCACATTCGCCAATCCGATGCCGGACGAAGGTGAAACCTGCATCCTCCGCGAAGAACCGCCGAAAGCCTGAGCCATAAACGAAAACGACATCCTCGCCGAAATCCGCCGCCTCCGCGACGAACTTCATCGAATGGCATTTCGCCATCCACCTCGGCGGCACCATCACCGGCGAACACGGCGTCGACCTCGCCAAAAAACCCTTCCTCCCCAAAGCCATCGGCGAATCCAACCTCGCGTTGATGAAACAACTCAAACGCGCCCTCGCCTCCCTCAACATCCTCAACCCCGGAAAAATCTTCGACGTGTAGCCTTCGCTGTCGCACAAAATCAGGCACTGCGATCTCGTTGGACGAAATAGCAAGTCACTACATACGCGAAAAGCGTGCAGAAGAGATTGAGCGGGAACGAAAGCAGAACAATGAGCCAGCCGATCTGGACTCCGGTCATGGCACCCTCTGCGAATATGCCGAGCCGCCGATCCCACGGTGGAAAATATCCCGCCTGCATATCATGAAAGGTCCAAAGAACGCCTCCAACAGCACTACTGAGAAGTAGCGTTGTGACAATTACTACCACCAAGCCTGCGTGCATTCGCCAGCCAGTGGATCGCGTGCGAATACCCCAAGCTGCCGCCACAAGAGCATAAATAAATGCCACGAGACCGAGATACTGTGCTGGATGCTCATAATGGTAGAGGAACATGCGGAACAGAGCACCAAAAACACGCTCCTGCCTGCAAACGGAACCAAGAAACCAATAACCACCAAGGCTTGTCGAAAAAGTGAGGCTGAAGAGCACAGCGAAAAGTCGAATGAACCTCATCCAAGTTGCCGACCGCATTTGGGTTTCACTCATAGGAAGGAGTAGCGATGGAAAACACCGCATCGATCCGCAGTGGAATTGTGAGCGGTGTGGGCATGGGTTAAGGAGAGCAGCGCGGCATCTTGCCAGCAAGCCGGAAGAGATCCCGTGGCTCCATGCGCTTCGTGGTTTTCAGGGTGAAGGCAAATGGCTTTGCGGGTTGGCGGGTTGGCGCGAGATTTTTGGCGGGTGGGGATTTTGGGTGGGTTGGGGCGGGATGCGATGGGCTGGATGGTGTGTTGGGGGCTTTGAAAGCGCTCGGCGAACTGGGATGGTGGGGGTGGTTTGCCTTGGATGACTCGGATGGGCATGGATGGAATTTGTGGGATGGCATGTTCCGCTCATCCGTGGCCATCCGTGATATCCGTGGTCGAAAAATCCGGTGTTCGTGTTTCTTGACGGGGTGTTGAAGTGCCTTGTTGCGGCGTGCATTGAGGCTCATCGAGTATTGATGTGCTTTGTTGCGGGCTGCAATGGTGCCTATCGAGAGTTATTTTGTGCTATTTCAGGCTGCATTAATACACATCGAACGTTGATGTGAATCATTGCAGCGTGCATTGAGGCACTTTGAATATTGTTGCACTATATTGCAGTCTGCATTGAGGTATTTGAATACTTCATGTCTCTCAATGCGTCCTGCATTGACTCACTTTAACGCTCGATTTGGCTCATTGCAGCGCATTTTAATGCACTGCAAAATGCCATCTGCCTCGATGCAGCCTGCTCTGTGGCACTCGAACATTCCATTTGCCTCAATGCAGCGCGCTCTGTGGCACTGCGACATCCCTTTCGGGTTGTTGGACGGTGCTTTGTCCTGCATGGTCATGAAGAGGGCGTTTTTTAGCAATTCTCCCTTGAAAAACGGCGTTTCGGGGGCAGAATTTCGGGCGTCAAAACCTCAACTCCTATGTCGCAGAACATCACTCCCGTCAATTATACCCCGCTCGTCGCCCTCGCCGAAGATGTGGCGGACGGCGCGCAACTCCACGAAGCCAGCATCGGCCTTTTGCAAAACACCGCTGCGCGCATCCGCAACGACCGGGCGGCACTGACTTCGGCGGAAAGTGCGCTGCTTTCGTGCCGGGTGGCTAAATCGGCGGCGGCGGCGGCGCTCCGCTCGGCGGATCGCGATGCGGCGGAGTTCATCGCGCTCTTTTTGCACATCGGGAAGATGACGCTGGGGCGCACTTGGAACGCGACTTGGGAGCAGGCGGGGTTTTCCGGCGGCTCGCTCGCGGCACCGCGTTTGCGCGATGCGCGGTTTGCGCTGCTCGGGGCGATGCGCGATTTCCTCGGCGGCAATCCGCAGTTTGAAATCACGGACGCAAACCACCCGGAACTCGCGCTGACGGCGGCGCGGGCGTCGGCCATTTACGAGGCGATCTCGACGGCGCGCTCGGCGCTCAACCAGGCCGAGGTGGACAACAGCGCGGCGCTCGCCATCCGCGATTCGGCGAAAGTGGCCCTCCGCCGCCGCATCACCGGCCTGCGCGAAGAACTCGGCCAGCTCATCGCGGGCGATGATCCACGCTGGCTCGCCTTCGGTTTCAACCGCCCCGCCGACCCCGACACACCCGAAGTCCCCGACCGCCCCACCGTCGCCCCCGGCGCGCCCGGCAGCGGCATCCTCATCGTCCACTGGCCCCGCGCCCGCCGCGCCACCCGTTACAAACTGCTCGCGCTCCTGCAAAATTCCACGACTCCGCTTGACCTCGGCCTTTTCACCGACAACCAAGCCGTCATCACCCTCCCCTCCGCCACCCGCGCCCAAATCCAACTCCTCGCCCACAACAAACACGGCTACAGCACGCCAAGTGAAGCGGTGCAGGTCTTCGCACCGTAGCAATGCGCGGGGGTTTTGGATCGCAGCCGTGTCTTTCTAAGACGTCAATGCGCCGCGTAAGAAAGCGCTCATAAGTTCGCTCGCCAATTTCTCGTGAACACACCAAAAGCCTTTGCAACCAATCGCCATCACCCATCCATGAATACCTTTCCTTTCCTACGTTTCTGGCAAATTTCTGCGACCTTGCTCGCGCTGACGCTGGCGGATTTCGCCACGGCGCAGACTCCGGCGAATCCGGGAAATGGCAACGCGAAGCCCGATGCGCCGGTGAAACCGACGGTGACTGGAAAGTTCCTCGGCAACGGGAAGAATGCGGCGATCAAATTTGTGATCGTGGAGGAGGAAGAGGCTTTCGGCGGGAAGGAAGCGGTGAAAGTGATCTTCACGGAGAAAGACCCTGCGACATCGAAGAAGCCTTCGTTCGACGCTGTGTTTGGGAAGCTCGGCAGTGCGTTGATTCTGAGCGTGGATCTCGATGGCGGGATTTTCGGCTGCGAAGTGGCCCACAGCGCGCACAAGAAACAGGGGTTCAGTTCGGTGGGAAGAATCAAGATGGCCGAGTTTAAAATCGCGGGCGGGAATGTGACCGGTCGCGTAACCACAGGCGAGGAACTCGATACGTTTGGGGATAAATGGGAGGTGGACATGACGTTTGCCGCACCGATGCCGGCGAAAGCGCACAAAGCACCGGCGGCCACGCCAAAGCCGCCCGAGGATGAAACGGACGAGCCTGTGAAAAAGGAACGCAAGGCCGCAGCCGGTCCGCTCATCCCCGCGCGAAAGCTGCCGCTTCCGAAGGATGCGACCGATGTGGAGTTCAAGCAGATCGTGGATCAGATCCAATTTAACAGCACGCGGTCGGTGGAGGCGGTGACGAAGGAGTTTTCGGCGAATCTCAAGCAACAAGGCTGGAAGGACGGCGCCGGAAGTTTGAACGGGAAGAAGAATGCGATCCTCAAGCGCGAGCAGGGCGATGCGAAACTGACGATCATGATTCAGCCTGCGGCGTCGGGCTGCACGGTGAAGATCTTTACCGAAGGCCTCGATTGGAGCGGTGGCGACGATGCGACTCCTCCCACTCCCAAGAAGGCTGCTGACGACGATGATGATGACGCCGAGGGGCAGGTTCACAAGGCGCTCAAGGATGCGCTGAAAGGTCTGCCGAAAGGGCTGTAGTTGCTGCGCGACATTGCAAGTCGCACACCCGCGCCCAGCATGAACGGATACTGAATCGGTAGAGCCGGCATCCACATCATTGTAGTGTCTCACTTTCTTCGCACGTGACTCCATTCACCTTACCCAATTCCCCGCGTATCAAGCGCGTGAACAGTTTCCACGCACTGCTCACGACGCCCTTTGCGGATGGTGTGAATGCACTCTGCTGGCCGCGCCCACTGGGCGGGGATTTCGGCGAAGTGCTGAAACATCTCGTCGTGAGCGAAGGGATTCATGTTCTCGACGAAGCGCAACTCGCCAGCCTCCCGGTGAGCGATGCAGGCCGCGCAGCCATCGCGATGATGCTCGAAGACTCACGACTTCTTCGCGAACACGACCTCGACCCCACGCTCAACTGCATCAACGGCTATCCTCGCGACGAAGAACCGGGGCCCGTGCGCACGGACGTGATTTCCTTTCACGTGGACAGCGCGCCGGTGGAAGCAGACACGTGGCTTTGCACCTACCACGGTGCGACGAGCGAGGGCCTGCTCAACGAAGAGGCGCAACGCCGTGTGGAAATCCCCGAAACGCGCACCGAGTTGCTCAGAATCTTTGGAGGAAAAGACGATGAGTCCTTCCGCGAATTTCTCAGCGAACACTGCTACGACCTGCACTACGCCCCGCTGCCGCACGCGCGGCCATATTCCTTCGGCATCGGCAACCTCTGGCGCATCGCCACGGAATGGCCCGGCAGCCC
>CAIYUV010000045.1 GCA_903929475.1 uncultured Spartobacteria bacterium
CTGGAAGAGCTACGGAACGACTGGAACCGCGCGAGGCAGCAAGAGCCACTTTTACCAATCGCGCCGCTTGAATGAAGCGTAGCGCCTACCCTCACAGCCCCGAGGGATGCCGGATGCTGTAGCGGCTGGCGGGGCGGCTTTGGGTCGTCCAGCGCGGGCCTTCGTTGCAGTCGTGCCAGCCGGTGTCGAAGCGCAGCCCGGCGACGACGAGGAAGACGTGACCGGATTTCGCATACACGCTGATCCACTTCCCAAGCCCGCGCGACCCGTAGCTTCGGAAGCCGCTCGACGTCTCGCAGCCGCGCAGCAGACCCGCTTCGCGCAACACGTAGGACGCAGCACCGGAGCAATCGTAGCCCGAATCAATCCCATCGCATCGTCCGCCGCTGTAGCAGTAGGGCAGGCCGGCGATGCGATTCCCGGCGGCAATCGCCGCATGCACGGCTGCGGGTGCGGATTCCGGTGCGATGGCGTAGCCGCCGCTGAGCGTCGCCGTCCTTCCCCGCACGTAGCGGTATTCGTAGCGGGTGGACGAGCAGCCGCTGAGAAACAGCAGGGCACAAAACGCGAGCAGGGCGATGAATGGGCGAAGCATGGCGGACTCTGAACCAAATTTTATGCCATGCGGAAGCAATGATTCTCTCGCCCAAGGCGGACGGCTCGTCTAACACCTCGCCCCCGATTTTTTAAAATGCTCACAATCCGCGATCTCAAAGTCTCCGCCGGTGGCCGCATGCTCTTCGAGGGCGCGTCCATGACTGTCAACTACGGCGAACGCGTCGCACTCGTCGGCCCGAACGGCGCAGGCAAGTCCACGCTCTTCTCGATCATCCTGCGCGAAAACGATCCCGACTCCGGCGTCATGGAGCGCGATGCGTGGACAATGGTCGGCTATCTCCCGCAGGAGGGCGAAGTCGTCGGCGAAGAAACCGTGATGGACGTGGCGACCGGGCGCGCTGGCGAACTTCCCGCACTCGAAGCGCGGCTGCATGAGTTGGAAAAAACAGGCAGCGTGGATTCGCCCGAATACCTCGAAGCCCACGCCAAGCACGAAGCGCTGAGCAACCCGCAGGTGGAGGCGAAGGCCAAGAAAATCCTGCGCGGCCTCGGCTATCGCGATACGGATTATGATCGCAAAGCGAAGGAACTCAGCGGCGGCTGGGTGATGCGCGCACACCTCGCCCGCCTTCTCGTCATGGAGCCCGACCTCCTCCTGCTCGACGAGCCCACGAACCACCTCGACCTGCTCTCGCTGCTCTGGCTCCAGCAGTATTTGAAAAACTATTCCGGCGCCGTCCTCCTCATCTCTCACGACCGGCAGTTCATGGATGAAATCGTGCAGAGCGTGTATGAAATCGCCGAGAAAAAGCTGCACAGCTTCACCGGAAACTACACCGATTACCTCCGCCAGAAAGAAGAACGCTACGAGCAGCAAAACGCCGCCTACAAAAACCAGCAGAAGGAAATCGAAGCGTTGCAGGAATTCGCAGACCGCTTCCGCAGCGTCGCATCGAAGGCCTCGCAGGCGATGAGCAAGCTCAAGCAAATCGAGCGCATGGAGCTGATCGAAAAACCCGTGCCTCCAAAAAAGCCGTTCCGTTTCCAAATCCCGCAGCCGCCCCGCATCGGCCAGCGCGCCATGACGCTCGAAGGCATCCACATGGCCTACGGCGCGACGCAGGTTTATCGCGGGCTCGACCTCACCATCGAGCGCGACGAACGCACCGTGCTCGTCGGCCCGAACGGCGCAGGCAAATCCACACTGCTGAAAATCCTCGCGGGCGTCGTGGACTTTCAAAAAGGCACGCGCACGCCCGGCCTCAACGCCAAGATTGGATACTTCAGCCAGCACCGCTCCGCCACGCTCGATCCCAACAAGAACGTGCTCCAGGAAGTCATGGAAAGCGGCAAGGACCTCAGCGAAAACGAAGCGCGCGGCATCCTCGGCTCCTTCCTCTTCCGCAAAGACGATATCTACAAAAAGACCGACATCCTCAGCGGCGGCGAAAAGACGCGGCTGAACCTCATCAAATTCCTCGTGGACCCGCCGAACCTCCTCCTCATGGACGAGCCCACCACGCATCTCGACATCCACAGCGTCGAATCCCTCACCCTCGC
>CAIYUV010000046.1 GCA_903929475.1 uncultured Spartobacteria bacterium
ATCTAAAGGATGCGATATTTACGTTATCACGCAGTCAAAGTTGCCCTAGCCTGTTGGTTCGGCATGTTGCCTTTGGCTTTGGCTGCTGAGTGGATGTCCCTAGAGAGACTATGTCCTTTCATTGGGCCATGGATGCTGTTAATTCTCATGTTCGGCCCCATTTTCTTCAGTGCAGCTTTTTCACTGGCAGCCTTGCGTTTGCCCGCCGTGGATACCGCATCTCTTCATCCAACCCTGGTCGCAGCCTGCGGACTTGGGCTGTGTTTTTCCATCGGAGTCAAGGGGGCGGATGAACCCAGCGCGCCGCGCGCGCATTCGATCACGGAGTTTGACGGCAAAGACGGCATCGACTGGCAGGTTGTGAATGATGGAGTGATGGGCGGGCTGTCAGAGGGAAAACTGACTCCGAGCGATGCTGGGACGATGTTGTTTAGCGGCATGCTATCGCTGGAAAACAACGGTGGTTTTTCGACCTTCCGCAGTGGCGGTCTGAAACTGGATCTCAGCAGCCACCTCGGACTGCTGATTCGTGTAAAGGGCGATGGTCGCACGTATCAGGTGCGACTCGCTACCGACGCCGTTTTTCGGGGCATGGAGGTGTCCTTCGCGGCCGAGTTTACCACCATCAAGGGCGAGTGGATGAAAGCGAAGATTCCCTTTGCCGGTTTTAAAGGCAGCTTTCGAGGCCTCGACTTGCCCGATGAGCGACTGGATACCTCCAAGGTTCGCCGCGTCAGTATTTTGATCGGCGATAAAAAGCAGACCCCCTTCTCAGTCGAACTCGACTTCATTCGAACTTATGGCGCAACTGCAACAAAGGGTTAAGGTCGAAGAATGGAACTTTTTATATTGCGAGTTCGAGCCACCTTTAATTCGTAAGTCATTGTCCACACCGAACACCCATCAGGCCATAAAAGGCATATCCGATCTCTCTTTATGATGCGTTCCAAGTTTCTCCATTTCATGACGGCATTGGCAGCTCTGCCGATGTCGGCTTGTCGTCTGCTTCTCGCCCCGGCGACGCGGCCTCTGCGGAAGCTCCAATTTGAACCCCAAGGGAACAAGGCCCAGGAACTGGTGCTGCTCCTGCCGGGACGATTGAGCCGGCCTGAGGAATTTGTTCAATTCGGCATTGTGGACCTTGTCCAGAAGAAGCGCCCCCGGGCGCGAATCGTGGCTCCCGATCTGCATATGGGCTATTACATGAGGGGGCTGGCGGATGCCTGTCTGCATGAGGAAATCATTGGCCCGGCAAAAAAACAGGGACTGAGGATAACCATCATTGGTGTCTCAATGGGCGGACTCGGGGCACTCATATACTCCCTTCGTTACCCTGGAGAGGTGGATGAAATGCTTCTTCTCTCGCCCTTTGTTGGAGACAAGGAGCCTATGGCTGAGATCGAGCGAGCAGGCGGTCTAGAAAAATGGGAGAGCCCAGTGGTAACTCCGCGCAACAAGGCGGAGGCGCTTCAGAAAATGTGGATCGATATCAAGCGCCAGTGGCTTTCTCGTTCAGGCCCGCCTTTTCCCATCGCGCTGGCAGTGGGCAAAAGCGACAGACTGCTGGCCAGCAATCGATTCTTTGCTCGCTCCATCTTGAAGCCCAATCAACTGATCGAGATCGAGGGCGGGCACGATTGGGCTTGCTGGAAACAAGGGACGGAGATCCTGCTCTCGAACTCGAAAGGCTAAATGCACTTCTGCTAAGTAATTGCTTTTGAGTCGTGCCAGGACAAATCCGCAGGCATGCCCACCAACGAACATTCCCCGCACTCTGGTGTGCCGAAAAAGGTCGGAATGAGTTCATTTGCCATCCATTATTGTGCTATTTTTTTAGAAAAAAGTATCCTCATGCGCATATGGAGGCGCGCAGCAGCAGAGAAAGCGAATTGTCTGTGACGCAGTGATCTGATGCCACGCGTTGGGTGGAATCAGAATGGCATCGCCAGGGGCGACGTGGCGGGTTTCGCCGTCGATCTCCATGCTCCCCTGCCCTTCGAGGATGAAGTAGAATTCTTCGCTGAGCTTGTGGTAGTGGCGCTCGGTTGGCTGGCCGACGTGGACCGTGGCCTCAGCAAGACTTTGGTTCTGCACCGGCGCATTGGTGCGGTCCAAAATGCTGCGGATGGTGCTGCCATCCTTAGTAGTGAAAGGAAGCTGGGCGGAAAGCGAGTTGATTGTCATGGGCTTCCCCCTAGCCTCAACTCTAAGGCTAGGAGCGCCACTCGAAAATGCTCGAAGATGAATTTACGCGGCTGTCAGGCCACCAGCCCAAGCTCCGATGAAGGGAGGGTTGACCGGTCGGACGCAAGCAATGCGCC
>CAIYUV010000047.1 GCA_903929475.1 uncultured Spartobacteria bacterium
CGACGCGGGCCTTAAATGCGGCTTCGTGCCGCTTACGTTTTTGTTTCATATTTTGGTGGTTCTTTGTGTTGTGTTTGAACACGCCTTCCACCGCCATTTTATAGCTTAGCCCCTGGCCCGAATTTCGGGGTCCACCTCACACACCGCTCTACGATGGGAGGGATTCGCAGAAGTATCTGGCAAAGCTGTCGGAGTTGGAGGCGAGGGCAAAATTGTTCAAGCGCGGAGCGTGGCGGTTTGTGAGGTGAGAAGACGCATCGCGCCTTGTGTTTCGATTGCCCGCTGTTGCACAGTGCGGCGAAATGACCCCGGCAGCTATATCTCGCCTTCAGACCGAAATATTTCGGACTCGTCACGGCACCGATTGCCGACAATTGTGAGGTGAATATTTTCGCAGCACATGAGCGATCTCCATACAAAGCTTTCCGCAGCAGAACAGGAACTCACCGCACAAGTGAAGCTTCTGACGAAACTCCGAGGCGCTTTGCATCAAGCGGAAAAGGATCTCGCCGCCGACAAGCGCCCGTTGCAAACGCTCAGAAAACTCGCGGCTGAACTGAAGGAAACGCCCGATTTTCAGCACAAGTTTTCTGGTGCTGAGATCACAGCTTTGATTGAGCAGCAAATTGGTGTGCTGGTTGGAACTCAGGAACGGACATTGATCGCGGACACCCGTTCCGCCGCCGATGCCGCGGGCCTGCCTTTCGTAAAAAGGGGTGACGACCTGACGCTCGGGCCGTTTCTTTTGAAGCTCGTGCCTGCGCACGACGCTGCGAAACTGGAATTCTCAAAAATCGAGGTAACGGGGGACATTCCATTCGATGCGGATTTAATCGTAGCTAAGGCACAGGAGTTGAGCAGCGGGCTTCTTGCGCCCCCTAAAAAAAACGATCTGATCGATATTGCCGAGGAGCTTGAAGAAGCCATCCGTGTGACGATAGCGAGGAAGAGGAACCCTTCATTCGTCGGCGACCTGCGCGGCGAACTTCCTGCCGTTTATCGGGAGATGAACTGGATTCGGAGCGGCGCGCGAAAAGGGCGAGAGAAGGCAGAGGTTTATCCACCAGCCCGGTTTGTGGTGGAGGTAAAATCGCTCATCAGTTCGGAGTTCAACCTTGAGCGGGCGCGGCGCTTCAAACTGGAAACGGCCGTGATCGAAAACGCCGGCAACTCCAAAAAGTCCATTTTTTTCCCAGCAAACCTCCAGCAAGGATGGGGTGAGGGAACTTTCTTCCAAGCAATCGTGCTGCTAGCCAACACCTGAGAAATATCGTCATGCCTACCACTCCTACACCAACCTCCGCACTGCCCGATAAGCGAGAAGCGTTGAACATCATACACAGCCTCGGCACATCTGGACAACCGCCGAAGCTTGGAGCCTTGCATCTCAACGTTGGCACAGGGCCGATTCTGCGCCGGTTTCGCGAAGAGTATCTCGAAGGACTTTGTGCGAGTGCTGACGGTCTCGACGGACAAGGCATCTGCAAATGGGTAGAAGGCGATTACGGCAACGGGAAGACTCAGTTCTTGCGCTGCTTTCAAGAGATCGCCTGGGAATTGAACTACGTCACCGCATTCGTTGAACTTTCGCAGGATGAGTGCCCCCTCGACCGTCCCGATCGAGTGTATGGGGCGGTGGCTCGCGCCGTGCAGGCGCGGCCCATGAATGCTGGCGATGTTGATCGCAGCAAAGGCTTGGATGTAGCACTGGCGCAGTTGCTGGATCGTAAATTTCCGCAGGTTCTAACAGGCGTCCCTGACGAAGGCATGAAGACTGAGGCTGTTCGATGGGTGGAGACCGAACTGAAGAACTTGGCCGTTGAAAGCACAGCACTCCGGTCCGCAGCAGTGATTCATCTACTCGCCCGTCTGAATAGCGACGAGGAGAAGACGAACCTCTCAGGGCTCTACCTCCGGGGTGAACCGGTGCCGCCTGCGGAACTCAAAAAGCTCGGCATTTATGAGAAGATCGATAAGGCTAACGGCTTCCGTGTGCTTCGCTCAATGTGCCAGTTGTTGCAACGATCAGGACTCGCTGCGGGCACCGTCCTACTGTTCGACGAGGCCCGTCGCACGCTGAGTCTCATGTCGGCTAAAGGGCAGAAGGTTGCCTGCGAGAATTTACTCAGTGTCATCAATCGCTGCAACCAAGGAGAGCTGCCGGGCACTGTATTCCTTTACGCGGTGATGCCGGAGTTCTTCACAAACTTCGCCGTGCAATACCCTGCGCTGCTCCAGCGCTGTGGTCCATCAACACGCATCCCCCTCAATACAATTGAGGGTATCAAGGAGTCCGATCTTCTTTTGAAAATCGGTCGCCGCATCGCGCAGATATTTGGTGCCGCCTACGATTTCGCGTTCGAGGACAATGCCGCTCTGTTCAAGGATGTTGCCGCTCAGTGCGAGGACGGTGCCGCTCTGGAACGCAGCTTAAAGCAGCTTGCAACTGCGGCGATCCAGGAAACGATGGGCACGGGCACGCGAAGGCTCTTTGTAAAATCATGCGTTCAAATGTTCAAAAATGCCCGCGAAAACGGTTTCGCAGAAATCGATGCTGCGGCAGCAGAACGTCTGCTCGCCGGCGTGAGTGATGAACTGCGGGGCGCGGATGCCGCCGATACAGAGAACGCGGGTGAATAGGCTATGGATAGGCCGGGCATTCTACTTCTGCTGAGCCATCCGATCTTTGGCGAGTGTCGTCTCGAACGAGTTGAGGGGATGAACTGGCTCGTTCGCGATGCGAACGATCGGCTCCTGCACGTGCCGGTGTCGCGGCGTGGTGAATTTGCGATATTGAATTCCCGACTTCCATTAGCTCCAGCCGCGAAGGTAAATGGCGTAGATGGAAACTCAGTCCCGACGAACAAAGTCGCTTCCGACAGGAACCGGCTGAGGCGGATGTTCGAGGCGATACGAACGGGGTTGCCGCCAGCGTCCGAAGATCTCCATCACCTTGCGGTTGGAGTGGAGTCGTTCGAGGTAGACGTCGAGAGCTTTCTCAATTCGGTAAGTCCGGGACACGGTGCAGTTCGGATCATTCGTGGCGTCTATGGACAGGGAAAAAGTTTCGCGCTTCGGTTGCTCCAATCAGACGCACTAGAAAAGGGCTTCCTCGTCGCCCGCACCGAAATTGATGCTTCGGAGAATCAGCTCAACAAGCCAAATCACGTCTATCGTGATCTCATGCGCAATTTGCAGATACCCGGATCTGCCGAACATGGGACTGTTGGTCTTGCGAAATTCGTTCATTCGCACCTTTACTCGCGCCGACACGAGGATAAATCGGCCACAGAAGCGCGTCGCTACCTTGAACAACATATCGAGTGTGAACCATTGGCGTGGTTACTCAGCGACTTGAGACTCTTGGACAAGCCCGCACTTCTCGGACTACTTTCCGCAGACCCCAACTTTCCGGCTCATGTTGCTCGCAATACTCACATTCTACCGCCTGCACCCCATCATTGGCCTCATTTCACAGCAGGAACCCAAGGAGACTTTGCCTCTTACGTGCTCTCTGGACTTGGCAAGCTGGGTAGACTGCTCGGATTCAAAGGAATAATTATCATCATTGATGAAATGGAAAAGTGGCAAGATTTGAACTGGCGCGCACAGACCCAAGCGGGGAATTTTGTAGGAGGGCTGATTTGGGCTGCGACAGGCAAGGATGGACATCGACATCGTGGAACGTATCGCTGCCCCAATCCTTCACAGCCGGAAGCACTCACCCATAGCCTTCGGTATGGCGGATACCCATTTACTACTGATACGCCGTGCCATATGGGACTCGTAATTGCGATGACTCCACGTGGAGATGAGGGTCCAGAGCAGATGTGGCGACACTATGGGCCTTTAGATATCTTTGATGTGAAGTCCTTTACGACAGATCATGTCCGTGCCTATCTTTCACGCGTCGCATCCGACTATTGTGCAGCCTACAATTTATCGGAACCGGACATCACCGCCCTAGGCAAGACGGCTGTCGCTTCTTGGGTCGCCTGCGGCGATGGTTCCGCTCGAACGGCTGTCCAATCAGTTGTCGCTGCGCTCGATGTTTGGCGTGCCTCAATCGACGTCGAGTCATGAGCGACGATGCGACCGACATTGACGAACTCCTAGAGCAACACAGGACTCTGAGAGCATCGCTACCGAATGTCTGGAACGCGTTCTTTGCACGCTTCGGCCAGTTACGGCCAATTCAAGCTGCGGCGATTCCACAAATCATCGCAGGTCGTGACTTGCTCGTGAGTGCGCCAACCGCAGGTGGAAAGACAGAGGCTGTAGCGGCACCCATCTGTGAAAACGCAATTCGCGAACGATGGCAGGGCCTTAGTATCTTGATGATCACCCCGACAAGGGCGTTGGTGAATGACCTATTCCAACGACTTGAATCACCATGTCACGAAGCGGGGATCGAGTTGAGGCGAAAAACATCCGACCACCCGCTTCATGAAGGCATGAGCATGAACTTCCTAATCACGACTCCTGAATCAACAGAGTCACTGCTGACATTCAATCGTGATCGGCTCGAAGACGTGCGAGCGATCCTCATTGACGAGGTTCATTTGCTCGATGGTTCTCCTCGCGGAGATCAGCTTGTATTCTTGCTGCATCGCCTGCGCGCACTCCTGCGGCATCGACGTGGCGGAGTAGATGCGGGTATCCAATTCATCGGGATTTCCGCAACGATTTCCAATCCAGCGGCAACCGCTCGTCGCTATCTCGGCGATGCTGCCGAACTCGTAACCGTATCCGGCCAGCGTGTTGTCCAAGCGGAAATTGTGATGGAACCAGAGGGTGACGAGGAGCGTGCAGAGGCCGTCGCGGCTGGTGCGGAACGATTCGCCGACGTTCATAAAGCTCTGATTTTCGTGAACAGCAGGAAGCAGGCTGACCAGGCGATGCTTTATCAGCGTGGTGTCTTTGCAAAAATGCCAGTTTTCGGACATCACGGAAATTTATCCAAAGAAGAGCGGGAGGGCACCGAGTTCCGATTTCGTAACGAACCGCGAGCGGTATGCGTTGCTACCATGACTTTGGAAGTTGGAATCGATATCGGCGACGTGGATTTGGTCGTGTGTCTCGACCCACCTTTTGGCCTCGCAAGCTTCTTGCAGAGAATCGGACGTGGATGTAGGCGGTTGAAAGGACTCACACGAGTCCTATGCGTCGCTCGAACCGAGGCAGATCGTCTTATCTTTGAATCATTGATTCAGCAGGCTCGGATCGGGATGCCTGCTGTTGCGTATCCGCCGTTGCGCAGATCGGTGATTCTCCAGCAGGTGCTCGCTTATCTAAAGCAGGTGCCCGGCAATCGTCGCACTGCGGATCAATTCGCCAACGCCTTCGGCATAACGAGCGATCCGCGCCTCCCTACATTCCTTAGTGAAACCCTTGCGGACATGACTGCGATGGGCCTACTCAACCACCGCAACGGAGTCTATGAACCAGCTAGCGAAGGTCGGGAATTCATCGAGAGCCAGCGGATTTACAGCAATATTGCGCCGACGGCGGAGATTGAACTCGTAGATGCGGACACTGGCCGCTCGGTGGCAAGAGTTTCACGAGTTGATCATGAAAAGGGCGGCGTGCGAATTGCGGGACGCTCGTTCGAACTAATTCCAGGAGGCAGCGGCGGAATCCAGAAAGTGCGTGCGACGGGCGATCATCAAGCGACGCCACGCTACGGTTCGCGCTCTCTCCCTTACGCCGCTGATGTAGGAATTGCACTGGCCGGACTTTTGGAAATTGAAGCACATCTGCTCCTCGCCATTAAAAATAACGGCGATCTCGTTGTGATGACTTGGCTCGGCAAGTTGCTAAACTTGTCACTCGCTGCATTGCTTTCGAAACAGGGAATCCGAGCGAAAGCTCGCGCATTCTGCATCGTTGTTGAGTCGTGCGACGGTGCAGCGGTGCTCGATGCAATTCGCGCCGCGATACTTTCGCCAACTACTACGAATCCGCTTTCGGATCAACCAGTTGAAAAGGCGGCAGATTTAGGCCCCCACTGGCACTCTCTTTCACCGCATGGGCAAAGCCTCGCGCGCGGTGATTTTCACCACGACAGACACCTCCGCGAGTGGATCGACAAAGTCACCGAATGCAGGATTGAAACATTGAACGCACTAGCGGAAAAAATGCTTTGCCTTGCGGAGAAGTGAAGAAGCGGGTTCCCGCCAACTATATCTCCTGTCCATTCCTCAACGCACTCAACACGCGCCGAGTTTTCCGTGAAGTTGCGTGCCGCTGCACGTGGACACCCGGCGCAACGAAAAGACCTTCGTATTCGACACCTGTGTTTTGAGGTGGACCCCGAAATTCGGGCCAGGGGCTAAGCTATAAAATGGCGGTGGAAGGCGTGTTCAAACACAACACAAAGAACCACCAAAATATGAAACAAAAACGTAAGCGGCACG
>CAIYUV010000048.1 GCA_903929475.1 uncultured Spartobacteria bacterium
CAGTGTGCCGCTCGCGAACAACTCGACGAGTCCGGGCGGCAGGTCGGCGCTCACGGTGACTTCGTAGAGCTTTGGGACTTTGTGCTTTGGCGAAGTCCAGCGATGCACAATTTCGCCGAGGTCGGTGAGAAGCAGGACGCCTGTGGTGTCCTTATCGAGCCGCCCGATGCTGGTGACTGGGGGATTTCTTTGCAGCCAGCGCGGCGGGAGGATATCGTAAATCGTCGGCCCTTCACCTTCGTCGTGCGTGCAGACGAGCCCGGAGGGTTTGTGCAAAAGCACGAGCAGTCCGTGCGGGTGTTCGATGGGTTCGCCATCCACGAGCACGCTCGTGGGCACGGCTTTGTCGCTCGGTGATTTCGCAGGGGCACCGCCGACGAGGACGCGCCCCGCTTTCAACCACGCACGCGCCTCACTGCGCGAGCAGTAGCCGAAGCGCGAGAGAAGTGCATCGAGACGGAGACGGTTTGTGCTCAGTGAAATTCGGGGCTTTGCAGCCACTTTTGAAAGTCCGCCTCCATCGCAGCACCGGAGGAAAACCCGTAAAATTTTGCGAAATAGTCGGGTTCCGGAACCTGGTTGGTATCGTTGATTTGCTGAACAAGTTTGTTGTATGCGGCCAGGAAAGGATGTGTGTGTTCAAGATATCGCGCCCATGAATAGGCGAGCACATTTCTCTTTGGATCCGCGCCTTCGCGTGTGAGCAGGGTCAGTGTTTCAAAGGTTGCTTTTACTTCGCCTTTGCGGACGAGTTTTTTGAGTTCGACCGGCCATGTGCGTGCGTCGGCGAGACCGCCCACCGTGCTGACGTCGAGTCCGGTTTGAGACTGTGAGCGCAACAGCCCCGTTTCGGATTTTCCGGTGAGCGAAACTTCCTTGAAATAGGAATGTCCCGTCGTGAGAGCGAAATACCCTTTTGCTCCTTGCTGGGGAACACCGCCCGCCTGCACTTCGATCATGTCATTGGCAAGACAGTGGACGAAGAACGGCTCCCAAACACCTTTGATGGGTTCGGGTTTGGCAGCGGCGCTCTTGCCTTTGCGATAGGCGCGAAAAACGCGGGCATACTCCATCACTCCCTGCACGCGCGCGATGTCTCCGATGAGATGCATGTTGCCGGAAGCGCTCGGCGGCCACGTCGAACGAATCTTGGCTGCAACGGCTTCGTTTTGTTCACCACCCACTTTTGCGACGGTGTCCGCATACCATTTGCCGATTCGGTCATAGTGGCTGTCTGTTGGAGCGAGGAAAATGGCCATTTTCACACCGGTGAATTTACTTGGAAAAGTGGAATGGACGTATGCCGCGTCGAACCACATGCGCTCGGCGAGTTCCGCAGTGTCCACCGGGTCCACCGGCTTTTGAAACATCACTTTGAAATGAGGTGTTTCGAGCACTTCCCAAGTTTCATCGAGTATGTGGAAAATCCCGCCCGCCTTGAAGGTTTTCGTGTCAATTTTGGCAAGCTTCGCCGGCTCGGGCAGCCTTGTGCTGGTCGTGCTTGTGAGCAATGACTTGGGCTCCGGAAAATGTTCCTTGATGTATTCGTTGTTGCCGATGCTGAGGGACGCTTTGTCCAACTGGAGTTGTTTGCCATCCTTGCCGAGAATGGTGACGAGGTTGCCGGAAACCTTTTGCAGTTCGCCCTCCACGATGCGTCCGTCAATGACGATCCAAGTTTGTGGATCGAGGCCATATGCTGAGGCGATCAGGAGGCCCGCCGCAATGAGTGAGTATCTGAGGTGCTTCATGGTGCAAGTAAAGCTGGCGGGAACGGGAAATGTCCATCGTATTGAGCGTTCATCAGCAACTTGGAGCAAATGCGCGACAAAGCGCAGCGGTCATGTAAGGTGCCCGCGTGAAACAGCATCTCGTGCTCTACGACGACCAGTGCCCGCTCTGCATCTTCCAGATGAAGTTGCTGACGTGGCTCGATTGGCTGGGAAAACTCGCGCTGGTGCCGCTGACCGATCCGCGCGCCGCCGAAATCGCGCCCCAGCTTTCGCGCGAGGCACTGCTGGAGGCGATGCACTGTGTTGCGAAAAACGGGCGCATCTATCGCGGTGCGCGCTGCATCCGGTTTGTGGGGATGCGGCTGCCGCTGCTGGTTCCGGTGGCGTTGTTCCTGTGGGTGCCGGGTGTGATTTGGATCGCGGAGCGTGTGTATGCGTGGGTGAGCCGGCATCGGTTGCGCATCAGTCGCATCTTCGGCTGCAAGGATGCGTGCGCGATTCTCCCTGCGCGAAAGCGCGATCAGGACAAGGTGGTGTAGCTTGGCCGGAGGACAAAGGATGACGGATGAAAGGTTGCGCGCCGCTCTGCACACGGCGACTGAGGCATTGATGGCCGAGATGGGGCCGCAGGGTTTTTGGACGGGCGAGCTTTCCAGCAGTGCGCTGAGCACGGCGACGGCAGTCACGGCGCTGGCGACGCTGGATCGCGCGGCGCATTCGGCGCTGATCGTGCGTGGGCTGCGATGGCTGGCGGAGCATCAAAATGCGGACGGCGGGTGGGGGGACACGACGCGGAGTAAGTCGAACATCTCCACGACTGCGCTGTGCTGGGCGGCGTTTGGCGCGGCGCGAGCGGATGAGGATTTCCGCAACACGATAGACAAGGCGCAGCGCTGGCTCGGCGAGCGGGCGACACTCCCGCAACGCATCGCTGCGCGTTACGGAAAGGATCGCACTTTCTCGGTTCCGATCCTCATGACGCTCGCGCTGGCGGGTCGCATCGAGTGGAGGCTCGTGCCGAAGTTGCCATTCGAGCTGGCTGCGGTTTCGCATCGGCTGTGGGGTCTGCTGCGATTGCCTGTGGTGAGTTACGCGCTGCCGGCGCTGATTGCGATTGGGCAGGTGATTCACCACCACGCGCCGACGCGGAATCCGTTCACACGCCTGCTGCGCGCACTGACAAAGAAAAATACGCTGCGTGTGCTGGAAGCAATCCAGCCTGTGAATGGCGGCTTTCTCGAAGCAACTCCGCTGACGTCGTTCGTGACGATGAGTCTCGCTGCGATGGGGCTGCGCGAACACGTTGTTGCGCGAAAGGGCGTGGAGTTTCTCGCAGCGTCGCAACGCACGGATGGGAGCTGGGCGATTGATACGAACCTCGCGACGTGGACGACAACGCTCGCCATCAAAGCGCTCCCGCCGCGCACACTTTCGCCGGAACAACGACTCACTTTGCGCGAGTGGTTGCTCGGCCAGCAATGGCGCGCGGAGCATCCCTACACGCACGCCGCGCCCGGCGGCTGGGCGTGGACGGATTTGCCCGGTGGTGTGCCCGACGCGGATGACACCCCCGGTGCGCTACTCGCGCTCACACGCCTCGGCGCAGTGGATGAAATTACGCAGGCCGCAGGCTGCGCGGGTGTGCGGTGGCTGCTCGGTTTGCAAAACAGCGACGG